>DASVWZ010000331.1:0-33144 GCA_036392935.1 Terriglobales bacterium | reverse complement strand
AACTCCCTCAGCGGCTGAAGCCGCGCCTTTTGACACCTTTAACGGCACAGCTGAAGCTGTGCCCTCCCGATTAGTCTTCTGCCACTACGGTACAGCTGAGGCTGTGCCCTCCCGATGGGGTTGGTTGCGCGAACCCAAAGGCAACGGCGGCGGACAGGAGTGTCCGCCCCACGTGGTTCGCCGTGCTGCGCGCCGGATCCCCATTCGGTCGCATCGTCGCTTCGCTCCTCGCTCACTCAGGGCCGGTTCTCAAACCGTCCGCGGAACAGAACGCGGACGTTCGCGATGACGTCATGGTTTGGATCGAATTTCATCGCCAACGCGGCGACCGTTTGGTTCAGTCAAATGTCGCGAACAGCCGATTCCTCGGGGCTAAAGCCCCTCGGAATGACAATGGATGTGGGGCTATTACGGCACGACTGAAGTCGTGCCCTCCCGATGGGGTTCGTTGCAAAGTCCGCGGGCGAGGGCGACTGCGCTACGCGGGGTTCACTGGGGTGAGGGGGTGGTGGTGATTTCGAAGACCACGCCGACGCTGTTGCCGGGGCCACCCAAAACTGTTGTTCCGTACAGGTTGCCCTGCTCGTCAAAGGTGACGGCGGCGTTGGGAGAGGCACCGTCGGCGCCGTTGAACTGGTGCACGACTGTGTATTTCCATTTACCACTTTTCTGCGGCGAGAGTTCGAACACTGTACCGTACCCATATTTACCGCCGCCCGGGGTCGTGCCCCAAAGATTGCCGTTGGCGTCGAAGATAAGGTTGTTGGAACCGCACTCGTGCAGGATTGTCTCTTTCCAGCCGGTGACTTCGTGCGTCAGCTTGAAGATCGAGCCGCAGTTCTTCGTGCCGCCCTGGGCGGTTGCGCCGTAGACGTTGCCGGATTTGTCCAGGATTACACTGTCGAACAGGGTGTAGCCGTCGCTCTCGAATGCCGGGAAGGAGTGCAGGACGTTTTCTTTCCAGGTGCCGTCCGCCTGTGGGCTGAGCTGGTAGACCACGCCACAGCCTATGATGCCGCAGTTGGGAGAGTTGTATTGAGGGTTGCCGCCGTGCTTTGTTGTGCCATAGAGTGCTCCGTCGGGGCCCCAGGTCAGCGCGGAGAGGGCGTCGGTGCCGTCCATGCAGCGGCGCTGGCGGCTGTTCTCGGAACAGAAGCTGTATAACCAGTTTTCGGTCCAATTCTGGTCCTTGACCAGTTCGCTGATGGCGCCTTGGTTGTATTCCCCGGCACCCAGCGAGGCATAGAGATTGCCTGCCTGATCGAGAAGCAGGCTCTCGGTCCCGCCTTGCTGATCGTTCAGGACGCTAATGGTCCAGCCGCTTTGGCCGGGTGTGAGCTCGAAAACGTCGGTATTTGCCATGCCGTAGAGGTTGCCCGCCGGGTCGGCTACGAGGCCTGCGAAGGGCTGGCATCCCCCTACTTTGCAATTGAAGTCGTAGAGTATATTTTCGGTCCAGCGGCCGTCAGGCTGGGGGGTCAGTTGGAAGGCTATGCCGCAGCAGGTGCCTCCACCGCCTTCGGTTGTGCCGTACAGGTTACCGTGTTCGTCGATAGCGAGGCTTCCCCATACGCCAGCCCCGTCCTCGCCAGTTCCAAAGGCGTGTAAAATTCTGTACTGACCGGCCAGAGCAGAGCTAAGGAGGGCCAACATCATGAACACCAACAGCAGCGGCGTTCGTCTCCTGGCCTGGGTTTGCCGCACTAGGTACCTCCGCGAGCGCCGAGATCAACTTTACCACTAGGCGGTCGGTCAGTCCAGATGAGGGCGCGGGGCCTGCGCCCGACGCCCACTATTGCTCCTTCCGTGTTTTTTACTCGTCTCCCTCGCCGGCGTCCGGGCCGCTTGGAGACTGACTCGGGTTGTTGGCGAAGTAGTTTTGAAAGTAGGTCGCTTGGTATGGAACGCTATGGCAGGATCCCCTATCCCATTTGGGGGGAAACATAGCAGTGGAAGGAGGGGATGTCAATGGGAATCGGGGGATTGAGCGATTGAGTGATTGAGGGATTGAATCATCGGTTCATCGGTTAACAAACACCAGTCGTCGGTCGTCGGGAAAGGCGTCGTACTTCGTTCGTCGTTCGTCGTTCATCGTTCGCCGTTCGTAAAAGCGTCGTTGGTCGTCGGTCATCGGTCGTCAGCCGTCACGAAGGGCGTCGTGCGTCGTTAGCCGTTCGTCGTTCGCAGAGGGTTCGTTGGTCATTGAGTCATTGAATCATTGAGTCAGCGGGTCATTGAAAAACAGCCATCGGCCATCAGCCGTCAGCAAAAGCTTGTACGCGGTGGTCGTTCGTCGTTTGCAAAGGCGTTGGATACACCTGATGACGGAAGTGATCGAGAGCAAGAATAAGTACTGGCCTTTACCGGGCCAAGATGGTAAAACTTCTGGTGAAGCGCGCTTGAGGCTCCAAAAGCGCAAAACAGGCCGCAGTCGCCCCATTCAGACGAATGGCGATTTGCGGACGAGGCGAAATACCCAAGCTAGGGTAATCCCGCCAAACATTAATTACAGCAGTTAGCAGAAGTCAAACCGCGATCACAAAAGCGGGCTATTTTTCCTCTGCTGGCTTTGTCCGGAACGAACGATACCGATTCTCGCATGATTCGCATTGAGCGGTCTTGCCCCGCCACGTCCACGTGGCAGGCATGAACCGGCTCAGGCCGAGCGGTTGACAAAACCAAATTTCATCCGTCGCGCAGGGTCTGCACTGGCGGAGCAGGGGAGAAAATTGGATGAAGAAGTGTTTGCTGTGCGTTGTTCTTTTCTCAGTTCTCATTCTTAGCAGCGTTGCCCAGACCAAACCGCCCTTAATGGGTTTGCACACCAACCACCTGACATCGTGGCCGGTACAGGTGCCGTTCGATGCCTGGAGGTCCATGGACGCCACCGGCTATGTGGGCGGAGAAACTCGTTCCATGAACTGGAGCGAGATCCAGACGGGGCGCGAGACGTTTCACTTCGATCTGGTGGATGCATTCATGGAGGCAGCAGCGGCAGCCAAAGTGAAGGTCATGTTCACCCCCTACGGAACTCCGAGCTTCATCGCTTCCTCAGTCGGCTACACAACCGACGACAGTGGCACCAGGAACTGTACCTGTGACGCTGGAACGGGCGTCAACGGTTGTTACCCGCCCTCCGACCTGAATGGCGACGGATCCGGCAGCAATACGACGTGGAAGAATTTCATCGCCGCTCTGGCCAATCATGTGCACACCAAGCACCTGGCGGATCCCAACGGCTATGCCGACATCACTTTCTGGGAGAGCGGCAACGAGTATGTGGTGAATGGGCCGCAGTGGTGCGGCAGCTACAAGCAGCTCGACCGTATGATGCAGGACGAGAGATGCATTATCAGGGGCAGGGGGCCGGGATGCAAGAAAACAGCCATCAACTCCCAGGCGCAAATCCTGACCGTCGCGCTCGACGACGGCGGCAACCCGCTGGACATTCAGTACCTGAATGCAACTGCAAATGTGAATCCGGTGAACTCTCCCGCTCAGCTCGCCGACTTCATCAACTATCACGGCTATGTCGCCGGCTCGCTTCCTCCCGAAAACGTTGTCGGCCAGTACGCCAGTGACTACCGTGAGATCGCACAGGTTCCGGCTGCGGCGAACAAAAAAATATACATCACCGAAGGTGGATGGAAGGAAGCCAAGCCGCCAGCCAATTGGTCCGACACCGCCAGCTGGTTTCCCAGGTATCTTTTGTCGATGGCATCAACCGGAATTCATGGATTCAATTTCTTCTTCTACGATGGATATGCGCACGACACGAAGACCGGCCCGACCATGCCGGTGCTCTGGGCGGCTTCCAATCCTCCGGATAATTACTGGTGTTCCCTTCAGGCCAGCCCCGGTTATTACTGTTCCACGGGTCCGGGATGGATGAAAATCTACACCTGGCTGCAGGGAGTATTGTTTTCCGGCAGCTGTGTTCAGACGCCCGCGGGATCCAACATCTACAACTGCGCCCATACCAGCTCGCAATACGCCCACGGATTATTCGTATGGTACGGAGTGATGAACGGAAGCACAGAGTACACGATTCCTGCCGGCTACGATCGAATGGAGAATATGGGGGGCAAGACTACTCCAGTGAACGAGGGCCAGAAGATCACATTGACGGACAGCCCGATACTGTTAAGTTCGGCCGAGTAGCCCGGGGCGGCAGGTGAAGAAAAATGATGCGGGCGTGAGCCGATTTGGGTGGAGTTTTCCGCATGTAGAAGTGAGGAGATGGCGAGGCCGGACGGGCCCAACATCTTTCCTGACTTCAAACAAGTGGGTTGCCCATGATTTGGCATGTGAGTCGTGCTGTTTCTGCAGGTCTGATCGCGTGGTGGGTGGTTGGGGTTGGGGCGCTTTCGTTCGCCCAGCGCCAGGGAGAGCGCACGGCTGTGCCCTCAGTTGGCCATCCGCAAAGTCCTTCGGTACTGTACAACTTTGGCAGCGCGGCCAACGATCCGTTGTATCCGGCATATATAGGAGCGGTGGCGCAGGGGCGGGATGGAAACCTGTACACGACCGCGGGGAGCGGGGGCGTGGACAACGGAGTTTGCTGCGGGGCGGTGTTCAAGGTGACGCCGGCGGGGAGCCTGGAGACGCTGTACAGATTTACGGGTGGGAGCGATGGAAGCGCACCGCAAAGCGGGTTGACTCTGGGGACGGATGGCACCCTTTACGGCACCACGCTTCGAGGTGGGGCCAGCGGCTTTGGGACGGTCTTTAAGATAACGCCCCAGGGGGTGCCGACGACTCTTTATAGTTTTACCGCCGGCAACGATGGGGCGTATCCAACGGCGGGAGTGGTGGAGGGGTTGAATGGCAGTTTCTACGGGACGACAACAGAGGGTGGACTAGCCAGCTGCGATGACGGCGATGGATGCGGGACCATCTACAAGATCAGCTCAAGCGGCTTCAGTGTGGTTTATCAATTTGACTTTACGCATGGAACCGATCCCACCGGTTTGATTTTAGGCAGCGATGGGGATTTCTACGGAACGACCGGCGCCGGCGGCGCCAACGATCTGGGGACGATCTTCAAAATGACTTCCGGGGGCGAGATCACGGTGCTTTACAACCTGGAAGATAACGAAAGCGTCTTTGCGCCTCTGGTGGAGGGCAGTGACGGGAATTTTTATGGCGTGACAGACACCGGGGGAAGTCACGGCCATGGAGCAGTTTTCAAGATGACGCCGGCGGGAAAATTCAAGATCCTGCACAGCATGAGCATCACAGCCGATGGAGAAGAGCCGATCGGGCTGGCGCGGGGAAATGACGGAAATTTTTACGGCGTGAATGCGTATGGCGGTCCGACGACGGAGAGCTGTCCTTCTACTTGCGGGACGCTGTTTGAGATAACGCCGACGGGGGCGTTCACGGTGTTGTACTACTTTGACGGCACACACGGGATGGCGCCGGAGGTCGCGCCGTTCGAGCACACGAACGGGACGCTATACGCGGATACGGAGTTTGGCGGAACCGGCAGCGTGAGCCCGTGTTTTGCGGACAATCCTTGCGGAGTTTTTTACAGCTGGGTTAGCCCGACGCTGCAGCCGTTTGTCGGCTTGCTGCCTTACGCGGGAAAGGTTGGAAAGACGATCGAATTTCTGGGGCAGGATTTTGTCAAAGGGCAGACGACGGTGTCATTCAACGGCACGACGGCGACGGCGGATGTGGTATCCGGCACGTATTTGACGGCGACGGTTCCGAGTGGCGCGACTACGGGCCCGGTGACGGTGACGTCGCCGACCGGCGAGCTGGTGAGCAATCAAAGTTTTCGGGTGACTCCGCAGATCATTGGGTTCAATCCTGGCAGCGGGCCGGTGGGGACGCCGGTGACGATTACAGGAGTCAGCCTGACGCAGACGGAGAAAGTCACATTTGGGGGAGTGGCGGCGGAGTTCACGGTGAACTCGGATACGCAAGTGAGCACGACGGTGCCGAGCGGGGCGGTGACGGGGACGATAAAGATCACGACCGCGGGGGGAAGCGCGGTGAGCAGCGGGGTTTTTACGGTGACGCAGTGAGCCGGCGATGCGGACTTCGGCTTCGTTCTACGACGCGCTGGAGGAGGAGTTGAGGCAGGCGGCGATTTTTTCGAGAAGCGCGGAGGTAGCTTCGGCGGCTTCCAGTCCGGAAAATTCGTCACCGAGGTGCAGGACGGGCAGGTTGGCGGAAGCTTTCTGAAAAGCTTGTTCAGTAGATGGAGACGCGGTGAGCCCGGGGCCGATGAGCAAAAGATTGAAGCGGGTGACGCGGATGAGCATGAGCGAGTCGGAGAGGCTGCTGCTGGTGTGGACGTCGTGGCCGGCGCGCTTGAGGAGTTCGCGGAGGTAGGCGAGAACGTCTCCGCTGCGATCGATGCAGAGGATGTTGAGACCGGTATGCGAGGTCTGATCGGCGGGAGCGGCCGAGCGGTAAAAAGCCGAGACGGCGGACTCTTCGGAGTCGTGGGTGTCGAAGAGCTGGGTGAGGTTTCATCCGCAAAACTTTGTGGGTGTGCTCGGGTACGTTGCAGAGTTTGAGGTCACCACCTTTTTGGCGAACGCTGGTGAGGGCGCGGACCATGGTGCCGACGCCGCTGGAATCGACGAAGGCGACTTCGCCGAGGTGGAGAACGATGGTCTTGCGGTCGCGCAGGAGCCAGGCGACGTGAGTGCGGAGGGATTCGGACTCGTCGCCGCTGACGATGCGGCCGGCGCAGCGGACGACGGTGACGCGGCCGATGTCGCGGGTTTCGAGAGACAGACGCATGGCACTCTCCCAGCGAAGAGTGGGATCAACTCATCGAACCGTGACATTATAACGTTGAAGGCGGCTAGAGTCGCGGGAAAACTACTCATTGGGCGGGCGTTCATTAATATTGGCCATAGTGGCCGCGGACGGAATCCAGCAATTTGGCGGAATCGTACCCTATACCGTCCTTAAAGACGATCTCGACGTTCTCGACGTCGGAGATCTGCTTTGAGGGATCGCCCTTCATGACCACCAGATCCGCATTCTTTCCGGGGGCGATGGAGCCAATCTCATGATCGCGGCCCAAGTAGATGGCGCCGTTCAGGGTTGAGATTTTGACGGCTTCAAGCGGTGAAAAGCCGCCCTGGACGAGGAGTTCAAGCTCGCGCTGATCGCCGAAGCCGGGGACGACATCGCCGCCTCCAGTCGGATCGGGACCGGCAAGCAGCAGTCCACCCGCCTCAGCGAACTCGCGCTCGAGTCCGATATTGTTTTTGTAAAGTTGCACTCCGTCGAACTTGGGCTTGGGCATGGAAACGGGCTTCTGGCGAAAGACGAGGAAATCCGATCTGGCTTCGGGAGACATGGCATCGAGTGCCGCTTTGGGGATGGGCGGCTGCAAGCCATCCGGCGTACCCCAGGCTTCGAAAACCGGAAGGGTCGAGGTAATGGCGACGTGGTGGCTGACCAGCAGGTCAATCAGCTTTTTTGCTTCGGGACTTCCGGGCGTCATGTGTTCGAGCGTGTATTGGCCCTCGCTTTCGCTGCAGGCATCGGGCTTTTTGTCGGGATCGAGTTGGGTGTTGACGTAGAAGCCGTGTTCGAGATCATCGATGCCCAGCTCGATAGCTTCGGGATAGGACACCGAGCATAGATGGCCGGTGACTTTAAGGCCGCGTTTGTGCGCCGCTTCGATGGCGGCCTTGAGCTCGTCGCGGGTAATGTTCATGTAGGCTTTAAATGATGTCACGCCGCGATCGGCCCAGTAGTCGACGGTTTCGCGGGCATCGGCGGCATTTTTCAGGCGCGGCATCTGGATGAAATAGCTGGTTGCACCTTCAAGGTAGGGACCGGTGACATCGAGGCGGGGCCCAGGGAGCTGGCCGGCGTCGATGTCGTGTTTTAGATTCAGGTCGGCGTAGGTCTCAACGCTTCCGGTGGTGCGCATGGTGGTCACTCCGCCGGCGAGATAAAGGCGCGGTGCGGAGAAAGTCATTTGCGGAACCAATAACGGCGAGTCGTGCTTCCAGTCAGCGCTGAGGTTCGGCAGGGCGATGTAGAAAAGATGGTTATGCATGCCGACGATACCCGGCATGACGGAATGATTGCGAAGATCGAGGACGGTGATGCCGGAGCTGGCGGGCACGTCGGCACCGGGCCCGATGGCAGTAATTTTTCCGGATTCGATGACGAGGTTGCGGTCGTCAATGGCAGGCGCGCCCGTGCCATCGATCACACGGACGTGGGTAAGGATGACTTTGGGGGCGTTTACTTTTATGAATTCCTTAACTTTTGGGGAAAGATCGGGGGTTTGAGCGGTGAGAAACGAGGTGAAACAAAGGGATGCGGAAAGCAGCGCCACGACGCGAAATCGCATACGCCTCCTTGGATGACCGGACATTGTAGCGTAAGCGTACGCCAGCGACATACTGTCGGTCGGATTCTGAAATCGACGATCTTCGGCAGTAGTTCCGTTTCGGGGCACGTGAACGCCCGCGCTCGTTGTTATCACATTGACGAGGCTCACAGATCACAGACATCGAAGAGTGAGTGAACTATGGTTGCAGGGCAATAAAAATCATCCCGTCTTTGGTGGCAGGCAGTGGACGGGCGCTCAGGCGATCCGGCAAGGCTTGCGGCCGAAGCGGCACGCAGGAGGAACTGCAGCTATGTTGGCACGCATCACTACTTATGTTCCAAAAACCGAAAAGAAAGAAGAACTGGTAACGCTGCTGAAGAAAGAAGTGTTACCGATGCTGAAGAAACAAAATGGATTTCTGGAGATCCTGCCGCTGATTCCGGAAACCAAAACCGAGAAGTTCATGACGATTACGCTGTGGACTGACAGGAAAGACGTCGAGCGGTACGAAATGAACACGCTGCCGAAGATCGAGGAAGTGTTGAAACCGTATCTGCTCGGCACAATGACTACCACCGAGTACGTGGTGGAGACGACGCTCTGCGAGCACTTCGTCGCGGCCCTGGTTGCCTAAAGAAGACGCAAGTGCGGCCGGAGCGGCGTCACCCGCTCCGGCTTTTCTGGTCCTGAGTGTGGCATATTCATTCGCAAGGAGCTCATGAATTAGCCGCCGACCGGCGGGCAAAGCACAGAATCTCTTCCCTCGCTCGCTATCGCTACGCTTCGGTCGAAATGACCGTTCATAATCCAAGCATGTTCGTGTCTCAATCATGCTTATGGCCGTCGTCGGAGGAACTATTTTTTTCGCCTGGCTTGTCGGCGGCGACGACGAGCAAACCTTCCGGACCACTACCAGTCAGATAAGGCACCATACCGGAGTGAACGGCGTCGTATCCGACGTCTTTGGCGGTTTTGTTGGGGGCATAGAACATGAGGTGCGGAGGCACGAAACCGCTTTGCTTGGACTCGGAATTGTAGACGTAGTTTTCGTTGGACATCATGTAAAGGAAGCCGGGGCCGGGCACTTTGAAGCGGCCGTCTTTGAATCCCTGGGCGATGTCGTCTTTGATTTCGGGCTCGGACTTGCCCTGGGCGCGGAGTTCTTCGCGGCGCAGGTAAGTGAGCATGAGAGTACCGCTGCCTTCGGCGTCGAAGCAGGCGGGGGCGGAACTGGTCTCGACGGAGTCTTTGAACGAGCGCTCGATCAGACAGCTGAAACCGTTGGTGCCTTCGCGGGCCTTTTCGTAGCCTTTGGGTCCAAGGACGTAGATGGTCGCTTTGCTGGAGACCTCGGCTGGGGCGGCGCTGAGGCAGAGTTCGATCTGGCGGTCGCGAGGGGTAGAAGCGGTGAGGAGGTGGACTTTTCGGGTGGGTTTCTGGGAGTCGGCGGCGGGGTTGGGATCGGGGGTTCGGGTTTCTGCGGCGAGGGGGATGGCGATGGCGGAGGCTAAGAGGCTGACAACGAGTTTGTTCATGGGAGATCCTTTCGTTTTTCGACTTTCGCTCTTGGCTTTGGTTTGGCGAATTCCGGTGGGCGGAGTCTTCCCCCGCCTCTGGGGTAAGACGAACGGCAATGGAGAGAACCGACAGGGGTGGGACGAATACATGGCGCTCCGGCGTGGGCCGTTGGCAAGGCCTGAGTCATGGATGAGATCGGTCTGGCTGCCGGGCAGCCTATAATCTTTACGTTCCGTAGTCCAGAGCTTTTACTTTATGCTGAAGCGATTCGCCATCGTCGGCTTTTCCTTGCTCTTGGGCCCGATTTATTTAACCGGCAAAGATAAACCCGATGCTGCGCCGGTTTTCCCAGAGGTCACAGCGCGTGGGCGGGCGCTTTATGAATACGATCAAGCGGCGCAGCACGCCTCGGACGCGGTCAGAGCGGTGCACCCTGATAGAGGTGTGGTTCGGAGCTATATCGCGCGGAAGTCAGACTCGGGATGGACGGTTGTGTTCGGTCGGCTGAACGATCAGCGAGACAAGTTCTTGATTGCGTATGAGGCAATACAGGGCAAGACAATCAAGGAGTTCATGGTGAGGAAAGTCGATCCGCCGGTGGAGGAGTCGGGTTTCTATTTGGGGGCAGCCAAGGCGATTGACACTGCACTCCACGACTTCAAGGGTGCAGCACGGCCCTACAGTGGGGCCGTGTTACCGGCACCGTCAAATCAATTTTATGTGTATATGTATCCGTCCCAAACCCAAGATGGCGTTTACCCAGTGGGAGGGGATGTGCGCTACCTGATTAGCTCGGATGGGAACACGGTCATTGACGAACGGCGGATGCACAGCAAGATTTCGGAGGGTTGGGATAAGCCGCCGAATTTGTGGGTAGGAAACTACCACACGCACGACCTGAGCAGTGAACCTGAGGACACGGATGTTTTCCACGTGCTGTCGAGTAAGGTCCCGGAATATATCGGGACGCCGAACGGGAAATTCTTTCGAGTGAATACGGACGGCACAATTGTTGAAGTAAAGAAAGGCAGCTTTGCGGACAGCGGCAATTAAGGGCTCTGAAGGCGGCCGTTGTTGAGCGCGAACCCGGCCGCGAGGCACGGAGTGTAAGCTACGGTTACGACCGTACTCCAGCTTACAGGCGAAATTTTTCAAAATAATTGTTGCATCGCGGGAAATTTTCCGTAATCTCATACATGCGAACTAACTTCAGCCGGACGGCCCGGAAATTGCAAGCACCGGGTGACTCGCTTAAGGGAGACGATGTGGCTGAGAGTGATTCGCCCGAAGGAGGAAGCCATAGAAATTGGCAACAGCTAGCACCGCACGTGAAGTCCAGCCACCCACCGTTGTAGTTTCCCGCCGCAAAAATTCTGTACGTCTAACCCTTTGGCCCCTGGTCGCAGCCACCTTCTTTATGGTGTCGGGCGGTACCTACGGCACGGAAGATATTGTGCATGGCGCAGGCTACGGGAAAGCCATCCTTATTCTTTTGCTGACGCCGATTTTGTGGAGTCTGCCGACGGCGTTCATGATCGGCGAACTTTCGAGCGCGCTGCCGTTTGAAGGCGGCTACTACGCGTGGGTGCGGCGCGGGATGGGCAATTTCTGGGGATTTCAGGAAGCGTGGCTCTCGCTGGTGGCGTCGATTTTCGACATGGCGATTTATCCGACGCTGTTTGTGCTGTATCTGGACCGATTGTTTCCGTGGTTTGCCGAGGGGCATCGCGGCGAGTTGGTGGCGCTGGGCATAGTAATGGTGTGCGCGGCGATGAATATTGCCGGGGTGAAGGTAGTATCGACGACTTCGTTGTGGCTGTTTTTCTTGCTCTCCGCGCCATTTCTGGCAATTATGGCGATTGCGCCGTGGAAGATCGGCGCGCTGGTGCACGCGACGACCAAGCCGGTGACGGCGGATGTGGGCATCCTCACCGGTCTTCTTATATGCATGTGGAATTACATGGGGTGGGACAACGCCTCGACCATTGCCACGGAAGTGGAGCGGCCGCAGCGGACGTATCCGCGGGCAATGTTGTACGCGGTGCTGATTGTGAGCGTGAGTTACATCGTTCCGGTGGCGGCCATGTGGATGACCGGATTGCCGGCGAGCGCGTGGGAGACAGGCTTCTGGGCGGACGTTGCGGGATTGCTCGGCGGTCCGCTGCTGCGCATTGGTCTGGCGCTGGGAGGAATGATCAGCGGATTCGGGATGTTCAACGCGCTGGTGATGAGTTACTCGCGGCTGCCGCTGGCGATGGCGCAGGATGGGATGCTACCGAAGGTTTTTGGGAAATTGCATCCGAAGACGCGGGCGCCATGGGTGGCGATTCTGGCGCTGGCCACGTGCTGGGCAATGTGCCTGGGATTGGGATTTGAGCGGTTGGTAACCATCGATATTCTGCTTTATGGCTGCAGCCTGGGCTTGGAATTCATGGCGCTGATCTGGCTTCGCGTCCGTGAGCCGGATTTGCCGCGTCCGTTCCGCGTACCGGGCGGGATGTTTGGCGCGATCGCGATTGGAATTGCGCCCATGCTGCTGCTCGGCATTTCGGTAATGCGCAGCGAAGCCGAACAGGTGCTGGGCATCAGTTCGCTGGCATTTGGGCTAATTTTGATTGGCGCAGGCTTTGTGGCGTACTTTGTGAACCAGGCGGTCAGGCCCGGCGGATGGGCGGCGCAAGTGCAGGAAAAGCCGGCGAGCGGGGATTAGGGTTGTTTCTTCGAGTCGAACTGACTGATTTCGACTTCTCCGTCAGGAAATCTGGCTGTGATTTTCAGCTCGCCTCCCATGGCTTTGACGAAATCCTGCAGAGTGCTGACGTACATGTCAACGCGGCGTTCCATCTTGGAGACTGCGGCCTGATTTACCTTTAGCACTCGCGCCAGGTGCGTCTGAGTGAGCTCGCGGGCTTCGCGGAGTTCGTCAAGGGGCATGGCCTCGCTGTATTTCTCGGCCAGGGCATGGGATCGCTCACGTGAGGCGGCAGACATTTTCTGGCGGAGTGTTTCGAAGTTCTTTGGCATGGTTACTTCTACACTATGACCTTTGTGGAATATTCCGTCAAAGGAATTGTTTGGACCGAGGGCATGGCGACGTCTCGAGAACCCGGCCTCAGGCGCTAAAGCGCGTTAGTCAGAAACGACAGTTAATCGCAGCGCTGAAGCGCTGCGCCACCCAAAATCTCAGGCGCTAAAGCGCGAAATTGTGTTCAGCGCTATCGGCACGAATAAATTCGTGCCCTTCCCCGGTCGAACCGCGCGTCTGGCGGGTGTGGCATCATAGGAGGGATTTTGGGGGGAATTATGGCCACGACAACTTCGACGACTGCAAAACGCATTAGTCCGATGCTGGCGACGGACCGGATGGAGGAGACGCTGGCGTTCTATGAGAACGTCCTGGGATTTCATCGAATGCTGGAGAATGGCGGCTACGCCATCGTGGAGCGGGACGGGCAGACCATTCATTTTCAGAAGGCGGATTCAGAAGAGGTGATGCGGTGCGTGCGCGGCCACACGGAGATTTATATAGAAGTTACGGGTATTGAGGCGCTGTGGGAGCAGGTGAAGACTTTCAAGGACCGTTACCGGATTCGCGACCTATTTGCCCGCGAGTATGGCATGACGGAGTTTCATATCCATGATCCGAACGGGTGCCTGGTGTTTGTGGGAGAAGCGACGCGCCAGCACAGCTGAACGAAATCCGAAAGAATTAAGCTAACCACCACAGAGGCACTGAGGCACGGAGATAATCTTGTGTCCCGGTTCGTCTTGCGGTCTGTGTTCTAATAAATACTGATGACCAAGCGGAAATCCAAGGGCGCATACATGATCTCGGCGGTCGCGGAGATGTATGAGATACATCCGCAGACGCTGCGACTTTATGAGCGCGAGGGGTTGCTGAAGCCGTCGCGGACGGAAGGCAACACGCGGCTTTATACGGATGAAGACCTGCAGCGGCTGGAGTTCATTCTGAACCTGGCGCGCGATCTGGGGGTAAACATCAGCGGGATTGCGATCATCCTCCAAATGCGAGAGCGGATGGAGGAGATGCAGCGGCAGATACAGGATTTCGTCCAATATATACAGCGGGAAGTGCTGATGCGGGCGACGGCTGCCGACCCGGCGAAGGGTGCGATTGTGCCGGTGCGGCGGGCGATGGTGCCGGCGGCGGGGCCGGCGGGACGAAGGAAAACGGGGAATCAGAGCCATTCGGGCGATAGCCGCTAAGTGCCCAATTCAGCCCGACTTGTCTCACGGCGTCCCAAAATGACAGCAAATCGCATTCAGAATGACAAAAAATGCCAGGTGGGGCGTTCTACAATCAGAGGTAAGGGGAGCCAGAATGTTACGAAAGTCTTTCGACGCACTGAAAATAAACTGGATAGAGCGGGGTTTCCCCACCCGGTGCTGTGGGCTGGTTGGCCTGTGAGTTGCAATTGGAAAGGCGGCTGGTTGAACAGCAACCAAAGAACTCAAAAGGGAGAAGCAAACGAGATGCGTAAACAGAAGGGTTTTTCACTGATCGAGCTGCTGATTGTGGTCGCGATCATTCTCATCATCGCTGCCATCGCTATTCCTAACCTGTTGCGTGCGCGTATCGCCGCGAACGAATCGTCTTCGGTTTCGTCGGTTCGTACCATCAACACTGGACAGGCCACCTATAACATGACATTCCCGACGACTGGTTACAGCGGCACGCTTGCCGCCCTTGGGCCGAGCGCTGCGACCGGTTGTGCAGCCGCTGGTCCGACCGCAGCCAATGCTTGCTTGATTGACTGGGTGCTTTCGCAGGCGAACGCAGTGGCGACCGCGAAGAGCGGTTACTACTTCGCGATCGGCAACCCGGCCGGTGGCCCGCCCAACACGGGCTACACGGTGGGCAGCGCGGCTTCGAGCTTCAACGTGAGCGGCGTACGCGGCTTCTGCTCGAACGAAGACGGCGTCATCCGCTTCACCGCCAGCTTGAACGGCGCACCGATCAACACCAACGCAGCTTGCGTTGCTTACACCGAACTGCAATAAGTCGGCAGTACGCGCAGTCTGAAGTGGAGAGCGGCGGAGAAAATCCGCCGCTCTTTATTTTTTTGTTTGTATTTTGCGTTTTACCTCGGTGGTGCTTCCGGGGTTCCGCTGGCTGAGTTCCTCAGTGAGAAATAGCCGCGGATCGTTGACAAAAATTGACATTGCGATGGGCTCGGCGCAGTTCGCCGATCTGTGCAATGCACGGAAACCCTCCAGTAATGAGTCAGTTAGAGCTTCGAGTGAGGCGCGTTGGATCTGGCCGGAAAAGTGCAGAAGACAGTTGGGGAGAAATTCACTCGGGGGCAAGATTGATGAGATCGAAACAAAAAGGTTTTTCACTGATAGAGCTACTGATCGTGGTGGCGATTATTCTAATTATTGCAGCCATTGCGATTCCGAACTTGTTGCGCGCGCGGATTGCGGCTAATGAGTCGTCTGCGGTTTCGTCGATTCGAACTGTTAATACGGGAGAAGCCACGTACCAGATGACGTTTCCAACGACCGGTTACACGGGCACGTTGGCGTCCCTTGGGCCGTCGGCAGCCACGGGATGCGCAGCAGCTGGACCGACGGCTGCCAACTCGTGCTTGATTGACTGGGCGCTTTCGAACGCCAATGCTGTAGCAACGGCCAAGAGCGGATACTATTTTTCCATCGGCGTACCAGCCGGCGGCCCACCCAACCAGGGTTACACGGTGGGTGGCGCGGCGTCGGTTTTCAACGTGAGCGGCGTGCGCGGCTTCTGCTCGAACAACGACGGTGTGATCCGGTTCACGGGCGCCTTGAACGGCGCACCCATCAACACCAACGCGGCGTGCGTAGCTTATACCGAGTTGCAGTAGAGCGCTGTTGCAGGCTCGATTGACGATGGGCTGGAATGCGCCTGACGCGCTTCCAGCCCATCGCTATTTCTGCGGCCTGTAATGTCTTTGGTAACGGCGAAAACCGCCGATCGAAGCCTGGCCGCAGCCGGCTTGCATATAATTGTGGTGTTGAACGTGGTTCGTCGAGCGCAGGTTCGTTTGGAGCCAGTTCGCATCTGATCTCCGGCATGGCCGCCATCGAAATTCTTGGATTGGAAAAAATATATTCCGTCGGATTCTGGCGGAAGACGCCGAAGTGTGCGCTGAAGCCTCTGGATTTGCGGGTAGAGGAAGGCGAGATCTTCGGATTTCTGGGCCCGAACGGGGCGGGAAAGACGACCACGCTGAAGCTGCTGATGGGGCTGGTGTTTCCGACATCCGGTACGGCGAAAATTCTCGGGCGCGAGATCGATGATCCGGTGGTGAAGGCGCAGATCGGGTTTTTGCCGGAGCAGCCGTATTTTTACGATTATCTGACGGCGCGGGAGCTATTGGAGTATTACGCCGAACTTTCCGGCGTGGATGCCGGGGTGCGAAGCGCGAAGGTGCGGCAGGTGCTCGACCGTGTGGGATTGCATGATGCGGCAAATTTGCAGCTGAGAAAATTTTCCAAAGGGATGCTGCAGCGCGCGGGAATTGCGCAGGCGATTGTGCATGATCCGAAGCTGCTGTTTTTTGACGAGCCGATGTCGGGGCTGGACCCGATGGGCCGGCGGGAAGTGCGCGACCTGATGGAAGAGTTGAAGCGCGAGGGCAAGACGGTTTTCTTTTCGACCCATATTCTTTCGGATGCTGAAGCGCTCTGTGATCGCGTGGCGATCATTCATCAAGGCGAACTGAAGGGAGTGGGCGCGGTTGCGGAGCTTACGTCTTCGGTCGCGGGGCAGGTGGAAGTGGCGTGGCGGGGCGGGGCGGTGCCGGCGTCGTTGAAGAGCTTGGTGATCGAGTCGCACGTGGCGGGAGAGATGGTGCGGGCGCTGATTTCGGAAGATAAGCAGGACGCGATGCTCGACGGGTTGCGGCGCGAAGGGTTGCGGATCATTTCGCTCACGCCGGTGCGAAGTTCGCTAGAGGAATATTATCTGCGGCGGGTACAGCCGTCGATGGCGTCGGCGGGAGCGCGGTCATGAAGGCACGCATTGGACATATCGCGTCGAATACGTTCCGAGAGGCGGTACGCGACCGGGTGCTGTACAACCTGATTGCATTTGCGCTGCTGATGTCAGGCGCGGCGATTCTGGTGGGACAGATTTCGATCGACATCGAACGGCTGGTGGTGGTGAATCTGGGGTTGACTGCCGTCTCGTTGTTTGGGGTGGTGATTGCGATTTTCATCGGCATTGGGCTGGTTTCGAAAGAGATCGAGAAGAAGACGCTTTATACGGTGCTTTCGCGGCCGGTACGGCGATGGGAATTCATTGTCGGGAAATTTTTTGGGCTGGCGGGAACGCTGGCGGTGAATACATTTTTTATGGCTATCGGTGTGTTCGCAGCGCTGCTGTACGTTTCGCACCAGTTTCAGGCGAGCGATGGATGGATTTTAGTGGCGCTGTACTTTATCGTCCTGCAGTTTCTGATTGTCACCTCGCTGGCGCTGCTGTTTTCGTCGTTTTCATCGCCGCTGTTGTCGGCAGTATTTGCATTTTCGCTGTTCATTATCGGCAGCTTCGCGGAGGACCTGCGTGGATTCGCCGCTATGGCGCATGGGCTGGGACGGTGGCTGGCGACGGGAGCGGCATATCTGGTGCCGAACCTTTCGGCGCTGAACGTGATCAACTCAGTGGCGCATGCGCAGCCGGTGTCGTCACAGCTGATTCTCGCGAATTCCGTCTACGCCCTGTTGTATGCGGGCATGGCGCTGTGCGGGGCGGTGCTCATCTTCGAACGCCGCGATCTGAAATGAAGCCCTCGTCACGAATCACGGTGATTGCGAGCGGGATGCTGGTGGTGTGCCTGGCGGCGTCAGTCGTGACGCTGCGGAAAATCGACACGATTCGCAAAGGGGCGACGCTGGAAGAGGTTCTGTACATCACTTCCCCGAAGGTCTTGAAGCGGCTGAGCCTGGGCTATAACGGCTTGCTGGCCGACATCTACTGGACGCGCGCGGTGCAATACTTCGGCAGGAACTTTCACGATGAGACCGGGAAATACACGCTGCTGGCTCCGTTGCTGGAGATTACGACGGCGCTCGATCCGCAGTTGATTGTTGCGTATGAATACGGAGCGAATTTTCTTGCGCCCGCGGTTCCGGGGGGCGCGGGCATGCCGGAGCAGGCGATCGAGTTAACGGAGTATGGCATTCGGAACAATCCGGATAATTGGCGGCTGTATTACGACTTGGGATTCATTTATTACCAGGATTTGAAGGATTACAAGAAGGCTGCGGAGGCGTTCGAACGCGGGTCCGAGGTGCCGGGTGCGCATCCGTGGCTGAAGTTGCTGGCAGCGCTGATGGCGGAACATGCCGGGGACATACAGACTTCGCGGCTGCTGTGGACGGCGACGTATGAGAACAGCGCGGATAAGAACATTCGCGCGAATGCGGCGGCGCATTTGCGGGCGCTGCAGGTCGATCAGGATGTACCGGCGCTGGAGGAACTGGCGTCGAAATATCACGAGCGTACGGGGCATTGGCCGGGAAGTTTCCGCGAACTGGCTGAGGCCGGGATGATTCCAGGGATGCCGGTCGATCCGCTGGGAAAGCCCTACAAGTTGATGGCTGACGGCCGCGTGGTGGTTGGCGATCCCGACGACCTGCCGTTTATTCAGAAAGGCATTCCGGAAGGCTACAAGCCGCCTCCGAAGCCGAAGGTTCTGCCGATCGAGTAGCCGACTCCGGTTATTGCCTCCATTTACCATGCTTTCATGCCTGACCCACCAAGCGTGTCCCAAACTCTTAGCTCCTGGTGGATTGAGGAGTGCCAGCGCGTAGGGCGATGGGCGGCGTTTAAGAAATTCCTTCAATTGCTCTGGCAGTTTGTGCGCGAGTCCACGCCGGAGCAACGCAGGCAGCGGTACGGTGACGTTGATTACGATTGGAATTTTCGCGTCGACACGACCGGCGCAACAGTTGGCTGGCGGGAGCGGTTGCTCGGGCTGTTTCATTCGCCGTATCAGCCGACGGAGCCGGCACTGTTTCATGAGATGATCGGCAGCCTGAAGATCGATTTTGCCCAGTTCACATTTATTGATATTGGTTCGGGCAAAGGGAGAGCGCTGCTGTTGGCGTCGGATTATTCGCTTCGAAGAATTATTGGCGTTGAGCTCTTCCCTGCCCTGGATCGCATCGCCAAAGAAAACATTCACAAATACAAGAACGATGCACAGCGCTGCTTTGCGATTGAGTCGATCTGCGGGGATGCGAGTGAGTTTGAGTTTCCGGCCGAACCGCTGGTCGTGTATTTGTTTAATCCGTTGCCGGAAACGGCGTTGAAGAAGATGCTGGGAAACTTGGAGAGAAGTGTGCGCGAACATCCGCGACCGGTTTGGGTGGTGTATCACAATCCATTGCTGGCGGGGAATTTGAGTGGGCAGAAATGGCTGCGGAGGGCTGGAGGGACGCACCAGTATGCGGTCTTCTTGGACGGCGCGTTGAGATGAAGGGGACTACCTAACAAGGTGGGGGGGGCGCCGTAAATTATTGATTCTACAGGCTCAGCGATGAGCCATATCGGGTTAAATGATTGATTACAAATGAGTTAGATATCAAAATATAGACAACAAAGGACTTACGGCTTCGCACTGTTAACCAATAAGTTAACATATTCAGGAGAAATTACTGGCACGCGGATGCCAGATTAGAGAGAAACCCTGTTTCAGCCGAAGGTGGTTTACGGGGTGAGGTGTGCCTGGGCCAGCGCTTTGTGAACGGCGAGCAGTTCCTTCAGCACTCCGCGCAGTTTGGTGGATTCGAGGGCGTTGGCGCCGTCAGATTTCGCGTCTTTGGGATTGTCATGGACTTCCATGAAAACGCCATCGACTCCCGCAGCCACCGCGGCGCGCGCCAGCACCGGGATGAATTCGGGCTGGCCACCGCTGACGGCCTGATCGTCGTCTCCGTGCGTGGATGAGGGCAGTTGCACAGAGTGAGTGGCGTCGAAAACTACCGGCACAAATTTACGCATGATGGCGAGCGAGCGCATATCGACAACGAGGTTGTTGTAGCCAAAGCTGGAGCCGCGCTCGGTAACGAAGATGCGGTCGTTGCCGGCGGTGCGGCATTTGTCGACGGCATGCTTCATGTCCCAAGGGGAGACGAACTGGCCCTTCTTGATGTTGACTACGCGCTCGCTCATGGCGGCGGCGACGATGAGATCAGTTTGGCGGCAGAGGAACGCGGGGATCTGCAAAACATCGGCGACTTCGGCGACTTTGGGAACGTCGGCGGTCTCGTGAACGTCGGTGAGGACGGGGATGTGGACTTCGTCCTTTACTTTTTTCAGAATGCGGAGACCTTCGGCGAGGCCGGGCCCGCGAAAGCTGCGGACGGAGGTGCGGTTTGCCTTGTCATACGAAGCTTTGAAGATGAACGGGACGTTCAGTGAGCGCGTGACGCCCTTGATGACTTCAGCCATGAAGATGGCATGCTTTTCGCTTTCGATGACGCAAGGGCCGGCGATGAGGAACAGGCCGCCATCGCCGATGCGGATGCCTTCGACTTGGAAAGAGATGGACAAAGCTTTCTAACCACGGAGTCACGGAGGCACTGAGCGAACCGTTTCCTGGCGCCCCGTTATCTTCCGGCGACTTTTTCGGGCCGGTGAAACATTTCGATTTCGACGGCTTCTTTTTCGGTTCGCCGCTTCAGGCCGCTTTCGTAAGCTGCGCCAATAAACGAACTGAACAAGGGATGCGGCTCGAGCGGCTTGGATTTGAATTCGGGATGGAACTGGCATCCGATGAAGTGCGGATGGTCGGGCAGTTCGACGATCTCGACGTAAGTTCCGTCAGGAGTCGAGCCCGAGATGCGCAGGCCGCCGGCGGTCAGCGTGTCTTCGTATTCGCGATTGAATTCGTAGCGATGGCGATGGCGCTCGCTGATCTCGGACTGGCCATAAATCTTGTGGGCCAGTGTGCCGGGCTCGATTTTGCAGGTCCAGGCACCGAGGCGCATGGTGCCACCAAGCTCTTCGACACCGCGCAGTTCGCGGAGTTTGTAGATGACGCGGTGCGGCGTGGCGGGATCGAACTCGCTGGAGTTGGCGTCGGCCAATCCGCAGACGTTGCGGGCGAACTCGATGCAGGCGGTCTGCATGCCAAGGCAGATGCCGAAGTACGGGACCTTATTTTCGCGCGCGTAACGAATGGCCTGCAGCATACCTTCGATGCCGCGCTTGCCGAATCCGCCAGGCACGAGGATACCGTCGTAGTCGCGAAGCTGCTCTTCACAAGCGGACTGGCCAGATTGCAAGCCTTCTGCTTCCACCCAGTTGACGTTCAGTTTGAGGTTGTGGGCAAGGGCACCGTGGACGAGAGCTTCTTTTAAAGACTTGTACGAATCTTCGTACTCAACGTATTTACCAACGATGGCAATGGAAACTTCGGCTTTGGGGTTGTAGACGCGATTGACGATGTCTTCCCATTGCTTGAGGTCGTGAGTTTTGGCTTCGAGGCGGAGATATTTCAAAACCAGCGCGTCGACATTTTCACGCGCGAAGACGAGCGGGACTTCATAGATCGAGGCGACATCTTTGGCGGTGATGACGGCTTCTTCTTCGACATTGCAGAAGAGCGCGATCTTCGACTTGATGTCTTTGGAGAGAAAACGGTCGGTGCGGCAGAGAAGAATGTCCGGCTGAATTCCGATGCTGAGGAGTTCTTTCACCGAGTGCTGCGTGGGCTTAGTTTTCAGCTCTTGAGCGGCGGCGATGAAGGGAACAAGCGTAACGTGCATGAACAGGGTGTGCTCGCGGCCGAGTTCCTGGCGCATTTGGCGGATGGCTTCGAGGAATGGCAGGGATTCGATATCGCCGACGGTGCCCCCGATTTCGACGATGCAGACGTCGACATCCTGCGCGACTTTTTTCATGGCGGCTTTGATTTCGTTGGTGACGTGCGGAATCACCTGCACGGTTTTGCCGAGATAGTCGCCACGGCGCTCTTTGGCAATGATCTGCTCGTAGATGCGGCCGGTGGTCCAGTTATTGTCGCGGGAAAGCTTGGCGTGGGTGAAGCGCTCGTAGTGTCCAAGATCGAGATCGGTTTCGGCGCCGTCGTCGGTGACGAAAACCTCGCCGTGCTGAAAGGGCGACATGGTGCCGGGATCGACGTTGAGGTAGGGATCGAGCTTGATGAGATTGACCTTGAGGCCGCGGCTCTCAAGCAGGCAGCCGATGGAGGCTGCGGCCAGTCCTTTGCCCAATGACGACACGACACCGCCGGTTACAAAGATGTACTTTGCCGACATCTGTTTTTCACCCTGAGTTTTGTTGGATTGGTGCTCCACCGGAGGCCCCGCCGCACAGGTTTGATGTGCGTGCTGGCGTGGTGATTGGCGTGCACGATCAATTATGACAGAAAGAGCTGTGGAAAGAAATGGGGGTTAGGGCTTGAGCATTTTCCTAGGTGTGCGTGGGTTCCAGTCGCTCGATTCGCCGCGTCATCGTTAATGTGACGAGGCACGCCAAGAAGTTAAGAATTGCGGTCGTCACAACAATCCCGCAAAACACGCCAATCAAAGCAAAAGTGCGCCCCAGAAATGCCGCGTATCCCCCAGGTATTTCGGCAAGCACAATCGCAACGAGCAACGACACCGGGGTGACTAGACCAAATGTTGTTGACATGGCTCGGGTCTCACGCCGCGAGAAACGTATCCGCAGTCGTCGGGAGGTCCACCGAGTCGCAGTGCCGATCGGGAGGAGCAGCAAGATGAGAAGCATAACGGCTCTTATCATCTGGCCGTCGGCCGTCACCCCGACTCTAAGGCCGAGAACGCCCAGAAGCAACAGCCCCGAGAAACCGACGGTTGTCATCAATGCTGCTTTGCCGACAGTGATTAGCAGCCAGAATTTATCGCTCACGAGTTCATTATCACACCGGTGACGGAGCGATCCCCACGCCAAGTGTCACGTTGCATCGTAAATGTCATTTATATATAATGGTGTCATTAGCAAGAGAGGTGTGACATGAGCGAAGAAGCCCGGATGCGCATCAACGAAAACGGCCGGGTCGTAATTCCGGCGTCTTTTCGTAAGGCGCTCGGAATGAATGCAGGCGACGAGATTGTACTGCGCATCGAGGACGACGAACTACGCATATCTACCCTGAAGCAGAGAATTGAGCGGGCGCGACGATCGGTTCGACGATATGTCAAACCCGGCAGGTCGCTGGCTGACGAACTCATCGCAGAACGGCGCGAGGCCGCGAAGCATGAGTAGGGTCGTGCTGGATGCCTCGGTATTGTTGGCGTTCATCAATGATGAGCCCGGCTCTGAAAGATTGACTCCACAGATTCTGGAAGGCGCCGCGGTCAGCACCGTCAACCTCGCAGAAGCGCAGAGCAAATTAGTGCGCGAGGGAACTGATCCCGATGAGGCGTGGGAGGATGTTCTAAGCCCGATTCGCGAGGCCGTCGAATTCACCGCAGAGCAGGCAAAGATTGCTGGTAGCCTGATTGCCCAAACGCGAAGCCTCGGGCTGTCGTTAGGAGACCGCGCCTGTTTGGCCCTCGGCATTGCCCTCAACGCTCCAATATTTACAACCGACAGATCATGGAAGGACCTAAGGGTTGGCGTGCGGATCCACGTAGTGCGGTAAGGCGGCATCCCGCGCTGCGCGCTAAACGGACCAAGTAGCCCGCATCTAAACTTATTAGTTATGCGCTGTTGGAATCGTATCCTCGCATTGTCGGTCTTCAGCATCTTTGCGCTTTTCCCTGCCCAGCCTTCTCACGCGCAGGAGCTTTCGAAGCGGCTGATCCTCAAGGACGGGACGTATCAACTGTGCACGAAATGGGAGGTGCATGGCGACCGGGTGCGCTACTTGAGCGCGGAGCGCAACGATTGGGAAGAGTTGCCGAATGATTTGGTCGACTGGGATGCGACCAACAAGTTTGCGAACGACCGCGCAGCGGGCAAGCCCGATCCGGAGGCGGCCAAGGTTGACAAGGAGTTAGAAGCGGAAGAAGCCGAGGAGCAGGCGCGGACTCCGATCGTGGCCCCTGGCTTGCGTTTGCCGTCAGACGGGAACGTGCTGCTGCTGGATAGTTTTAAGAACGAGCCGGAGCTGATAGAGCTACAGCAGAATGCGGGCGAGATCAATGCCAACCGAACCCAGAACATTCTGCGCGCTACGGTAATGCCTATGGGTGGCGCGAAGGAGACGATTGAGCTTGCCCAATCACACGCAACGGTGCAGTCGCATGTGGGGCTGCCGGCAATCTATGTCAAGGTCGATTCCGAGCAGAATGCGACGATGCCTGCGCCAATGCCGGTGCCAATGGCTAGATCGGGGCGAGGTTTGCCGGGTTCTTCTGGTTCGACGCCGCCTTCGGGGCAGAACATGCCGCAGCAGCCGCAACAGACGCAGCAGCCAGAACAAGCGTGGGACCGCTTTCACATTGCGCGGGCTGAGATTAAAAAGGACAAGCGGATTGTGGGCGATATCAAGGTCAATCCACTGGGAAAAACCAGCCAGCAGCAGAATCTGATACTGACGACGAGCCAGCGCCTGACGGGCGATTGGGTGAAGATCACGCCGATGGAACCGCTCGCGCCAGGTGAATACGCGGTAGTCGAACTGCTGGGGCAACAGGGTATGAATACGTTTGTTTGGGATTTTGGGGTGAATCCGTCGGCGCCGGTGAACGCCAACGCCATCAAACCTGACCCGAAGGCGGCGGCAAAGACTCCCTAATCAGCGAGGTCAATCCATGTGCAGAAATATCAAAAATCTTTTCAACTTCGATCCACCGGTGACGGACGAGGAAATCCGCGCGGCTTCGTTGCAGTTCGTGCGGAAGATCAGCGGCTTTAACAAACCGTCGAAGGCGAACGAAGCGGCGTTTCTGTCGGCGATCGATGAAGTAACAGGCGTCTCGAAACGCTTACTTGAGGCGCTTGAAACTTGTTCTCCACCGCGGAACCGAGAGGAAGAAGCGGCGAAGGCGAAAGCCAGGTCAATCGCGAGATTTGGAGATTGACATCATGATGCTTATTTATATATCATCATGATGTGAGGACAACTCTCTCACTCGACGATGATGTAGCCCGGTTTCTTGAACAGGAAAGCCGGCGATCGGGAAGTTCCTTCAAGCAGACCGTCAATCATTTTCTTCGGTTGGGCCTGATCGCGGCAAAGCGCCCCGCCAGAAAACCATTTGTGGTCACCCCCAGGAAACTGGGTTTGCCTCCCGGCCTGAGCTATGACAACGTTGAGCAGTTGCTGGATGCGATCGAAGGGCCGGCGCGGCGGTGATCGTTCTCGACGCAAACATTCTTCTATACGCTTACGACGCCGATTCCGCACACCATGCAAAAGCCCGCGGCTGGATTGAGCAGGTGTTCTCGGACACTGAACCGGTGGGATTGCCCTGGCAGACGATCTCGGCATTTCTTCGAATCATGACGAACCCGGGCTTGCCCGGTGAGCGGTTGAGTCCGGGTGCGGCGGCAGCAATTGTGGACGCCTGGCTGGGTCAGCCAAATATCAGGCTGCTCTCTCCTGGCGAAGATCACTGGACGTTCTTCCGGCAAATGCTGGTCGAAGGGCAAGCCCCCGGCAATCTGGTCAGTGACGCGCATCTGGCTGCGCTGACCATCGAGTATGGAGGGATTCTGCAAACCACGGACCGTGATTTCGCACGCTTCCCGGGTTTGCGCTGGGTGAATCCGTTCGCTTGACCGCTCTACCCTTCCCACACAAAGGCGTCGAAGACGCGCTGGGTGGTGAAACCCATCCGCTTGTACAGTCCTACGGCACGACTGTTGGCCTCAGTCACCGTGAGTGAAAGCGTGGAAAACTTGCGGCGGCGAAGTGCAGAAGCGGTCATCGCTACCAGCGATTCCCCGATGCGGAAAGAGCGAAACTCGGGCAAAACGCAGACCTGGGTGACGTGACCGACGTCCTGGCGCACGCGCGAGCAGAGAATGACGCCCACCAGGCTGCGTGAGCGCGTATGCACGGCGACGAAAGACGCGTCAGAGTCGAAAACACCACAGCCAGGAAAGCGGACGATGTTATTCAGGAAACGCAACGAACCGCTCAGAGTGCGGTACTGATCATTGATTTCTGAATCCACATGTCCGCGGTAGGCAGTGGTAATCAGAGCGGCGGCGTTCTGATAGTCATGTTCGGACCAAGGGCGAATTTCAAACTCCGGCGAGGAGCCCATGGTCGTGGCTGGCAGGGTTGCCAGGGGCAGCACCATAAACAATCGCGTTTGACGACGAAAACCCTGATTTACGAAGGGCTGGGACACAACGCCCGTGTCGTGAGCCAGCAGCTGCGCCTCGATGCGGTGAATTCCCGGCGATTGTTGAAGTGTTTCGATGACGTGTACCAGCAGGCGCGACTCGACCGCGTGATGATCGGGAATGCGGCCTTCGTTGGCGACAAATAGATCGCCGATGACGCCCTTGCCGCCTTCATAAACAAAGAATGCGTAGCCGAAGACACGCCCACGCTCTACGGCAGCATAGCCGGGAAGAATTTTCGCATCGACGTAGCGCAGTACCATCTCGGCAGAACCGGTGTAGTCCCACGACAGAAGGCGCTCCCAGAGAGCGATTTCATCGTCAAGCAGGGGACGCAGATCGGTCGAAGAAAAATGCCTGAGGTCGAGAATCTCCAATCAAATTCCTTAGAGGACGCGCTTGCTTGCCGAAAACTGGAGTTTATAGCCGTGCTCAGATGGAAGCAAACGGCGCGAATCCGGATAGAAAACAACGAGCCAGCCGCGCGATCACTCGGGCGCAGCAGACACCCAGAAATACTCGAGGTTCTGGGGAGCAAATTCTCCGACGAAACTGACGTGGCGGCCAGGAACCTGGGTAGCGACGGCGGCCTGCGAACCCGCAGGCGCGACCACAAAATGTTCGCCCGTAGGTATTTGGCCAAATTCATAGCGGCCGATGATCTGATTACAATAAAATGCCAGCCCGTACTCGGTTTCCCGCGAGGTCTGGAACACTGCGAGGGGCAGCTTCTTGTGATCGATAGCCGCGATTTCATTGGCCACCGGCCGCGCCGAGAGTTTGGCGTCGATCTCCGAAGCACCGAGACGCAAGACGATTGTGACCGCGAGCACGACGGGAACGATGGTGACAAATCGCAGCGTGGAGGAGTTGGGCCGAGCCAGCAGAGTCAATGCGATTGCCATTGCCATCACGAGCGCAATTGAGCAAGGGACTATTGCGGCATGGCTCCAGACGAGGCGCGGCTGCAGCAGAAGATAGCGGATCAGCAGGGCAGGCATTATCAAGCCTGCTGAGACAAGGGCATGGAAAGCAAGGAGGGGTAGACTCAGACGCCGATTGGCAGCACGCTGGGCACGCAGATAGCAAGCCAGCAGGACGGTTGCGGCGGGAAGCGCGGGCAGAACGTATCCGGGAAGCTTGGATTGGGAAAAGGAGAAAAAGATGAGTGGCACGAGCAGCCAGATCACGAGGAATAATGAGAGTGTGTCTTCTGAGCCGCTTTGACGACGGTTTTTCCGCCAGGCGATGATCGTTCCGATCAAGGCTGCTGCAACCAGCACAATCCACGGGACCAGGCCAAGCGACGTGACGGGCAGGTAATACCAGATGGGCTCTTTGTGGTGATACAAATTGGTGCCGAAGCGAGCCAGGTTGTGCTGCAGGATAAATTCGCGGAAAAACTGCGGGGCTTTCCACTGGACTGCGACATACCAAGGTAGGGCAACAACGCAGAAGAGCGCGATGCCAGGACCCCACAGGGTACGGCGAATCAGGCCCAGATTGCCCGCAGCAATTGCGAACACCACAATGACCACAACCGCCAATGCCGGCGCGACCGGGCCTTTAGCCAGCATTCCCAGCGCGGCAAAAACATAGAATGTGCCCAGATACGCTTTGTTTTTGCTTTCGAACCATGCGTACCAAGCCAGCAGGCTAATGGTGAAACACGCTGTCAGGGGCATATCCATGGAGGCAGCGCGGGAAAACCCGATGACGCCCGCGGAGGACGCAGTCATCAATGCGCCATCGATCTGGGCCCCGGGGTGGAAGCGGCGCAGAAACAAATAAATCGCCGCTACCATGCATGTCGCATCGAATGCAGAAGGCAAACGCGCGGCCCAGTCGCTCACGCCGAACACAGCGTATGCAAGCATCGCCTGCCAATAATAGAGTGCGGGTTTTTCAAGCCACGGTTTGCCGCCCAGAGTCGGTGTGATCCAGTCGTGGCGAGCCAGCATTTCGCGCGCCACCTGCGCGTAGCGAGGCTCGTCGGCTCCTATCAATCCAAAGTAGGCCAGGCCGAAGAAAAAGAAGAAACCGCAAGCACAGACAATCAGCAACGCATCGAGACCGGTGGTAATGCGGGGAGCGGATCTGCCAGGCCCTGCGGGCTCGCGCTCATTGCCGCCTGAGTTTGCCCTAGTGTTTTTCATTCCTGCCGTTGGGGCCGCGCGAGCGCGTAAAGACTGACGATGGTCCAGGAGCCTTCCAGCACAATAAAACCGATCTGGACCGGATGAAAAGCGATGTAGGCGAGAATCGCGGAGCCAATGGCGTTGAGCCAGTTATAGGCAGGCTTGCGCGAATTCATCCAGCCCATTTGTGAGCCAATGTAAGCTACCAAAATCATGAGCGCGCCCGCAAAGGACGCGAGTTGCCGCAGCAGAGCAATATCCATAGAGGATCATTGTACGGAGAGGCAGGACTGAATGTGCTCAATCACTTTGGAAACTGCGGCAGCCAGGGGTCCATTCACCGAGAGCCCGCTGGCGCACTCATGCCCGCCACCTCCAAATTTTTCAGCGATGGCCGCCACATTGAGTTGGCCTTTACTGCGCAGGCTTACCCGGAAGCGGGAGTCAGGCAGTTCGCGGAAGAACGCAGCCACTTCCACGTCCTGAATGGAAAGCGCGTAATTGACCAGGCCTTCGCAATCTTCTTCGCGTGCACCGGCCCGTTTCATCTGCTCCTGCGTGACCCAAATCCAGGCCAGACAGCCCTCACGGTGCAGGTTTGAGAGAGCCGAGCCGAGCAGGCGCATCTTGGCAGTCGAGTGTGCAAAGTAAATATTGCGCGCACAGTGGACGGGATCGGCACCCGCCATTACCAACTCACGCGCCAGAGCGAAGGTATGTTCGTTGGTGCCGGCAAACATAAAAGAACCGGTGTCGGCTACCACCGCGGTGTAAACACAGGTCGCGATTTCAGGCGTGATCTTAACTCCGGCTTTCAGCCCCAGCCGGTAAATCATCTCCGCGGTCGCCACCGCATTGGGGTCAATCCAATTCACGTCGGCGAATGGCTTTCCGCTGTGATGATGATCGATGCTGATGAGAAAATGCCCTTGTAGACCCTGCAGCCGGGTGCGGTCGAGATTGTCGCACTCCAACAGAATTGCAGCTTCGTAGGTTCCGTTCACGTGCCCAGTTTTCAAAACAGCAGAGGCAAAGGGAAGGCCTTTGTAAATGCGCGGAACGCCATCGGACATGACCACATCTGCGTGCTTGCCCATGCTGCGCAAAATCTGGCAACAGGCGAGTGCCGATCCCACTGCGTCTCCATCCGGTCGCGCGTGAGACGTCAGCAGGAAGCGCTGGCGCGCCTGGATCTCGCGCAGAACCTGGTCGAGATTTGCCTGCTGCTCCGTTGTGCTCACTTCTTCTTCCTCGTTCGCCCCAGGAGTTCATCGATTCGCGCCGTGTAAGCCTGCGAACGGTCAAGTTGAAAAAACAATTCCGGGGCACGACGCAGGCCGAGACGCTCAGCCACGGCATGGCGAATAAACCCAACAGCCGCGGTCAAACCCTGCATGGTCTGTTCGGCTTCGGCGTCGTCGCCATCAACCACGACCATCACCCGAGCCGACCGGGAGTCCGGGCTAATGTCGACTTCGCTGACGTTGACCAATCCAATTCGCGGATCGGCCAATTCGCCTTCAACCAAAGTCTCAAGTTCCTCGCGTAGCGCTTCCGCCAAACGCTCGCGATGATATTTTTGGCCGCGCTTCTCCATCGGGATCGTCCCCCGGTAAAACGAATGAGAATATCAGAAATTGCGGGCCTGTGCGGACGCGGATTGGAAGGGATTGTGTAAAAAGGTGGGGAGTGGCGCTAAATGGCGTTTGGACGAAACCTGCCGCTCTAGACGCCGTTTTTGACGGTGCCGGCAGCGATTTCTTTCAATTGTTCCGACGTCACTCCATAGAGTGGCGGCACAGTGACGCCCATCGTGCCGAGCAACGCGTAAAGTTCGCCTCGATGATGGATCTCATGCTCGACCATGGAGCGTAGCCATTTCCAGGTCGTGATCGGAGTGCCGTCGCCGGAGGTGCATTTTTTCTGCAGATCCTCGTCGCTCAAAGTGGAAAAGATTTTCATCGATTCCTGATGCATTCGCTGCATGAATGCGACCACCCGATCGTGACCGTCGGCCAGCTCGCGACCGCAGCCGGCGTAGCGATTTCTTCCTCCTGCGACGGCCTCGGCAAAAACGTAGCGCTCGGTGGCGGCAATGTGACGAGCCAGATCGCCGGCTGTGAACTTGCCCTCGGCAGTGTGTAATTCCAGCTTCTCCGGCGGGATGCAGGCTACCAATCGCATGGTGCGAGCCCGGATTTTACCGAAGTAATCGAGAAATGGCGCGATGGTGCGGATTTCCATACAGGTTAGATGAACTCCAGACACGAATCGATGATTTCTGCGCCGGCATTGTTGGCGACCCGCGCAGCGCGCCGCTCCACATTCTTCATCAGCCCATCGAGATAATCGCGCGAATCGGAGATGCTGACGACGCCGATGGTCGCCCGATTCCATAGGTTGCTGGCCTCGAGTTCGGCAACCGATACGTTGAAATGCGCGCGCAGCCGGTCTTTCAGACTGCGCACCACCTGCCGCTTGTCTTTTAGCGACTGCGCCGCTTCGATGGAAAGCTCGATGGTGAGGAAAGCGATCATGGAAAAGCGTCCTATTGTCGTACGTCGCACGTCGCCCGCCCCAAGTGCGCATGATTAGGGAGCGGCCTGGCGAACGGCGAACGACGTAGGACGAGATGCGCGCAACATCAAACCGGTCAATCCATCTACTAATTCTGGCTCGGGTTCTCCGCGAACCGCCGGAAGAAGCTATTCTCATTCCACTGGGGACGCTGCGGATTGTCCGCTACCGCCACCATTAACGCGCGAATGATCTCTTCATACGTCGCTGCTGAAGCCAAGTCTATCGGTTGTGCCAGATCGTCCGACGGTGCGTGATAACGGTTGGTGAACCAATCCTTGAAAAGCTTAACCTGCTCGGGGGAATTTGGATCGGGAGCAACGCTCATCATCAGCGCCGGGATACCGTGCCGTATGAAATTATACTGATCGCTGCGGATAAATACGTTGTGCTCCGGCTGCGGATCGTTCTGTACCAACACGCCATGCGCCTGGGCCACTTGCCGGATGGTTTCGCCCAGACTGGATTCATCCAGTCCCCAAACCGTCAGCCGCTTGAGCGGAACGATGGGCAGGAACATATCGACATTGATGTCGGCGACCATTGCCTTGCGATCGACGGTTGGGTACGCAGTAAAATACCGCGAACCCAGCAAGCCTTTTTCTTCGCCAGTGACAAAAACAAAGAGAAGAGAGCGCTTGGGTTGATCACCAGATTTTTTTAGTGACGCGGCCACGTCGAGCAGCAGCGCACTGCCTGAAGCGTTGTCCATGGCGCCGTTATAAATCGGGTCGCCGTTGATGGGCTCGCCGATTCCCAGATGATCGATGTGGGCCGACAGCACAACGTATTCGTTCTTAAGTTGCGGATCGCTGCCAGGTAGTTTTGCGATCACGTTTGCGGATTCGACCGTGCTTTGTTCCAGTTTCGCGGTCGCTTCGATCGAAACCGCCAGAGGAAAATGTGGCAGCGGCTTACGATCTTTCGCGAGCGCCGCAAGCTCCGCGAACGTGTGCCCACTGCCTGCAAAAAGCTCTTCGGCGTGTGCCGGATTAAACGTAACTGCAAGCTGCTCTCCCTCGGTGTCATTGAACCTCGGATCCGCCAGCGTCATGTTGGGACGATTGCGGGTGAGCGTCGAGCGCGACCAGGGAATCTCAACCGTGGCGGGGTTTAAAACGTAAACCACGCCGATGGCGCCGGCCGCGCGAAGCGCCTTCCATCGTTCAGGAGTCGACTGATGATGCGCAGCCAGCGGCCCAGGGATTGCCGACGGCGAGCCACCCATGATGACTGCAACTTTGCCCTTGAGATCTTGTCCGGCAAGATCGTCGTAGTTTTGCTCGGGGACGCTCAGGCCCCATCCAACGAATACCAGAGGCGCTTCGACTTTGGGCGCAAGGTCAACGCGGGAGGAAAGTATGGCGTCTTCGCCAATCACCAGCGGCTCGACCTTGCCTTCGCGAACCAGCGCCAGGCTGGAACCGTTTTCAATGATGCGCCGGCTGTGGAACTTTACCGGTTGGTAGAAGCCGTTGACACCGGCGGGTTCAAGCCCGGACTGCTTCAACTGCCCGACGATGTACGCCTCCGCTCGTTGCAGTCCGGCGCTGGCCGTGTCGCGGCCTTCCATGTTGTCATCGGCCAGAACTTTGACGTAACCCCACCAGGTTTTACCGTCGAAGCGCGTGGGAGACGAAGTCTGGGAAAAAGAAAGAACCGCCAACAACAATGCGGGGAGAAGCAGGGGCTTTCGCGATCTCACAATTGCCTCCGGAGTGAACCAGTGCAGAATTGTATCGCAAGCGGCGATAGGCGGCTTCTATCGACGGCCCAATCTTTGCGCGCGCGTTGTTTAGCCAACACCATACTCAATGCTGGTGCCGAGTATGGTATAGTAGTGGCAATATGGAAACCGCCCGTAAGGTCACCATTGAGCTCCCGCAGGAGCTTCTCGACAAGGCGCAAAAGGCGAGCGGGACGGGCATCACGCAGACCGTGCGTATTGGGCTGCAACTCGTGGCTGCGTCCCGCACCTACGCCAGCCTGCGCCAGTTTCGCGGCAGAGTACGTTTCTCGCGTACCGCAGCCGAACTGAAGGCTGACCGGTGATCGCGGCCGATACCGGCTCATGGATTGCTTTTCTAGAAGGCGAGACAGGTGAGGACGTCGAAGCTCTCGACCGCGCTTTGCAGGAACGGCAAGTCCTGATGGTGCCAATCGTACTCACTGAGCTATTGAGTGACCCGAAGCTCCCTTTGACCGTAGCAGACACGCTGGAAGATGTGCCCATGATCGAGATCGCACACGGATTTTGGCAACGAGCGGGTCGGTTGCGAGCGAAAGTGTTATCT
>DASVWZ010000330.1:0-46411 GCA_036392935.1 Terriglobales bacterium | reverse complement strand
TCGCTTCGCTCGGGATGGCAGTGGTGAGGGTGTGGGTACTGCCAAACGCAAGGTCCCCGTTCGGTGGCATCGTCGCTTGGCGCCTTGCTTACTCAGGGCAGGATCTTCGACTGCGCCTGCTAGGGCTACGCTTCGGTCGGGACGACAGTGGTGAGAGTTATCGTTAGTGGTGGACGGTGCATTCGACGTTGAATTGTTTGCAGACGCGGAGGATGGACTCGACCACCATGGGGGTGGGGTTTTCTTTCTTGGGTTCGCCGACGCCGGAGGCGACGATCATCTGCGCGACTTTGGGGCCGAGGGAGTAGATCTGGAAGCCGAGGACTTCCTGTCCTTTTTGAATTTCGATTTTGCCGGCGGTTTTGTCGTTGGTGGTGATGGTGACGTCGGGATGGGTCTTTAAAAGCTCGATGGTTTTGTCGTAGACCTTGCCGGGGTCGGCGTCGAGGACGACGGTAGCGACGTCGTAGCCGCCGGTAGCGGAGTGCTGGCTCATGCGATTAATCTGGTTTTTGGCGGCGCGGGCGGCGAGAACCCACTGCGCGTGCATGGTGGCGGGAAAAGCTAGAAGCAGCAAGATGGTGAACCAGCGTGCATGAGACATGAACATACCCCTTGGCGGAATTGGACTCGGCGGCATGATATGCGAGGGGTGGGAGGAATGCAATTGGACGGTTCGGGTTCGTTGCAGGTACAGGCGGCCCGGGCGAGATTAATCGGGGATGATTTTGATGTCCGACTTGAACTCGTGGTAGTTGCGGAAGTCGATGATGTTGTGGCTGCAGTAGCTGCTGTTGCGCTGGCAGCCGAGGGATTCGGCATGGACGGGGAGCAGGAAAGATTTTTCGCCAATCCTGACGAAGGAATAATCGATGGCGGTTTCGACGGCGGACATGGGGAAATCTGAGGGCAGGTTGCGGGCCTGGATTTCGATGCGCAGGACGCGAGCGGTGCTGGGGTCAATCCACACGGAACCCTGATAAGCCGAGGCCAGTTTCTGCGAGTCGGCCTCGAGCATCCAGTGGGAATTTTCAGCCTGCACCTGAAAGTCGTAGACCTGAGCGCTGACGCCGGAAATGGGAGATGAGCCGCCGGAGCGGAACTGGGCGCGGGTCTGGGGATGGAAAAGCTCGAGCAGCATGGAGGCGAATTCTCCGGTGGACCAGGAGCCACCGATCTGCTCGAGGGCTTTGTCGGCGGGGTGGTTGTCGATTTTGACGTCGCGATAGGTTTCCTGACCGTCTTCGTAAATGATCTCGGCCGAGACGAGGTCGAGGGGCGATTTTTGCTGGCCTTCCTGCTTGAAGCGCGACATGAATTCCTGACAACGGAAGTTGGGGAGCTTCTGAGAGAACTGAAATGCGGCTTCTCGGGCCCGATCGATCAGAGGTGCGTTGGCGGGCAGGGACGGCGCAGGTGCAGGCTGATCGCCGGGCCGGGATAAGGTGGGCATCGGCGCGGAGGATGTCGGTGGCGCGGGCGCGGCAGATTTTGCTGCGTCCGGAGCGGGCGGTCCGAGCAGGCTTTCGGCGGAGGAGTTCGATGGGCTTTCCACCGGTTGCAGGATGAGTGAGCAGCCGGGCTGGGCGCAGGTCAGCAGGGCGTGGCGGACGATCTTGATGGAGGAATCGTCGGGAAAGCGCACCATGAACTGCTGATCGCGGATTTTATCGGCGACGGAGCGGAGGGCGTCGTCACCATCGAGAAATTCAGCCCGCGAGGGCTTGCTGGAAGCGTCAAAGACCAGGGCAAATTCTGCGGAACCGCCGTTACCTGAAGGAGCGGGCAGCTTGACGGTGCGCATTTCGAGCACTTCGGAGGATGCCTTCGAGATTTCCTGAGCGGCAGCGTCGGGAGTGGTGGAGAGTCTTGTCACCTGGTCGCGCGCGGACTGGGCGTCGGGACCACCGCGAGCGGCGGCCAAGGCGTAGAAGTGACGTGCGGTTTCCTTCTGCCCTTCTTTTTCGTAGACCCGGCCCAAACGATCGGCGACGACGCCGGACTGGCTCAGGAGCCAGGCTGAAGTGAGGAACTGGATGGAATCCAACGTTTGCTTTTGCAGGAATTTTGCCCAGCCGATGCGGGACCATTCGAGCGCGACCACACCCATGGCGGAAAAGGCCGCGGGGGTGAGCCGGTCAAAGTCGCCGGAATCGAAGTGGTCGCCGATCTGATAGAGAGTTTGGCGGGCGTCGTGAATGGTTTGGTCAGGGTTGAGGTCGTCGCGCAGAGCGTCGGCAAATGGGTCGGGAGCGGCGGATGTGGAGGAAGCGCCGGCCAGCGTGGTCAGGATCAGTGAAGCGAGGACGACGGCAGCGAGCCAACAATACTTACAGCGCACGATATTTCTCCCCTGGGGGTTCGGCAACATGGAGGCTACTTGTGATTGTAGTGCAGGGGCGGGTGAGGAAGGCTGGAGGTTTGCCTTTGCCGGCCGGACGGAGCCCGATTTGCCGTGTCGATGAGTGAGGCGGCGGCGGCGCGGCGTTAGGTTTCGTCGAGGTCGGGGGCGGTGAGGCGGTCGGCAGTGCGAGTGGAGTCATCTGCGGTCTGGAATTTGAACCAGCTCATGTGAGGCAGTGCGGAATCGGCGTGGCGGCGGAAGGCGATGAGTTCGGCAGTGATAGCCACGGCGATTTCTTCCGGCGTGATGGCCCCGATATCGAGGCCGACGGGGGCGTGGACGCGCTCGAAAAGATGCTCGGGGATGCCTTCGGCCACCAGCTCGCGGAAGATGGTGATGGTTTTGCGGCGTGACCCGATCATGCCGATGTAGCGGGCCTGAGTTTGGACGGCCCAGCGGAGCACGCGCATGTCATCGCGATGGCCGCGGGTGACGATGACGATATAAGAAGACTCGGCGGGGGTGAGGCGCGCCATGGCTTTATCGAAATCCTCGGCGATGACTTCGCTAGCGTGAGGGAAGCGGTCGCGGCTGGCGTAGGATTCGCGGTCGTCGATGATGGTGACGTCGAATCCGGCACGGCGGGCGACTTCGTAAAGGTTCACCGAGACGTGGCCGGCTCCGAAGATGTAAAGAGACGCGGGCGGGAGAACGGGTTCGATGAAAATGTCGAGGGTGCCACCGCAGACCAGGCCGGTGTCATATTTGGGGTCCTGATTGAGGTTGAAGGTCATGCTGCGGGGCTTTTCGGACTCCATGACCTCGCGGGCGGCCTGCCAGACTTCGGCTTCGACGCAGCCTCCGCCGATGGTTCCGGCGATGGAGCCATCGTCGCGGACGAGCATTTTGGCGGTTTCAAAGGAGGGGATCGATCCGCGGACGTTGACGATGGTGGCTACGGCGCCACGGCGGCCATCGCGGCGGAGTTTGACGATCTCTTCGTAGATATCCACTGAGATCATTATAGAAGGTGAGCGCGGGAGTTGGGACAAGGCAGAAGTAAGACGGCAGAATGCAGAAGTTAAGAACGCAAAGGAACAGTGCAGAAATGCAGAAGTATGCACACCTTAGCGCGGTCGTGCCATAGGTTGACACCAGTGGGCCATTTACGATTTTTGGGGGCGGTTTTAGTTTGGGGTTGAGCAGTTCTGGGGGAGGGCTGTTCGAAAGGCGCCGGCGACTCAAAACGGAGTCGCTGGCGCTTTTATTTTTGGGGCGGGATGGGCAAGCGGGTTTTGCTTTTGACGCTTGCCCTCGTTCGCCGATTAGTTCGTCGCCACTCCGCGCCAGATCTCTCCGCCCGCTGGAGAGAACGCGGGCGTTCGAGATGACGTCTGGTTGAAGATCGGGTTGATGCCTCTGCGGTTCGAAAGAGGAGACTGTTTTTCTCCAGTGTGAAGGGGATTTCCCACGTTACTTTCGGTTGCCTGATTACCATTTCGACCGAAAAATCCCAAAAGAGTACCGGAGTGCCAGACAAAATTTGTCAATTCCCACCAACGAGTACCCGAAGGTAAGTAGCGTATTTGCAGTGGCTTGTATTACTTTTCGAAGGTGACTCGCTAACTTACGGCCCCACCTCGGTTTGGCTTCCGATGGTGGCATCGCGATTGCCAATTACCTGTCGAGCACACGAGCGAGCCTGTCTCGCAAGGAGCGATATGCGCAGTTTTAGAACGATGGTTTTTGCGGTACTGGCACTCTCAATGGCGGCAGCAGCGGCGGAGAACACCGAGCTGTTGTCGGTCAGCCTGGATTCGCCCAGCGTAGTGGTGGGCAGCGCGTTGAGCGGCACGGTAACGCTGAACAATGCGGCAGCGTCGGATGTGAAGGTACAGCTAACGGCGAACCCGGCGAAGGCGGCGATTGTGCCAGCGGATGTGACGGTTCCGGCGGGGGCGAAGAGCGCGAGCTTCACCATCAGCACGGTGCCTGGCGAAGGCATGGTTGCGGGGAAAGACACGGTGGTGACGGTGTATGGGAGTTACGGCGCGACCAAAAGCGATTCGTTCAAGGTGGTGCCGACGGTTTCATTCGACCAGATGGTTGAGCGAGTGGTGGAACGCGAGCGGAAGTTTGTGGCCACGATGAAGACCATGCATCCGCTGGCGGAGACGTACATTCAGAATCTCCACGAGGATAAAGACCATAATGTGACGCCGGTGGACGATCAGTACTTCATCGGGCGGCTGGACATGAGCAAGGGCGCGCAGGATGATTTGTTTCAAAAAGACACCCCGGGGATGATGCGGCGGGTGGTTGATACCTTCTCGTTCAGTCTGGCTTATAAGTTCCTGCCGCGCGGTTTTGCGCAAATGGTGATGCTGGATGAAGATTTCCAGAAGAGCAATTACCAGTTCAACTTTGTGCGGCGCGAATTCCTGGGTGAAGCGCGGTGCATTGTGATGGATGTTCAGCCCACGGCGAAGGCGCCGAAAGGCGCGTTCAGCGGCAGAGTCTGGGTGGAAGACCGCAATTTCAACATTGTGCGGTTCAACGGAATTTATTCCGGCGGGACGCGAAATGCGTATTACCTGCACTTCGACAGCTGGCGGTTGAATCTGCAGCCGGATATGTGGCTGCCGTCGTACATCTATGTGGAGGAGTCGGAAAAGAACAAGAAGAGCGCGGTGGCACACAATCTTTACTTCAAGGCGCAGACGCGGCTGTGGGGATACGACCCGGCGGAACTGAACGGCAATGATGAGTTCACGCAGATTCAGGTGGACAGCTCGGTAGACAAATCGGGCGCGAAGGACGTGGGTCCGGTAGAGGCGCAGCGTCTGTGGGAGCGGCTGGCGGAGGACAACGCGATCGATCATCTGCAAAAGATTGGTCTGGTTGCGCCTGCCGGTGACGTGGAGAAAGTTCTCGAGACCGTAGTCAATAACCTGATCGTCACCAACAAGCTGGTGATCGAGCCGGAGGTTCGGTGCCGGGTGTTGCTGACGATGCCGCTGGAGTCATTCACCATAGGTCACACGATTGTGGTGAGCAAAGGGTTGCTGGATGTGCTTCCGGATGAAGCTTCGCTGGCCACGATCCTGGCGCATGAACTGGGACATATTGCGTTGAACCACAGGATTGACACGAAGCTGGCATTCAACGACCGGTTCTTCTTTCCGGATGCGGATGCGTTTCGCCGTTTGGACTTCGAGCGAAACCCGGCCGATGAACAGGCGGCCGACGCCAAGGCTTTAGACCTGCTGGCGAACTCGCCTTACAAGGGTCAACTGGCTTCAGCGGGGTTGTTCTTGAAAGCGCTGCAAGAACGGTCGGTAGTGCTGACGAGCCTGATCAGCCCGCACATGGGCAACCGGATGGCAAACAAGAACGCGGTGCGCATGGCGTCGTTATCGAACTCGGCGCCGGCTTTCGATGACAAGAAGCTCGACCAGGTGGCGGCGCTTCCGCTGGGCAGCCGGGTCAATCTGGATCCGTGGAGCAATCACCTGGCGATGCTGAATGCGAAGCCGGTGGCGCTGCTATCACCTTCGGAGAAGATGCCGTTCGAAGTGACGCCGTTTTTCCCGTATATCAGCTACAACCAGCCGGGCGGGAAAGTGGTGGCGGAAAATACACCGGCGCACTGAGTGGCCGGCGCGAGAGATTGATTTCCCCCGTGACGAACCTGCTTTGCCGATGGGAAAGGACATGATGAGAATCGCAATAAGGATTAGTGGAATCGTTGCCAGCCTGGTTTTGATCTTCGTGGTGGGGTTGGCCTCGCCGGTTCTTGCGCAGAACCTGGTTACGCAGAGTGCGGTCACGACGCCAGCACCGGCAGCGGCGGGTCCGTCGTCGGATGTGAGCGTGGGGTACACGTTCCTGAGGATGTCGGTACCGGGATCGTCGAGCGTAAATTTGAACGGCCTGGATGTGACCGGCCGCATGGATTTGAACCAGCATTGGGGGATCATGGTGGACTCGAACTACGCGCGCACGCCCAATGTGCTTGGCCCTCCGGATGGGGGGTATGTATTGAGCTTTCTGGGCGGGCCGGCGTTTTATCCGGTACAGCACCACAATACGCGGGTGTTTGCGCGGTTTCTTGCGGGCGCGGGCATGGTGGACGCGGCGGCGCCGGGCGCAGGCACGCAGTTTTATCATGGATGGCTGGTGCGCTTTGCCTACGCGGGCGGCGCGGGAGTTGAGCAGGCCATTGCGGGACCTTTCGCGGTGCGCGTGGGCGGAGATTACCTGCGCACGTCATTCTATGACCACACTGGGGCAGTGCAGCCGCAGAACAACTTTCGGGTTACGGCGAGCCTCATATTCCGGCTGAAGAACAGCAACCGGCGGGTGGTGGGGCGCTAGCGGCGGGGAAGTTCTTGAGTCGCGATTGCTAAGTGGCTGGGGTCGGTGAGCAGCATATCAAGACTTTTGACTTTTGCCGCAATTCTTTGCACTTTTTTCCGGCGGCAATTTGCAGGCGGCAGCGCGAATGCGCGTGTTTTCAGGGTTTCGAGAAGATTCGGAAGTCTACAGTGGGCACCTTGATTGCAACGAGTTGCATGGAATCATCAGTGCACTAAAATTTGCGGTTTGATTATAATCGTTGTAGCCTATTTGCACTGCCGTAGGACACCCCCCATCTAGAGCCTCAGTGCAGGGTGCTAACGACTACTTATTGGGATGCGATTTCGAACCGCACTAGTAGAGAAACTGAATAAATAAACTAGACAATTCGGAGGGAGAGATTTGACCGCTGTTACTAGCCACATGATCGCGCCGCATGGCGGAGAACTTAAAAACCTTATAGCGAAACCCGAACGAGCCGGCGAATTGAAGGCTCACTCCCGTGAATGGCCTTCGTGGGACCTAACCGAGCGCCAACTGTGCGACCTGGAACTCCTGCTCAGCGGCGGTTTTTCGCCGCTTGAGGGTTTCATGAACAAAGCCGATTACGAATCGGTCTGCCACAAGATGCACCTGAGCAACGGCTTGATCTGGCCGATGCCGATTACGCTGGACGTAAAAGAAGAATTTGCCAAGACGTTGAAGCCGGGCAGCAGCAAGATCGCTCTGCGCGATCCCGAGGGCGTGATGCTGGCGGTGCTGCACGTGGAAGATGTGTGGCAGCCGGACAAGCAGGATGAAGCCAAATCGGTGTTTGGCACGACCAGCCCGGTTCATCCGGGGGTTGGCTACCTGCTGAACAAGGCGAACCCGTGGTACGTAGGCGGGAAACTGGAAGGTACGCAGCTTCCAACGCACTACGATTTCCGTTCGCTGCGCCGCACTCCGGCAGAACTTCGCGACGAATTTGCGCGGCTGGGCTGGCGGAAAGTGGTGGCTTTTCAGACACGCAATCCCATGCACCGGGCGCACGTTGAATTGACCTTCCGCGCGGCGAAAAACGTGGAAGCCAATTTGTTGATCAATCCGGTAGTGGGTATGACCAAACCCGGCGACGTGGATTACTTCACGCGGGTGCGCTGCTATCAGTTGCTGCTCTCCAAGTATCCGCAGGGGACGGCAGAGTTGTCGCTGCTGCCACTGGCGATGCGCATGGGCGGACCGCGGGAGGCAATCTGGCACGCGCTGATTCGCAAGAATCATGGAATTACGCATTTTATTGTGGGACGTGATCACGCGGGGCCGGGCAATGATTCGAACGGAAAACCATTCTATGGCCCGTACGACGCGCAGGAATTGTTCAAGAAGCACGAGGCCGAAATCGGCGTGACCATGGTGCCGTTCAACATGATGGTGTACCTGGAAGCGCAGGACAAGTACGTGCCCGACAACGAAATTCCAAACGGGTCACGCACGCTCAACATTTCCGGTACGGAACTGCGGCAACGATTGAACGAGGGCCGCGATATTCCGGGATGGTTTACCTATCCGGAAGTAGTGAAGGAACTGCGCAAGAGCTTTCCGCCGCGGCACAAACAGGGGGTGACGATTTTCTTCACCGGTCTTTCGGGATCAGGAAAGTCGACGATTGCCAATGTGCTGCTGACCAAGTTCCTGGAATTGGGCGGACGGCCGGTCACCATACTTGACGGCGACCTGGTGCGCAAGCATCTTTCGTCGGAGCTTGGGTTCTCGAAAGAGCACCGCGACATCAACATTCGCCGCATCGGCTATGTGGCGTCTGAGATCACCAAGAACGGCGGCATCGCAATATGCGCTCCGATTGCACCGTACGACTCGGTGCGCAAGCAGGTACGCGAAATGGTTGCGCCGCACGGCGGATTCATTCTGGTGCACGTGGCCACGCCGGTCGATACCTGCGAACAACGCGACCGGAAAGGGCTTTACGCGAAGGCGCGGGCCGGCATCATAAAGGAGTTTACGGGGATCTCCGATCCTTATGAGACTCCGGCGGATGCGGAAGTGACCATCAATACCGCGGAACTTTCCCCGGAAGAAGCGGCGCAGGAGATCATTCTGCACCTTGAACGGGAAGGTTTTGTGGGAGTAAGCAGCAACGGAGCGGCGTAAGTTTCGCCGAGGTGAGTCTGATGTTGGACATGCTGTTTGCAGGGAAGATCGCGATCGGCTTTCTGGTTGGAACTCTGATCGGGATGACCGGAGTTGGGGGCGGTGTTCTGTTGCTGCCGCTCCTGATTTTCGTTCTCGGGGTTCCACCCATGATGGCGGTGGGCTCCGACGCGATGTTCAACTTCATCACCAAGATTCCCTCCAGCATGGTCCACCTGCAGCGCGGGTCGGTGCGCAAGGTCATTGTTCTGGCGCTGGCGACCGGAAGTATTCCGGGATCGATTCTTGGAGTCGGGCTGCTGAAGCATTTACGCACGGTTTACGGGGCTGGGGTAAACAGCTTTATCACCGTAGCCATCGGGATTTTGCTGATTATTGTTCCGCTGTTGCTGCTGTTTCAGACCAAAATCGAACAAGCTGTCTCTCATCACCCGCCGACGATGAAGTCCTTCCTCGGGATTTCGGTGATGGGGCTGGTAGGCGGATTTCTGGTGGGAATGACCTCGGTTGGGTCCGGCAGCATCATCATGATGCTGTTGCTGCTTTTCTACAGCTTTCATCCCAAACAAATGGTGGGAACCGATATTGTGCACGCGGTGCTGTTGACGGGCACGACGAGTTTGCTGCACTGGAGCATTGGCAACGTCAATTTCGCGTTGGTTGGTTCGCTGGTGATTGGTTCCATCCCTGGCGGGATCATTGGTTCTTATCTCAGCACGCGCATGCCAGTTCCGTGGCTGCGCCGCATTCTCTGCACGGTGCTTTTGCTGACGGGCGCGAGAATGCTGATCGCATAGAAATCCGATAGGATCAATTTTATGAACTCCAGTCTGAATGCAGAGACCCTGCAGCGTATACAGTCCGCGCTTGAGGCAGGGCGTGAAATTCTCAACCGTTTTACTCCTGGCGAAATCGAGGCCGAATACAAGGCCGGTCACGATCCGGTGACTGAGGCAGACAAGGCCGTGGATGCGGCTTTGCAGCGGGAGCTGCTGCGCGAAGGCGAAGGCTGGCTGTCGGAAGAAAGCGTTGACGATGTTTCGCGGTTGCAGAAGAGCCGAGTGTGGGTGGTCGATCCGCTGGATGGGACGCGCGAGTTCGTCGCCGGCATTCCAGAGTTTTGCATTTCGATTGCGATGGTTGAAGACGGGGTTCCGGTAGCGGGAGGGATTTGTAATCCGGCAACGAATGAAGTCTTTATTGGATCGCGGGAATCGGGCGTGACTTACAACGGTAAACCTGCGCAGCCCAGCCAGCGCAGGGAATTAAACGGAGCGCTGGTGCTGGCCAGCCGCAGCGAAGTGAAACGCGGCGAGTGGAAACAGTTCGAGAGCGCGAACTTCAAGGTCCGGCCGATGGGATCGGTAGCATATAAGCTGGCGCTGGTTTCGGCGGGGCTGGCCGACATTACATTTACGCTGGTTCCCAAGAATGAGTGGGATGTGGCCGCTGGAGCCGCGTTGGTGGAAAGCGCGGGAGGGTGGGTACGCACCCTCGACAATCGTGAGCTGCGTTGCAACAACCGGAATCCGCTGCTTTCCGGCCTTCTGGCAGGTGGACCTCACTTGCGCGACGAGCTCATGTCACGGCTGCAGATTCCAGCTACTTCCTAGATTTTGTCGCAGTTTTGCAACGCCACACACTACTGGCCATTTTGTAATTGATCCGCGAGCTGATTCAAGCTTGAAACGTCGTACACCCCGGAGAGATCGGCATGGCCGGCGAGGGTTTCGCGCGGTTTGCCGTCAACCAGAAATTCAATTTGCGTGATGTCTGGCAGGTTGGCGGAAAGAGTCTTGGCGAGCGAAGCAATGGTCAGCGATTCCACCAGCACTCCAGAGCGGTGTCCGTTGGCGAACGCGCCGTTCAGGTCAATCACTGCCAAGCCGGGTTCCACCAGATAAAACGCTCGAATCTCTGAGCCCTCGGCCAGCACGTGATGGGAAGATTTGTCGGAATAAAATTTCACCAGGGCCTGCAAGGTTTGTTCTCCGCGCTGTTGACGGTCGGAAGCCAGTGGGACGCGAGCAGCGATGGGCCGTAACACACCCGAATCATCGTCGGCGGCGTACAGGGTCACCTGCTCGGTTGGGCCACTCACGGGAGGCGCGACCGGAGCCGAATTGGTTTGCGCAGTTTGAATGGCTGAGTTTGTCTTCCGGGTGCGCCAGACGAGAACGCCCATGGCGATGGCGATCGCCAGCATGACGATGACGCTGATGCTGAGCTGCCGCGGGGTCACTTCGCGGCCTCCAGTTCATCGTGCACTGCCGCCAATCCGGCAGCGAGCATTTTGGTCACGGACTCCTGATACGAGGGTGATTCCGGCCCGGCGTTGCTGTCCGGCGACGCGACTTCGACGGCCACCGCGGTGATGCGGATGTTGTTCAGCGGGCGCAAGGGCGCGGGAGCAGTTCGAATCGGTATTTTCAAGGGCTCTAAGGCGTCGCTCAGCTTGGTAACCGTCCGCTGGCTGGAGAGCAGCAGCGAAGCCTGCGCGGCGTCCCAATCGATGAAGGGACCGCGGTCGGCGGCGGTGCGGGGGATGGCGGAGCTGAAAACGCGGACACCGGTTCCCTGGGTCGAGGCGTGAATGCAGAGATAGACAGTGGCGTGGACGGTATTGGCTATGTTTGCGCGCTGGTCTAACGACAGGGAAATGTCACCATCGCGAACCAGAATCGAGGTGAGATGGCGTGCCGCGAGCTCGGCGCGGAGGCGGCGCGCCAGGGCCAGGGTGATGTCTTTTTCGAGTAGTTGGTTTCCGAGGGTCGCGCCGCTGTCGTCTCCGCCGTGAGCGGGATCGATGACGGCGAAATAACGACGCGGCTCGGTAGGGGTTGCAGCTGGAGTCGGCGGCGGAGTCGATAAGGGACCAGACGGCGTAACCGAAGGCGACGCCGGGGGGGGAGTTGCGGCTGCGGGAGCTGCATTGGCCACGGGTGGTGCGGCAACGGTAATAGTGCGGTTGCCGTTGCTGAAGCTGGCCATGAGCGGTGCGGTCGCAGAGATCACCAATTCTGCGGTGCCGTTGCTCTCTTGAAATGTGGCTGAGGGGATCACTTTGCTGTCGAAAAGGATTGTGGGCGAGCCGGGGCCGACGACGCCGTCTTTGGTGAACTTCATGGAAAGCTGACCTGGTTCGGTGGCGATGGTTGGATTCACTGGAGCGGTGAAATTCAAGATGAGCGCCGGCGGATTGGATTTGAATATCTGGGCGGTGAAGTGAACGGCAGCGTCACCGATGAACAGGCGGCGGCCGGCATCGTGAAAGGCCACGGGACCACCAAGCAGCCGCGGTAGAAGCGAGGGAAGCGACGCCACGGGTACGATGCCGCGGGCATTTTCGAGGAAAAAGTTTGAAGGCAGATCGAAATCGCTACCCTGAATTTTGGCGCGTTTTTTGCCGTCGGTAAATTCGGCTTCTACGGTGTTGAAACGCAGCTTCCAGTGATGTCCGTTGATCTTGGCACTGACGCCGCCGAGGGGTTCGAGGGTTTCGAGCAAGCCGATGTAATCGGCGCCGTTGCGCATTTCGACGCTGACCGAATAGTTCGCAAGGTTCGAGAAGACGGAGAGCTGGCGATCATCTGGCGCGCCAGAAACCAGCAGAACCGATGCCAGAACGAGAACGAGTATGGACAGCCATCGCCCGGCGGCGCTATTCGAGGGCATAAATCGTCAAGCCACTTAACATCTTGGGGTAAAAATCGGTTGATTTCTGCGGCAGAACCTCGCCGGCAAAGGCGATCTCGCGAACACGCGCCATCTTTACGGGATTCATAAGGAAAGCGATGTTTGCGCCTCCGCTGCGCACTAGTGACATAGCTTCTTCGATGTCGCGCACATAGGAGATGTTCTTTTGTTCGCGGATGGCTTCTTCGGAGATGCCGAGGACATCCTGGAGGAGGCAACGGTGCAGTTGGACGACATCGAGGCTCTGCTGGCGCACGGAAAGATCCGTCATGAGCCGGGCCGATACACCGCGCGGCGTGTCGATGAGGAAGACGCGATCGGCAGTGACGGCTAACATGGCGGTGCCGGCCTGGCCAGCCGCTTTTAAGAGTCCAGTGGCGCGACGGGCGTTCATGGCGGCATCGGCTTCGTCGACGCTGAAATACTGCCTGGCGCGAGTGCGAAAATCGTCGGCTGAAAATGAAGTAAGGCCGTGAACTACGCGATGCGTGGGAAGAATCAGCAGGCCCGGGCTTTCCATGCGGACGAAGGTCATCATTACGAAATCGTAGGGCGCTGACTGGGTGTCGGCCGAGTTCACGCTTTCTCTTTGCTCATTTCGATAATTCAATGCCGTCTCGTAGCGATGGTGCCCGTCAGCGATGATGAGTTGTTTGTCGGCCATCCGGGTGCGAAGGGATTCGATGGCAGCGGGATCCGAAACCACAGCCAGGTGATGCACAACCCCGTATTCGTCGGTAACGTTGACTGCGGCGTCGTCGACGGGGGCTAGCAGTTCGTCGATTTCACCGCCGGCATCGCTGTAAAGCATGAAGATCTGGCCGAAGTGGGCGCGGGTCGCACGCAAAAGGTTGAGCCGGTCGGCTTTCGGTTTGGCCAGCGTCTGTTCGTGGCGAAAAACGACATTGGCGGAATAATCTTCGATTCTTCCGAGAGCTATAAAACCACGCCGCTCGAGCGTAGCGCCACTGGCGGGGTCCTTGAACTGTTGCACGTACCGGTAGACGGAGGGTTGCTCGTCCTGCCCGAGAACGCCCTGTTTCCGCCAGTCACGAAAGAACGCTTGCGCCCGAGTGTAGGTATTTCGACTGGGAGAGTCACCGGGTTCGGATTTGCCGAGAATGATCCGAACCAGATTGAAGGGGCTTGCGGTGTAGTAGCGGTCCTGCATGGCAGGCGTGATCTTGTCGTAGGGCTGGGTGATGACCTGGCCAAGCTCGACCCTTGAGGGGTCGTAGCGCAAGGCCCGAAAGGGCGCAATATGTGCCATGGATTATGAAGGAAATTGTACAGTACGGGAAAGCTACGGCACGGCAAAGCCCTTAGGTTTGTGCCGTATAGAGAGCAGCAGCAACATGTGTGCAGCTATTTGCAGACTTGGGCGGCCAAAGATTGCAAAAACGGCACTGAGAGCGCGGTTTCGAGCAGTTTTCTGTTGATACCGGCAACCCCGTCAATTATGTTAGTCAGAACCTGATTGACCGGGGCATTTTGCCTGGGCCGGTCGAGGAATTCACTGGAGGATCCCTATGAAAGCTAAAGATGCCACGGCAAAAGCTCTAACGGTGATGTTTTTCCTCTTGATCGTGGCTGCCGCAGCTCAGGCGCAGCACCACGGCCGAATTGGTCACGTGGTTGTGATTTTTATGGAGAACCGGACCCCGGACAACCTGTTTCAGGACCCGAACTTGATTGCGGAGGGGGCTGACATTGCGAGCAGCGGGTTGAATTCGAAAGGGCAGACGATTCCGCTTACTCCAATCGCTCTGGCTAATGATTACGATCCGAGCCATTCCCACAGTGCATTTGTGAACGAGTACGATCACGGAAATATGGACGGCGCCGATCGGAACAACATTACCTGCAACAAAGGCGCGAAGAATTGTCCACCTCCCAACGCGCAGTTCAAGTACGTCAATCCGTCGGATGTGCAGCCTTATTTTCAGCTCGCCGAGCAGTACAGCTTTGCGGACCGGATGTTTCAGACCAACCAGGGGCCGAGTTTTCCGGCGCACCAGTTCATTCTGGCGGGAACGTCAGCGCCCACCACCGACAGCGATCTGTTTGCGGCAGAGAACCTGCAGGGAGTGACAAACGCAAACGGCGATGTAGGTTGCGAGGCGCCTGCCGCGGAGTACGTGAAGTTGATCAATCCCCAGGGCAAGGAGAATTCGCAACAGTATCCTTGCTTCGACCATCCGACGCTGACGGATTTGCTCGATCAGCGCAGGGTGAGCTGGACTTATTACACCCCGGCGCCGAATAACCTTTGGACTGCGCCAAACGCCATCCAGCACATTCGCGAAGGTGCGGATTGGCAATTCGTCGTCTCCAACCCAAACCAGATTTTTACCGACATCGATAACTTCCAACTACCGCAGGTGAGTTGGGTGATTCCGGATGGCGCCGAGTCCGACCATGCAGGAGGCAATGAAGGCGAAGGACCGTCGTGGGTAGCTTCGATTGTGAACGCGATCGGCAACAGTTTTTATTGGGAAGATACGGTGATTTTCATTACCTGGGACGATTGGGGCGGCTGGTACGACCACGTCGCGCCGAAGGTGGTTAACGACGGCAAGAGCTGGGGATCGGGCTACGTTTACGGGCTGCGGGTGCCGCTTATCGTGGTGTCACCCTGGGTAAAACAGCATTACATTTCCCACGTTACGCACGATTTTGGCAGCATTTTGCGCTTTATCGAAGAGAACTACGGGTTGGGGACATTGGGCTATGCAGATGCCTATGCCGATGACTTATCCGACTGCTTCCTGTTTCACGGGCATGGCAGCGTGTTTCGTCAGATACAGGCACCGCTGGGGAAGGAATATTTTATGAGCGACCGGCGTGCCCCTACGCCCCCCGATAATGATTAGAGTTTTATCGGCAGGCGCAGGGGGCAGAACAACTCCGGGCCTGCTTAGCTACATCTAATTGCAAGTTGCGCGGCGGCAAAGAGTTCTGCGATGCCCTCCCTCGGCTATGATACGATGCGCTCAGATGGTGAGGTATTTATGGCCCGCTGCGGCAGCCGCTGGTCATCGCGTTTTGGGGCTCAATCGCCAGGCTTTAGAGTGGATCTGCGTGCACGCATAGGTGTGGGCGTGGCCTGGTTGTTTCCTGCCTTTTTGAGTTTCTTCCTGTTGCTGTTCGGGGTGTCGTCGCTGCATGCGCAAGAGCCCCTCCCAGATGTTCACGTTACTCCCCGGGTCCAAACGCCCAAGCAAGAGGATCCGGCTGCCGACGCGGATTCTTCCGGTAAGTCCCCGGAAAAGCCTTTGAAGGTCGATGTTCCCCTGGTGCTGGTTCAAGTAACTATTACGGACCCAAACAACCGCCTGGTTACCGGCCTAGATAAGGAAAACTTCCAAGTTTTTGAGGACAAGCAGCAGCAGGAGATTCGTCATTTCTCGAGCGAAGATGCGCCGGTTTCGGTCGGCGTGATCTTCGATATGAGCGGCAGTATGAGCAGCAAGATCGAGCGCGCGCGTGAGGCCGTGGTGGAGTTCTTCAAGACTTCCAATCCGCAGGATGAGTTCTTCATGATCACGTTTGCGGATGAGCCGGAGCAGGTTTCCGATTTCACTTCCAAAGTGGAAGATATACAAGGCAAGTTGGTTTATTGCGTGCCCAAGGGGCGAACGGCGCTGCTGGATGCGATTTATCTGGGGGTGAATAAAATTCGGCAGGCGAAATTCCAAAAGAAGGCATTGCTAATCATTTCCGATGGCGGCGACAACCACAGCCGATATACCGAGGGTGAAATCAAGTCGGTGGTAAAAGAAGCCGATACGCTGGTTTACGCGATTGGAATTTACGATCATTATTTTCCAACCGAAGAAGAACGGCTGGGGCCGGCGCTACTGTCTGAGATCAGCGAGATCACCGGCGGAAGAGCGTTTACCATCGACAACCCCAACGATCTTGCCGATGTGGCGACAAAAATCGGAATCGAATTGCGCAACCAGTATGTGATTGCGTACCGTCCGACGCGACCGGCCCACGATGGCAAATGGCGTAAGATAAAGGTGAAGTTGATTCCACCTAAAGGACTGCCACCGCTCCGTGTTTACGCCAGAGAGGGTTACTATTCTCCTTCGGAGTAGCCGCATCGCGCGTCTTCTGACGGTTCTTTTGCTGGTGTGTTTAACGCTCTCCGCTCAAACCAGCTCGCCAGCGTCCGCGCCCACATCAAGTGCCAATGCTCCGAGCGGCGCGACCCAGCCTGCAACCGCGAAGGCCCAGGATCCGATACAAAACGGCCAGTCCGGGGCAGCGCAAAAGCCGGCCTCCGGAGGCGCGTCATCTTCACCAAGTGATGATGAAGGGACCTTTGTCTTTAAACAAGATGTTGAAGAAGTGCTTGTCCATGCAACGGTGATGGACGATAAGACGCATCACCTGATCACGAATCTGGATAAAGACGCGTTCACACTCTTCGAAAACGATCAGAAACAGAACATCACGTTCTTTCGCCAGGAGGATATTCCGGTGGCGATGGGGATTGTGATCGACAACTCCGGATCGATGCGCGAGAAGCGCGACAAAGTGAATAAGGCCGCATTGAATCTGGTTAAGTCCAGCAATCCGCAGGACCAGGTTTTCGTGGTCAACTTTAACGACGAGTATTATCTCGATCAGGATTTCACCAACAACGTTAAAAAGCTGCAGGAGGCACTAGAAAAAGTGGAAGCGCGCGGAGGAACGGCGCTTTACGATGCCTTGTTGGCTTCCGCCGATTGGGAGAAACGATACGCCCGTCTGCAGAAACGGGTTTTGTTTGTGGTGACCGATGGTGAGGATAACGCCAGCCGAGTGAACCTGGAAGCTGCGGTGCGCCGCTTGCAGGCGGAGAACGGACCGACGGTTTACGCGATCGGGTTATTGGGAGACGAACGCGCCCGCCGTGCCAGGCGCGCTCTGGAGTTGATTGCGGAGCGCACCGGCGGAATGGTTTTCTTTCCAAAAACGCTCGACGAAGTCGATGAGATCAGCAAGACCGTCGCGCACGACATCCGCAATCAGTACACGCTGGGATACAAACCGACCAGCCCGAAGACCGCTGGCGGCTATCGCACGATTCGCGTTGAGGCCAAGTCGAAGGGATACGGCAAGCTTGCGGTGCGCACGCGCAGTGGATATTATCCCGGGCAAGAGCAGGCGCAATAGGCTTGCCACGACGCAAGTAGCATGACCTCCGGTTGTTGACGCCCTCCGCTGCCATTCCGTACTCTGGTAAGTGCTGAAAACGATCGAAAAAACCCGTCCTTCTGTCACCGACGACATTACTCAGCTAGTCGGTGAAACTCCGATGCTGAAGCTCAAGCGGCTGGTTCCCGCAGGATCGGCCGAGGTTTACGCGAAACTGGAGTACTTGAATCCCGGCGGCAGCGTGAAGGACCGGGCTGCGATCGGGATTATCCGGCGCGCAGAAAAGGAAGGTCAGCTTAAACCTGGCGGAACGATTGTTGAAGCGACAGCGGGAAACACGGGCATCGGTCTGGCGCTGATCGGCGTGAACCGCGGATATAAGGTTGCGCTGTTCGTTCCGGAGAAGTTTTCGGAGGAAAAGGTCATGATCATGCGGGCCCTCGGCGCCGAGGTCACTCGCACCCCGGAGGCTGAGGGCATGCAAGGGGCCATCGACAAGGCCAAAGCGCTGGTCACCAGCCGTCCTGGAGCGTTCATGGCCGGCCAGTTTGAGAACCCCGCCAATCCTGATTACCACTACGAAACCACCGCCGCAGAAATCTTCGAACAACTGGAAGGCAAGTTTGACGCCATAGCGATTGGCGCCGGTACGGCTGGTACGTTTACCGGCGTGGCCCGTTACATGAAAAAGCATTCGCCTAAAGTTTTGTGCGTTGCGGTGACCACGCAAAATTCGGTGCTCAGTGGTGACAAGTGCGGGCCTCACAAGGTGGAAGGTATCGGTTCGAGCTTCATTCCGAAAACTTTTGACGCCTCAGTTTGCGATGAAGTGCTGGTGGTGAATGATCCCGAGGCGTTCGACACCGTTAAGCAACTGGCGTCACAGGAAGGCGTGCTTTCGGGGTCGAGTGGCGGAGCCAATGTTTACGCCGCTCTGACTCTTGCCCGGCGTCTGGGAGCAGGGAAGCGAGTAGTTACGATCATTCCCGACTCGGCCGAGCGATATTTATCGAAGAAGATCTTCGAAGGTGGAATCTGAAGAGGCCGTTCCGTAGCCGCTGACTCCTGACTTCTGATTAACGACCCTATGCCAAAGAAAACTGAAAGCGGATTTGCTACACGCTCGATCCATGTAGGCCAGCAGCCCGATGTCGAGACCGGCGCGGTTTCCGTGCCCATTTACGCTACGTCCACATACGTTCAGCAGGAAATCGGAAAAAACAAAGGCTATGAATATGCGCGAGTCACGAATCCTACGCGCACGCGGCTGGAGGAGAATTTGGCGTCGCTTGAGGGCGGCGTCGCGTCACGCGTCTTCGCCAGCGGCATGGCAGCGATCAATGCGCTGTGTACCATGTACAAGACCGGCGATCACGTGGTCTGCGGACACAATCTTTATGGGGGCGTGCCGCGGCTGTTCAACCAGATTCTCACCGTCTACGGATTCGAGTTCACATACGTCGATACGGCAGATGTGAGCAGTGTGGAGCGCGCGATTCGCAAGCGGACGCGCATGGTGTACGTTGAAACCCCGACCAACCCGTTGATGGTTCTGGCCGACCTGCGAGCGATCAGCCAGGTTTGCCGCCGTAAGAAAGTTGACCTGGTGGTCGATAACACCTTCATGTCGCCTTATTTTCAGCAGCCGATCGCGTTGGGCGCCGATATGGTCGTGCACTCGACTACAAAATTCTTAAACGGCCACAGCGACGGGCTGGGAGGCGTGGTCGTCTGCACGAAGCCCGAACAGGCCGAGCAACTGGGATTCATTCAAAAAACTGCCGGTGCCATTCTTTCGCCGTTCGAATGCTGGCTGATTCTGCGTGGAGTGAAAACCCTGGCGGTGCGCATGGAGCAGCACGATCGCAGCGGCAGGGAAGTGGCTGTGTTTCTTTCGAAGCATAAGAAGGTCAAGAAAGTTTTCTATCCTGGGTTGCCCGAGCATCCGCAATATGAGCTCGCCCAACAACAGATGACCGGATTCGGAGCCATGATCAGCTTCGAAACTGGGTCTTTGGCCAACGCGAATAAAATGCTTCGCAAAGTGCGGATCTGTTCGCTGGCGGAATCTCTCGGTGGCGTGGAGACATTGATCTCCCACCCCGCAACCATGACTCATGCCGCGTTGGGCGAAAAAGGCAGAAAAGCCATCGGACTCACCGATGGCCTGGTTCGCATTTCTGTCGGTATTGAAGATGTGGACGACATCATTGCGGATTTGGATCAGGCGCTTTCCGCCATCTGATGGCCAGATTTTCTGCCCCGAACAAAGTCAGCCAACACCGATTCAACCTCGAACATCACAAGCACGATTAGAATGAAACTCATCCCAACCCTACGAGGTTTCGGCATGAAAAAGCTTCTCACCGTGATCGCGGTCTGCTTTCTGGTCTCAGTTGCGCAAGCCATAGACGATGAAAGAGTAGAGGATCGCGTAGAAAACGCCGGCTCGGTGATGAAGGAGATTCTTAACGTACCCGAGGACATCCCACAGGACCTGCTCGACAAGGCAGAGTGCGTGATAGTTCTGCCGTCCGTAAAAAAGGCTGCGTTTGTTTTCGGCGCCAGCTATGGCCGCGGGGTGATGATCTGCCGCAGCGGAACCAACTATACCGGCCCATGGGGACCGCCCGCCATGTACGCGCTGGAGGGCGGGAGCTTCGGGTTGCAGATTGGAGTACAGGGCACCGATTTTGTCCTGCTCGTGATGAATGAAGCCGGAGCGAAGTCGTTGCTGGGAAGCAAAGTGAAGCTGGGCGCAGACGCCTCGGCCGCCGCTGGTCCCAAAGGCCGCACCGCAACCGGCGCTACCGATGTTGTGATGACGGCGGAGATTCTCTCCTATTCACGCAATAAGGGATTGTTCGCGGGGATCTCGCTGGAAGGCTCGACCCTGCGATCCGACGGCGCTGCGAACGAAACGCTGTATGGAAAAAAGCTCACTGCGAAGCAGATCATTCGCGAGCACAAAGTTACCAACCCGCCATGTGCCAAGGAACTGATCGCGGTTCTGACCGAAAAATCGCCGAAGAACAAATCCAATCCGAAATCATTGCAGTAGCCTGCTCCAGAAGGGCTGACTGACAAGCCGATTGTTCCACAATTCACACAGTATTCACACTGCCGTCACAGGGCAGTAACGCTGGCTCAACTACACTCCGGTCAACCAGACTTCAGCAGGTGGTCAGCAACTGCGTCTGCGAGCGCGGCGCGGTTGGCTGTTTGAATAACGCGCTGTTCTGGGATTCGTCACCGCGTCAGGGGCGAGCATGAGTCAGCTGATCTTTCTGGTGGACCGGGACCTTGAGACTGCGTACAGCTCGCGCCAGTCTTTGGAACAATCCGGCTACCGGGTACATTCATTCCAAACCGTCGATGTGCTGGCCGAGGCTGAACTGGATCGCCCGGCATTGTTGCTGGTCGCATTGATGATGCCCGATGGAAATGGATTGCAGCTTTGCCGCGCCTTTCGTGCCAATCCGCAGTTGTCGCACGTTCCCGTAGTTTTCATGCTCGACGAGGACATCGAAGAGCATCGGATTCTGGCGCTCGATTCCGGAGGCGACGACTGCATCGTAAAGCCTTTTAGCCCGCGGGAGCTGGTGGCTCGCGTGCAGGCGGTTCTGCGACGGCTCATACCATCGCTCCACGCGATCAAGAAGAACGATCCGGAGTTGGTGATCGACAGTTCGGCGATGAAGCTTTCGGTGCGTGGCAGCGACGTTTCCACAACCAGCCTGGAATTTCGCCTGATCGAGTATCTGGCGAGACATCGCGGCCAGGTCTTCACGCGGGATCTGCTGCTGGATGCGGTTTGGGGAGAGACACAATTTGTTACGCCGCGCAGCGTCGATGCCTGTATTCGCCGCATTCGCGAAAAAATCGAGCCGGACCGCAACTCCCCCAGCTACCTAAAAACCGTGCGTGGAGTCGGCTACCGGCTTGATGCCGAAGCTTCCTGGCACTTTACTTCCAGCGAAGGATGCGACTGTCCTGCGTGCGCGGCGCCGCAAGGGGTTTTAAAGATTCGGCCGGCCAAGCATGGAAAGCGCAGACGGGCGGCGCAAGCCGACTAGATTTCTCGTTTTGCGCCCGCCGCTCACCTCAGCACCAGAACAATGTAATAGGCGCCCGCGCCGCTGGTCGTTCCTTGACTGGTGCATGTTCCCACGGAGAATTCGCGAACGTCGCTTCCATCGATTGCTTGCACCGCGGCAGCCGGCAATTGTGAAGGCGTAAACGATGTATAGCGAATAATGTGTCGGCCAGAAAGCTGAGGCCCGGTTAGCGATCCCGATTTTGCCATGGCGCACGCCGATTCACCGACATCAGGGCTGGAAGTTTCAACGAGAGCGGCCAACCCGGTTTGGGCGCGCGCTGCCTTGACGGCATTTGCAACCTGCGTGGCGACTTGATCGCCGGATTGTGCGGTGGTGCCGTGCGCAAAATCCTGCGTCACCCAAAGCAAATTGCCAGCGCGAACTACTCCGAAGCCAACGAGATTGAATGCTGGATCCAGCAGGTTTTTGCGGTGCGGCGGCGAATTCATGAAGTCGACGTGCGCTTGTTCAACGCTTCCGGCATACCCAACGTTTTCGCCCGAGCGATCAAACAGAAGTTTGCTGTTCGCGGTCAGCCGTTGCATCAGTTCCGGTTCGCCCGGGAGCTGATGGGAAAGATTATGTTGAGCCACCATCAGCTGCGTATGAGCCAGCGCAGCCTGGTTGAGGTCGCGGTTCAACTTGAGTGGAGGCGCGCCAGCCTGAGCGCGGGCCTGGTTGGCGAGATCGAGAAACTGGCGCACGTCAGCATCATCACTGTTTGACGGAGAGGATGAAGACGCCGACGGCGGCTTCGGCACGTAGGCTGACTGGGCGAATGCCGCGGCAGCGGCGAAGACAATGAGCAATTGGGTTTTCAGAATCCTGCAGATCATGGCGTTTCTTCGATGACTTTCTTTCGGAACCCCGGGGAACCGATTTGTTGCTTTTCATCTCGCACAATACCCAATAGAATCCACTTAAGCAATCTTGAAGGGAGTTGAAAAGTTGCTTTGGTTATTGGCTGGTCTACTGTTGGCGCTGAACGTCGGCTTAGTTGTGCTGACCGCCATGGTATTAAAGCGTCAGGTTTCAGGTTATACGCAAGTCACAGAATTGCAAAAGGTTGTTCAATTATTCGGATCATCGCAGGAGTCTCTGGCAAAGCAATTTACGGTTGCGAGCCATGAAATGACTTCCCGGCTGGAACAGACCAGAGGCGACGTCCGTCAACAGGTTGCCGACCGGTTGAGCGAAGGTTTTCACTCGCTCCATTCGGGGCTCTCACAACAGATGCAGGATGGCCGCCGCGAGCAATCGGAACGTCTGGCCGAAGCGCGCACGGAACTGAGTCAGTCGCTGGCCCTGACGACGGCGCAGTTGAAGTCCGAGTTTGACGGCCTCAACCAGAAAACAGCGCAGAGCCTGGACGCGATCCGCGACCGCGTGGATAACCGGCTGATCGCCATCACCGATCAGGTGCAGCAGAAGCTTGACCAGAACATCAAAGAAGGTTTTGCCCAGTTCGAAAAAGTTCAGCAGCACCTGAAAAATGCGGAAGAGCAGTTGCGCGAAGTGAGCACGCTCGGCCACTCCATCAACGATCTAAACAATTTGCTGAAACTGCCGCATCTTCGCGGCCAGTTCGGAGAAGCCAGCCTGGAGCGTCTGCTCGCCGACTTTCTTCCCGCGCACATGTTCGAGCTGCAATGTACGGTTACCGGCGGCGGGCGCGTGGATGCCATGATTCAGTTTCCTAACCGGCGCCTGCCGATCGACGCGAAATTCCCCCGCGAGCAAGTCCTGCCGCTGTTTGAAAGCAGCGACGAGGCAGAAATTGAAGAAGCCCGCAAAGAGTTCGTTCGCGTCATGAAGGCCGATGCCAAGCGGATCAAAGCATACATTCAACCCGAGTACGGAACTACTGAGATCGCCCTGATGTATCTGCCCAGCGAAACGCTTTATATGGAAGCAGTGCGCAATCGCGAGCTGGCCGACTGGCTGAATCAGCAACACGTATTTCCGGTCTCGCCGAATACATTGCTGATGACCTTGCAGACCATCGCTCTAGTCCACAAGTGGTATGAGGTTGCCAGCCGCTTCGAAAAAAGCCGAGCCGAACTGGCCAAGGCGCAAAAATCCTTCGATCATTTCCAGGGGCAGTTCGAAAATGTAGGGAAGAACCTCAACAAAGCGCAGGAAGCTTTCGATACCGCGCAGCGCCACTTGAAGAATTATCGCGGCAAAGTTTCGGCGCTCAGCGGTCAGGAGCAGTTGGAATTGGACAGTCCTGCGGACGTAGCGGAGATTCTTCCGCTATCCGATAAAGCCAGCGCCTGATGCGGTTTTGATGGAGAACGCAGGCCAGGAATATTCTGCGTCAATCGTTTAAGGCTTACGCGAGCCGTCCCACTCCGGATGGCTTACGCTGTTTGCTTCCGCCAGCGTCTCGACCAGGACGCTGCGCAGGCGATAGCGGCTGTCAAGATCGGTATCGACGAGTTCGAATCCAACTTCAGCCATGCGGGCGCGACGCAACAAAACATAGCCGCGAATATGGCGCACGCCAACGGAGATGTCGAGGTTGGCTTCCGAACCGATACGCAGATTGTCTTCTTTTGTACCGACTCCACTGCCCAGGCTGAGTTCGCGTATCAGGATTTTTGATTTTCCCCATGCATTGCTGATTATTGCGGGCAAAGCTTTGTGCAGCACCACCCGCTCGTAACGCCGTTGCCGTACCCAGGGGCTGGCCGGGGCGAGGTCGAGCGGAGCGATGGCGAGTTCGCCTGAACTCAGTCCCGCTTCCGACATGATTTGACTGGCAAATCGGGGATCGATCTTGGCCAGCGCCTGCGCGCAAGCGATGCGCAACTCGCGATGGTTTGCCCACTTCCACATCTTTTTGGCTTCGAGCAGGCCGCGCAGCAAAGGCACAGCCTCGGTGGCCCGCAATCGGCCGAGCGCTTCTACGGCCTTGGCTTGCAGCAGCGCAGAACGCCCTTCAGCCGGACCGTCGCTGGCCATGGCCATCAGCGGTGGGACCGTCGTCAAATCTCCGCTCATGCCAATTTCATCCAGAGTTTGCGGAAGAACCAACGGATCTAAATGTTCGAGAAGTTCGAGGAGGGTGCGGCCGCGATCGGGCGCCGCTCCGTACGCGATATGACGGACCACCAGGTCATGATAAAAACGCGTCCAGCCCTTGAGCCGCATGGGCAGGAACTCCAGCAGGATTCCGGTGTTCAAGCGGCTCAGCAGGCCGACCACTGCAGCCGCTGGCCTCTCGGGGCCGACGCGAAGCGTTTCGCGCATCTGGTTGATGGCAGACGGGCCAAGCTCGCGGGCTAGCTCGACCATATGGTCGCATTCCTCGCGGCGGACGCAGCGGGTAAAGCGCTCGGCGAGATGTTCAACAGTCGCCGAGCCAGTGCGACGAAAAACGGCGATCAGGTCCGCTGGGAATTCGGTCATCGGAATGGCATCTTCGATGAACTCCGGCAGGCGATTCTCCACTCCAATGCGCGTGCGCAACTCCCCCGCCATCACCGGGCGCCGTTTGGTGATGTGGTTCATTGCGCCGCAGACATGTTTGATGGCGTCGTACTGGCGGTGATGGGTAGCTTCGGAACTGATCCGCACAAACGCCGCGCCCATCATATTTTGCAGCTCGGGATCGGTTTCCCGTCCAATGGCTTTTGCCAGCCTTAGCGCTACTACCCCAACCATGTTTATTCCAGGCACGGCAAAAAGATCCGAAAGCTGACTCAATCCGATGGCGGCTTTGCGGCGAGGCTCGGCTTCTTTCGAATTCAGGTAGCCAACGTAGTTGGTCAGAATCTTGACCACCGTATCCTTGTCGTTGCGCTCAATGAGGACTTCGGCGAACTGACGTATGTTGCGAGGCGGAACGCAATGCGCGTCATTAGAAAGCAAGACAGTTTTCTTGCCCTCGTCCGGCACTTCCGCCCAGAACATGCGGTCGAGAATGTCGGCGTGCGACTCCACCAGGATGCCCGCTTTGCCCATCTTTTCTTCCTGCATGCGCAGAATCTTGCGCAGCGTCTCCATCTGCCGGCTCATCTGCTCAAGCATCTGGTGAACTGCGTTGACCTTGATGTCGCCGCGCTGAAAGCGTTCCAGAGCAAACTGAATGGCCATGTGCTCGGCGGCTTTCATGAGCAGTGGTGTGTCGCTCCCCTTTTGCCCATCGTTGGCAACCAGCTTTTCCAGCAAAACCTGCAGGTTCAGCCGGACGTTCGGTTCCACTTTCGCGAGTTCGGCCTGCACCAGCTCAGGCTGGCTGTCGGGAGTCGCTCCCACTTGCCCGAAGTGAGTCAACAAGCGAATTGCTTTTAGAATCTCCTGTTCCTGTAACGGCGCCGGCTCGCCAAGGGTCACCGCTGCGCCCTGTCCTCCTGCGTTTCCTGGCAAGCCACTGCCGCTTCCTGGGCCTTTACCGCTGCCATCGCCTCCGCCTTTGTGGGCGCCTTCCGAGGCTGCGATCAGTTGCAGAAGTTTTTGCGGATCATTCAGCCAATCCTTGAACTCCGGGCCCAGCGTCTGCGCAGCCAGTTGTGCGGCGATGCTGACTTCGCCGGTGGTCGGGTCGGCGGCAATGAACTTAACTTCGTTGATTTTGATGGTGGAATTCTTGACATCCGCAAAGCTGATTTTGATCTGCGCGGTGACATCCTGTGCTTTGGAACCGCCGGAGGCAAACGCCTTCACCAGCTTGCCGAAATCTTCGACCGTCACCTGGCTGGAGAAGCTGATGCTGGCCAATCCGGCCGCATTCAATAGCTGCGCAAAGCTGCGCTCTGCCTGCCCTGCTTCAATGGCCACGCCATCCAGCAGCAGTTGATTCCCCGATACGCCCAGCAAGAATCCGGCATCTTGAGCGACCGGCAGACCTTGCCGCAATTCTTTCCACGAGATCTCGAACTGCGCCTGGGTGCGGGTGTGATCGAATCCGTAAAGCCGCACATACTTCACAAGGATGTTCAGGCTGTGAATGAAGGCCCGGGCAGACGCGTTACGATTGGAACGCTGAGTTGTGGCAGCGGTTGGAATCGGTTTCTCCTGAACGTACTCATCAAGGTTAGAGCAGCAGGTAATTGTGCGCACATTACGCAAGTAATAAGCCAAAAGAGCGGTTTTCGGGGGGTATCGCGAGGCGCGGAAGCCCGTTGCTTTTTGGACAGACCGGGAAAAACATCAGGAATCGGCGGTTTCCATCCTATCTGTCTGGATTTTCCGAGCTACAAGGGCGACAATGATAACCACTCATGACCGCCACGCTGGCCGCCGTTCCCGTTAAGAAACCGCAGCAACAGCCAACCGGGCTTAGCTTCTGGATGTTGCGCGTACTAGAGGAGTGCGATCGCGCCCGAGCTGACTTTGCGTCTGACCCCGTGCACGATTTGCGTGTGGCATTGCGCCGCTGCCGATCGATGGCCGACGGACTCGCCGCCATGGATCCTGAATCCGGCTGGGGGCAGATGAAAAAAGCCGGCAAGCGCCTATTCAGCTCTCTCGGCGATCTGCGAGATGTACAAGTAATGGAGGAATGGGTCGAAAAACTGGGGGCGAAGGACGACCCTGTAACGATTCGTTTACAGCAGTTTCTCTCCGATCGCGAACGTGATCTGAAAGTGGCGGCCGCGGACGCTCTCGGTCAGTTTGATCGCAAGCAGTGGAAGCGCTGGAGCGTAGTCCTTCCGCGGCGGGCGAAAAAAATTCGCCTCGGCGGACTAATCTTCAAGCATCTCGCACTTGAGCGCTGGATGGCGGCGTACGACCTTCACCGCCGCGCCTTGCGCAACCGGTCGCAAGTGGCCTTTCATAGCCTCCGCATCGGTATCAAACGCTTTCGTTACATTGTCGAAAACTTTCTTCCCGAACAGCATGCTGCATGGAGCAACGACTTAAAGCATCTGCAGGATTTGCTGGGCGAAGTCCATGATCTTGATGTTCTTTGGGCCACCGCCGTCCAGATCAGGGCTTGTCCGGACGCGGAGTCGCGAAAACAATGGCATGCGACCATCTTGAAAGAACGTGCCGCGCGAATCGAAGAATATCGTTCACACATGCTGGGCGAGAAATCCTTGTTGCGCAAGTGGCGTGCCGACTTGCCTGATGGTCCGCAAGTAGAATCGGCTGCTCTGAGTCGATTGAAACTGTGGGGCTCGCTTCTCGATCCCGATTTCCAACATTCGGTCCAGGTGAGCGAATTGGCTTTGCAGCTTTACGATGGTTTGCCGACACATGGCTTGAATGAAGAGCACTGGAAGCAGCAGCGCGCCATTTTGCAGGTCGCCGCGTTGCTGCATGACGTGGGAAAGGCCAGGAAGCAGGAGAACCACCACAAGCGTACCTTCCGCATGATCACTGCCCACACGCCGCCGCTGGGATGGACGCCGGAAGCATTACGAATGGCCGCGGCCGTCGCTCGCTACCATCGCGGTGCGCTGCCGCGAACTGGACAGAAAGCCTTGATCGGTTTGCAGCCGGAAGATCGGCCGACCGTATTGCGGCTGGCCGGTATTCTTCGCCTCGCAGACTCCATGAATTCCGACCATAAGGGGCGCATTCATCGCGCGACCGTGCACCAAGCTGACGGCGCATTCGTTATTCATGCGGAAGGGTATTCGCCGCGCGACCGCATGGCGGAGAAAATCGCCGCCGGCAGGCATTTGCTGGAGAGCGTCTATCATCGGCCGATTCTGATCAAGCCGATGCCCAGAAAACAGGTGCACCACAATCCGCATGCGGTCAGCCGCAAGCCGCACCTGGTTTCTCGTTAGCCTGACTCAGGCCGGTTACTTTTCGCGATGCCAGCTCCGTTGTAGCTTCTAGCGGTGACTCACCAGAAACTGGTCGAACTCGCTGTTGGATGGCTGCGCAGCTACCGTTGCGGAGTGGTTCTTTCCGAGCAGGCCTGCATCAGCGGCGAGGTCCCGGACGCGATCGGCTGGAAGCGCGCCTGCCACTCTGTGCTTGTGGAATGCAAAATCTCCCGCGCCGATTTTCTCGCCGATCGTGTAAAGCCATTTCGCCTTGAGCCGGAAATTGGCGTCGGCTGTGAGCGCTTCTATCTAGCTCCTGCCGGACTGATCCGGGCCGACGAACTGCCCAACGATTGGGGATTACTCGAGGCTTCCAATCGCCGCGTTGAACTTCGGCGCAGGTCGGCAAAAAATCTTCGCACCAGCGAAGGCTTCGGCTATGAGATGAACCTGTTGCTCGCCAGTCTGCGCCGCGTGGAAGTCCGCATCGAACCCCAGTCCATTACCGATTTTCTGAAGTGGAAAAATCGTATGGCTGAATACAATCAGGGACGCCTGCCCGAAGGCCTCGTCGGCCAGGAAGACGAAGCCAATATCTTTCTTGAAGTCTGATCCCGCGACGCCGATTATGCCGGCTGCCACAACTCGATGGGATTTCCCTCCGGATCATGCAGCCGGGTGAAGCGCCCAAAGCCGGCATAAGTCTCCGGATCTTTGACCTCGATTCCCGCCGCTCGCAGCTGGGCGACCATTTTGTCCATGTCGTGGACGCGAAAGTTCACCATCCAGACTTTCTGCGGATCGCCAAAATACTTGCTCGTCTCCGCAAACGGTGTGAATGCAGTCGCCCCAGCTTCCTGTTGCCAGGGAGTTTGGCCCTCGCCGGTTGGGGTTAGGTTAATCCCTAAATGTTGCTGATACCAGTTTCCCAAAGCTTTCGGGTCTTTGGCTCGGAAGAATAACCCTCCGATGCCGGCTACTTTTTCCATTGATTTTTCTCCCGGTTCATTCTTCGCCGCGGTCTTCGCAGGTGCGGCTGCAATTGCCGTCGGTGCAGGGTTCTGCGCGGCCATCGCAAAGTGACTTCGAAGTGCGACGACGCTTGACCCAAGACCGAATGAGAGCATTTGAAGTACGCGGCGTCTTTGAATGCTCATCGCATCTTCAGCGGAACTTAGTGCGAGTTTAACTACTATAACCGCGGCGATGGACTCCGGAAAAACTTCACGACGGAACTCGCACGATGCGACGTTGGCCGGAACCTAAGACCAGTCGGAAAAAAGAAAACCGGGCTGTTTGGCCCGGTTCCCAAGGCGTCGGAGGGATGTGGTTGCATCCAGCGCGGCGCATGCTGACGTCCAAGAACGAGGCTGGAGTCACCTTTCCAGGGTCGTTCTCTGCTTTCCCACCCGTCAGCCTAAAGCGACAAGTGCGCAAGAATCGGGGGAGATTGGAGCAAGAGAAATGCCACTTGATGCCATGGATGATGAACATGGTCTAATTAACTGATACAAAGCTAGTTGCCTACGACTTTAGACAGCCGTGTCGAGCCTGGTTGTTCGTGATCAAGACAATGGCGTTGCGGTTATGCATAAGAAAATGTGCCCCGGGGAACAGCCTCTGCTACGCTGCAATCCGTCGCGCCGGGCGAATGTTTACCATCTTATAACAATTTTTTTGACCCCATTTTTGCGTAAAATATTGATTCTATTGGGGCGGTTTTTGCGATTCCTTGTAAAATCTTGATTCTAAAGAGCAAAAAGTATCAAAATCTAGAAAACAAAGGACTTGCGAGCTAATCTTTCGTCGTCTGTAGCAGTTCGACTAATGGCTACGCTTCGACCGACGCGCCGTTCGGCTGAAGGGCGTAACCAATGATGAGGCGACGGGTGCGCCCGGTCAAGGGTGTTGGTCACCGCGAAGTTGTGACGGGTGAACACTCAGTCTGCGCAAGGCGAGGGTTCTGCTTGGGAGGGTTTTCAGCCAATGGTTCCCGCCCTTGCAAAAAGAGCGGGGCCCGACGTTTTGAAACGGGAAGGGAAACCGAAGACCACAAAGGCCGGGCCGCCCGCCGTATATAGTCACACGTATTCACGTTTGCTGGCCCAATCCGGCAGCCCGTAGCCCCCCGCAAGCTTGCGCTTACGCACCAAAAACTGTGCACCGAGAACAGCCGCTAAACGCCAGAAACAATAGCGTGTTGGGCGCCCGGTCAACTGAAGGGCGCCCGCTGCTGAAAAAAACTGCATATGGTTCTCTATTACCCGCTTAATGTAGCTGAAATGCAAACTGGAAGATGATATAACGTTCCCTTGGGGTTGCGCTATGAAACTAACACGAGCACTCGGTGCAGATTGTCGTCGGGCTTTGGCTATGTTACGTCTTTCTGCATTGGCTACCGTTGTTACGCTCGCGGTAGGCTGCGGAGGGGGGAGCGGCAGCAGCAATAGTAATAACGGCAGCGGCAACACCAGCGGAGGTGGAGGCGGAGGATCGGGGTCCCAGAATCCGGACTTTTCCATCTCGGTTTCCCCAAATCCGTTGGCTCTCGACTTCGGAACCGGAGGCGCCATTGATGTCAGTGTCACGCCGATGAACGGTTTTAAGGACCCCGTGCAGGTAATGATTTCGGGTGCGCCAGCGGGTTTGATCCTCTCCGAGACTCAATTCAGTCTGACGGCGCAGCAGAACGTAACAGTCGGAGCAGGCACGACCCTTTCGGCGGGGGATTACGCCCTCAAAGTTCAAGGCACTGCGGGCACGCTTGTCCATTCGACCACGGCCAGGATCCAGGTTGGTGCAGCGCCTCCTCTGCCGAGTCGCGCCGATTTTGTCCGCACCGACGACACGCCGTTCGCCGCAGCGTACGACATGGCGAGGAAGCTGGTTTACGTCAGTAACCCGAACATCGGGACGGTGGATGTGATTTCGTCGACCACGTACCAACTCCTGAACAGCATCCCAATTCCCTCGCCGGCAGGTCTGGACATGAGTCCTGACGGCTCGACGGTTTTCGTTGGGACTAGTTCACAGGCCTTGTACACCATCGATGCGGCCACACAGAAGATAAGCCAACGATATGTCGCGCCATCAGGACAGCGGCCGACGAAGATAAAGGTGGCGGCAAATGGTTCGGTACTGATGCTGACAGAAAGCATCTCGGGCGTATTCATCGCGTCCTGGAACCTGACAACCAACACGTTCACTGTCCGCACGGACGCTCCCAAGAATTTTTTCGATACTACTGGGGTCCTGGCACGAAGCGGGAATGGCCAAGAAGTTATCTTCGCGAATGATTTTGATCCCGGTACTGTGATTCTCTACGATTCAGCAACGGATTCGTTCACCGCGGCCGATGTTCCGAGTTATCCCTTCGCGGTGGCTGCCAACGCTGACGGGACGCAGTTTACGGTTGCCGTGGACGGTTACGGCACATACGTTTACGATGCCCAACTGAACCTTAGAACCATTCTTGCTGCGGCAGCTCCCCTTCAATTCAATCCGGGCAACGACTTCCTGTATGCAGTCGGCTTTCTGGGCAACGTCCCTGTCGTTCAAACGATCAATATGCAGACCTATCGCTCGGCCGGATTTGCCCCTGCTTACGCGACAAACATCGCGTACTTCGAACGCCTTCCGCCGCTCATCGAGGAGAAGCCTTTAGTAGCGGACGAAACCGGCAGAGTATTCGGAGCCGCTGATCACGGGCTCGCAATCGACGATGCCAAGGACCGGCATCCGTACACTGGGAACGAACCGTTTCCAATTTATAACATCGCCGTCGACCCTGCCGAGGGACCTGCCGGTCGACAACAGAATGTCCAGATTAGGACCCAGAGCTATACGACGCCGCCAGAAATCTGGTTCGGTCCGATTCCCGCCACCGATCCTCAGACAACCGGCCCGTATCTCACCGCAACAGTTCCGGGAATCGCGTCTGCTGGCCCTGTCAACGTGCGACTTATTGATAAAACGGGAGTTCAATCGTGGATTCCACAGGCATACTCCTTCGGTACGACCTTCGCTTCCAACCCTGAGGTCGCCGCTTCTTCAGCCGGAGGTGGGACTCTCAATCTTTTCGGCTACGGCCTGGGCGTGCTTGCCGCAAAATCTGGTACACAGGTCACGTTAGGCGCGAGCTCAGCGACAGTCACATCCAGCGATTACGCAGCCGAGCAGGCCTATCCATTTCCGCTGGAACAGCTTCAAATTCAACCGCCAGCTATGGGGGACGGAAGCTACGACGTAAATGTCAGTTCAACTACTGGGACTGCTGTTCTAAAAGGCGCCTACCATTCTGTGGAAATGACCAGCTATAAGCTCGACGGCCAACCGCTTTCGATCGTCTACGACGCCAAACGGCAGCAGGTGTATCTTTCTACGGCGAAACATGTCGAGGTCTTTTCGTTGACGTCGAAAAAATTTCTCACTCCAATTAAAGTTCCCACATTGAACAATGACGTCCAACTCGGTGGAATGGCAATCACGCCGGACGGCGCAACATTGTTGGTCACAAATTGGGCCGACGGATCGGTCGCTTTAGTGGATCCGGACAACCCCGCGAATAGCAAAGCCGTGGCGATCGTCCCGCCCGGCAACAGCACGCCTTGGGAGCAGGGGCCCAGCGTAGTCGCGGCCACAAATAACGGCAAGGCTTTCATCAATGCCGCGGGATCGGCGTACGGCTTTCCTCAATTCCATAAGCGCAAGAGAAAAACTCTGGTTGCGCCCAGCAACGGCGGTCCGCTACCCAGCATTTGGGAGCTGGATCTTACCACCCTGATTGCCACGCCCGTAACGGCGCTAAGCGCTTCGCCCCCGGACAGCAACGTTTCGATTAAGGCCTCCGACGATGGATCGGAAATCTGTTTTACCGGCGAGTACCAACCTTTATCCCTCTATGAGAGTGCCTCCGACAGCTTCACACAGGGCAGTATTCAGGGTTTCAGCACGTGCGCAATCGGCGAAAACAGCGTCGTAATGAGCAGTTATCCCGCAACGAAATTGCTCGCACTTTCCGACACCTCACTTGATTTCAATGGATATGCTTCCATGCCGGATTACGCTGCTTACTCCCTGGTTGGTCCGCTCACCCCGATTGCTCTTGGTTCGCTGGTAGACCCATCTGGAGCACTCGCTTATCAGACAACCATCCAGGAGATCGCTCTCGTTGATGCGCATACCGGCCAACTCCGTGAGCGGATTGCACTGCCAATGAAAACTCAGTTTATCTATGATGGCGCAATAGCTCGCGACCAGACGGGCTTAGAAATTTTCGCGATCACTGACTCGGGCCTCACGGTGATTCAGTTAGACAACTTGCCCATGGGGGTGGGGAACATTAAGGCCCGCGGAACGACCTGGACGATTTCTGGGACTGGCTTCCGACAGGGCGTTGAAGCCTACGCCGACGGTGTTCGATTGAATACCAGCTTCATTAATAGTCAGACGGTGCAAATCATCGGCGCACCAAGTCTAAACAACATCGAAGAATTGTCCTTCGTCAACCCAGACGGGCGAAGCTACGCGGTGGCAGCTGCACACCTGCGGTGACCGACCCGGTATCCTGATGGTCTCCGCATGCGCTCGTGTCCGATCGGTGAGCGCTATCGCGTGCCAGCGCATCTAAGAACGAAGGGGTCCCTACAACTCGCGGCGGCCTTCGATTGATTTCAGCATGGTGATTTCGTCGGCGTACTCGATGTCACTGCCGACGGGAATGCCGGTGGCGATGCGCGTGATCTTCACGCCGGCGCGGCGAAGCTCGCCCGATAGATAAGTAGCCGTGGCTTCGCCTTCGACCGTGGGATTGGTCGCGAGGATCACTTCGTCTACGCTGCCGTCTTCGACTCGGCGCGCCAGGTTCGATATGCGCAGTTGTTCCGGCCCTACCCCATGCAGCGGCGATATCGCTCCGTGGAGCACGTGATAGACCCCGTTGAAGTGCTTGGTCTTTTCGATGGCCGCGATGTTGGTCGGCTCTTCCACCACGCAAACCAGTCGCTGGTTGCGCGTGGCGCTGCTGCAGTAAACGCACGGATCGACGTCAGTAATGTTGTTGCAAACCGAGCACAGCCGCAAGCTGGCTTTCACATCGCGCACCGCGGCTGCCAGCGCTTCGGCATCTTCATCGTCACAGCGAAGAATGTGAAACGCCAGTCGCTGAGCCGTCTTGCTCCCGATGCCGGGCAGCTTTTTCAGCTCATCGATCAACCGCGTCATGGGTTCAGCAAATCTGGACATGGGTTTTTCCGATGCCGGAATTTTCGAAGTTACGGCGCAGGTGCCAGCGTGTACTGGAATTCGTACGAGTGTTTTCCATCCGGCGCAATAATAATGTTCATCGAGCCGCCGATGCCTGCCAGTTGATCGGTGCCCGATCCTGGAACTACCTTCACATCGAGCTGCGGTACGCCATTGAGCATGCTCCCACTGTGTTGCAGAACGAACGTGCCTTTTCGTCCCTGCAGGGTTCCCGTAACCTGCTCGAGCGCGATGTAAACTCCGGTCGATCCTTTGGCGCCGGTGCCCCAAGCCAGCATCTGGCCTTTGGCGCTGCCTTCGAGGTCGCCGTGATACTGCTTGTCGAGAATTCTTTCGCTGAATGGCGATTCTGCCGACGCGTTTTGCGTTGGCGTGGCCTTCACATCGAATGATCCTTTGGCTGTGTGCCGCATATCGCTCGTCATGTTTTGCTGTGCTGCCACGGTTTGCTGCGCTGCCGGGCCAATGGTTAAGAAAGCATAGAGGCAAACTGCGGAAAATCCGATCGCAAATTTGACGTTCACAAGTTCAGCCCCATCCCACCCAACATGCCGCCCACACTCGATTGCATGGCTTCGTCAACTTTTTGCCCGGCTCCGTTCACCGCCGCAGTAATCAAATCCTGCAGCATCTCGACGTCGCCGCCCTTGGCCGCATCGGGATCGATCTTCACGCTCAACACCTGCTTGCGCCCGTTCATCTTGACGGTCACGGCGCCGCCGCCAGCCGAGCCTTCGACCACAACTTCTTCCATTTTTTTCTGCAGGGTCTCATACTGCCGCTTGGCCTGAGACATCAGTTCCTGCAGGTTGAACCCGCCGCCCATGAATGTTCGCTCCTACTTCTTGTCTCTGTAATCGATGATGGTGCGAATCTCCGCGCCGAAATTCTCTTTCATGCGTTTGACGATCGGGTCCTGTTCGGCGCGACTGCGTCCGCCGTTCGACGGACGTGGTGCCGCCACTTTCGGGGTCCCGCCTGGAATAACCTTCAGTCTTGCCGGAGCCGCCAACACTCCGCTCGCAGTCGCAATGATCAGCCGTTTGGCATCATTGCCCAGCGTCATCTCGATCATGGTCGCCGACGTAGGCACCTGAATTCCGACTTCGCTGCCGTTGACTTGCCACTCGCCCGATTCGAGCATCGCCACCAGCGACTGATGACCAGCTTCGCTCAGCGCATTGAGCACGGCATCACGCAACCGATCGATTCGATCCGGCGCGGCCTCGGCGATCGCCGTCACCGCGGCTACTCGCTCGGTAACCTCCGCGGGCGCGGTCGATCCCAGCACCACCGCCGCCAGGCTTCCGGGCGATCTGGGCACAACCGCTGCCGGCTCTGCCGAAATCTCTGACTTCGGACCGCTCTTGCGAGCCGTATCCGCCGCGAATGGAGAAATCGTGTCTTGTCTTGCAGTCGGCGTCTGTCGAACTTCCTGCACCAGTGCCGGCTTCGGCGCCGTTTTCCGAGCTGCCGGTTCGAAGGCCGCCGTCTCGCTCAACAGTTGCTCAATGGGCAACAGCCGCTGCGCATGCACCATCTTCAGCAAGCCCAGCTCCAGGTGAAAGCGCTGCTCCTGGCGATAGCCAAGCTCGCCGTGCGTGCGCAGCATAATCTGCAAAAATCGCGAGAGATCTTCCTCGGCGAACAACTCTGCCACGCGCGTCACTCGCGCGCGCTCATCGGCCGAAATCTGCAGCAGGGAAGATTCGCCTCCCGCAACCTTGGCCACCAGCGCATTGCGGAGAAACCGCACCATTTGTCGCGCAAAATGTACGGGGCTGTGGCCTTCACTAATGAGATGATCGACCAGTCGCAGCACCTCATCGCTCGAATTCCGCGCGACCGCCTGCATGACTTCTTCGAGAACGCTCGCGGGAGCAGCGCCAACCAGTCCGCGCACGTCTTCGGCAGTTAATTTTCCACCGCCTGAGGCAATCGCCTGATCGAGGATCGACAGCGCGTCGCGCATCGAGCCATCGCCTGCTTCGGCCAGCAGCGCCAGGGCGTTGTCGTCAGTCTTGATTTTTTCGTCGGCCGCGATCGCGCGAAGCTGTCCCAGAATCTCTTCGAACTTCACCGCGCGAAAATTAAAATGCTGGCAGCGCGAGCGGATGGTCTGCGGAATATCTTCGGGCTGGGTGGTCGCCAGCATGAACACAACATGGCTCGGCGGTTCTTCCAGCGTCTTCAAAAGCGCGTTGAAGGCGGCATCGGTGATCTGGTGGGCTTCGTCGAGGATGTAAATCTTGAACCGGTCACGCGCAGGACGATATCGTGCCGCCTCGCGCAACTCGCGAATCTCATCGATGCCGCGGTTGGTGGCCGCGTCGATCTCGAGCACATCGACAGAGTTACCCGCGCGAATCTCGGTGCACGATTCGCAAACTCCGCAGGGCTCAGAAACTGGCTGCTCCTCGGAGCGGCAGTTCAGCGCCATGGCCAGAATGCGCGCAATCGTAGTCTTGCCGATCCCGCGATGGCCGCTGAAGATATATCCGTGCGCAATTCGCCCCTGTTCGATGGCGTTCTTAAGCGTGCGGGTAACGTGTTCCTGCCCGATCACTTCGGAGAACTTCTGCGGACGATACTTGCGGGCCAGGACCTGATAACTCATGTGTGGAAGGACGATTATACGTGATTTTCTTCGCGGCTCGAGCGCGGCTTTTGGAGCCTTTGACGGGGCAAAGACATCTCCTTGCGAAACCCTGCCATTCCGCGTTAACCTTCTGTGCTGGCCCCAATCGGCGCCCGGAGGGCTTTGGATGCAACTGAAGCTGAACCACAAAACAAAAGACGGCGTCGTCGTGATCGACAGTCACGGCCGCATCGTCTTCGGCGAAGAATCGTCGTATTTACGCGAAACCGTGAAGAAGCTTCTGGCGGAGAACAATCGCATCGTACTCAACCTTGCCGGAACCAACTACATCGATAGCGGCGGACTGGGAATGCTGGTCGGCCTCTACACCAGCGCACGCACTGCCGGCGGAGCCATTAAGCTTGCCAACCTTACCCAGCGGGTTGGCGATCTTTTGCAGATCACCAAGTTGCTCACCGTGTTCGAGACCTTCGATAGTGAAGACAAAGCGGTCGAGTCGTTTAAGAAAGCCGCCTAAATCCGCGCGTGCCGCAACCATGCGCACGCGTATCCTGGATGCCATCCGCCGCATCCCGCGCGGCAAAGTTTCAACTTACGGCGGCGTCGCCAAAGGCGCAGGCTGTCCTGGCGCGGCCAGACAGGTGGTCGGAATTCTCCGCAGTTCCGTAGGGTTGCCATGGCAACGCGTGCTTGGCGCGGGCGGACAGATCAAACTCCGCGGTGATTCTGCCGTCGAGCAGCGGTTGCGGCTGGAAGCCGAAGGCATCACCTTCCGCGGGCGACGCGTTGACATGAAAAAGCACGAATTCAGGTTTCGGACGGCCAGAGGCCGCGCGCGATGAACCGAGTAGCCGGGTATGGTTGACGTGCCTAGTCAGAGTTACGCGGGCCAGTTGTCCGTTTTTCCCGCCACATCTATTTTTTGAATTGGTCGTCGATCTCTACCTGATATCCCGAAACCAGCCGATTGGTCTCATTTGCCATGCCGACGACGGCCATCAACTCCTGGAACATTTCGCCGGTCATGCCTTTCTTTTGCGCCCCGACGGTATGCGAAGCAATGCAGTAGTTGCACTGATTGCTGACGCTGACGGCGAGGTAAACCAGCTCCTTGGTCAGCGGATCGAGCGCGCCCGGGGCCATGATCTGCTTGATCGACTCCCAGGTGCGTTTGAGCGTGGCCGGGTCGTGTGCGAGTGCCTTCCAGAAATTATTGATCCAGTCGGTTTTGCGCGTAGCCATGATGTCGTCATAGACGGCCTTCACCGCCGGGCTGGCGTCTTTGTATTCGATGAGTCCGAGAGTTGCCATAGATGATGCTTGTCCTTTTTCAGCCTGTGATTGAGGGGGCAGCAACGAGAGACGTGCTGCCGACGCGATCTATGCCTGCTATTTCTCCGGCAGGTCGCCGTTCAAGAGCTTTCCGAGTTCCGCCGAAGCCACACGCAGTCCAATATAAAACTGGCCAAATAATGCGTAAACCGCGCTGACCTCGTCGAAGCGCATTTCGTAAATCAGCTTCTTGAAAATCAGTGGATCGTCGGCGAACAAATCGACGCCCCACTCCCAGTCGTCGAAGCCAATGGAGCCGGTGATAATCTGCTTGACCTCACCCGCGTAACGCCGTCCAACCATGCCGTGCTCGTTCATCTGCCGTCCACGTTCTTCAATGGGCACGGTGTACCAGTTTTTTTCTTCGCCGCGCCGGCGGTCCATGGGATAGAAGCAGATATAGCGATTCTTCGGCAGCTCCGGAAACAAGCGTGCTTTCATCGCGTCGCGCTGGCGGTTGAGCGTATCGCCGATGGCTGCATTCCATTCCTCAGAATGCGGTTCCACTCCACGGGCTGCGAGATCGCGATAGAGCTTGATGGTGGACTCGTACAGCCCCAGCTCGATCACCGACAAATAAGACGTCGTTGGCTCGAGAAAATCACTCAGCCGGAGCGAGGCGAGTTGGAGTTCGGCCTGGTTGAGTTCATCAAATGAGCGGCGGAAGTGGACGAACATTAGATCGCCCTTGTGTCCGAGCAGCGAAAACATCGCCGATCCGCCGGGGGAATGCTCTTCCATTTTTGTGAGCACAGAGCTGGCTTCTGCAACCATCTCGTGCTTTTGCGAATCGGACAGGGAGCGCCATGCCGCCCATTTGAACCGCATCATCTGATGGAGAACGCTGTAGCCTTCGATGGTCAGCGGAACGGCGGGACCAGCGTCCGAAACTGCATCTGAAACGGCGTGTGGATGCTGGGCGCTTCGCGTAGCAGTCATAATTTTTCCTCTGAAGATTAGATCATAATCGCGCCCAGGCGATCAGGGAAGCGGCCGGCGATTCGAGATTTCAGATATACTTCGCGGGAAACAGACGGAGGTGCGGTGCGAAGTCCGGTGTTCATTCTTGCGGTTCTTCTTTTTTCTTTGTCGATGGCACACGCGTCGCGACACCGATCCGCGAAAGATGTCGATGTTCCCTCGAATTGCACACCGCAAGTTAACGCCAAGATTGGCGATCTAATCGCAGCCAAACAGCAGGAAACCGTGGACAACGTCATGGTCTGCGGGATCACCATAAGCTCTTCGCGCCGCCAGCGCGGCGGAGAGCACGGCGATCATGAAATCATTCCGCTGAAAGTCATTCTTCCTGACGGGAGCATGAAGCTAATCGAAGTCGTTACCAACGACGACCTCGACGGGAAGATTACGGCTCCGGTTAGTGTGACCGTCTTTGCCTACGGCCAGGCGTTCTTTTCGCATACCAAGCAGTTTGCCGCCGGCGTCCACGATGTTCATTGCTCCACCCATCGGGGCGCCGACAATGGATGGGTCGTGGTCAACGGCGAAAAGCATCCGTCGTCCTGCGCATACTGAAGGCAAATCATGCAGCCGCTCATCATCAAGCAGGACCTGACGAAAGAGTTCACAAGTGAAGAGCGCTGCTACATACTGGAAACATCGAACTCCACAGATGACACGCTTTCCATCACGCGGGCACGGGTTGCGCCTGGAATTACCACGAAATGGCACGAGGTCCGGGGAACAGTGGAGCGGTACATCATCGCCGAAGGCCGTGGCAGGGTCGAAGTCGGCGATTTGCCCGCGCAAAATGTCGGACCAGGCGATATCGTTTTAATCCCGCCTGGCATCAGGCAGCGAATCACCAATGCCGGTCCTGCCGATCTTATCTTCTATTGCGTTTGCACCCCGCGGTTTCAGCAGTCGGCGTACCGGTCGCTGGAATAAGTCATCGCCACCACACCAATATTGACTCAGTCGCAACTCCGGATTACCCTATTTCCAATGGTAGTTGCTTGCCTCGGGTGCGAGCATCTCGGCGGGTTCCATTTCACAGAGACATACACATCTTTTTTGCGCCGTGCGCGGAGTGCGACCTTCACGCGGGGCATCAAAACCGTAGCCGAACCCCGGGTTGGCTGCGTGTCGCGAACTTTATCAGCCGGTAACGACCGAAATTGAATGAAGAAAAGCATCGATATCACCCCCAACATTGAAGCCCTGTTCGGCAGCCGCGACGAGAATCTGCACGTCCTTGAAGATGGCCTGAATATCAGCATCGATCTGCGCTCGAACGCGATTGAAATGGAAGGCGAAGCCGGAGATGTGTCGCGGGCCCAGCACATTTTTGCCGATTACGATCAGTTGCAGCGCTCCGGTTACAGCTTTAACAATGGCGATCTGAACAGTATGCTGCGTGTATTGGTCGCCGACCCAAAAGCCACACTGCGCGGACTGGCCGAGGCAGGGAAGCAGCGCTCGCTTGGACGCCGGATGGTGCAGCCCAAAAGCCTAAATCAACGTCGATACCTCGATGCAATCGACCAGCACGACATGGTTTTCGGAGTGGGACCCGCTGGAACCGGCAAAACCTATCTGGCCGTGGCGATGGCAATTTCTGCGCTGTTGGCGAAGCGCGTGAACCGCATCATCCTGGCGCGCCCAGCGGTCGAGGCCGGCGAACGGCTTGGATTCCTCCCCGGCACGCTGCAGGAAAAAATCGATCCCTACCTTCGCCCCTTGTATGACGCGTTGTACGACATGCTCGATCCCGAAAAGGTCGATCGCTATCTGGAAAAAAATGTCATCGAGATCGCGCCCATTGCCTTTATGCGCGGGCGCACCCTGAACGATTCGTTCGTCATTCTGGACGAGGCGCAAAATACGACCTCCGAGCAGATGAAGATGTTCGTCACCCGTCTCGGATTCAACTCCAAAGCTGTCATTACTGGCGACATCACGCAAATCGATTTGCCGAATGCGCGCCGCAGTGGCCTGCTCGAAGCCATTGATGTTCTGAAAAATGTCGAGGGATTGAACTTCGTCTATTTTGATGAGGGCGACGTTGTACGTCATCACCTGGTGCAGCGGATCATTCGCGCCTACGACGAACACAAAACCAAGCAGGAAGAAAAACAAATGACCCTGATCGATCCGAAAGTGGCGGCCAATGGTTCTTTGGAAGCCACGAACGATGAACAGGACGAGGCATCCCGCACTCAGGAATAAGAGGTTTAGAATCCATAAAGGAGGGTCTGATGCAGACTCTCCTGTTTTGCTTTTGGGAACTTGGCGAAAACGAATCCAATGCGTGGCTCCCGTGCGAGTACGGTCGTGATTCGCAAAATGTCGTCTGGCCTGAGTGAAGCATCCTTGGCTAAGTTCGCCAGGCAGGTTCAGCGGACCATTGGCCTGCAAGGCGAAGTGAACATCTTGCTGGCAGGAAACGATGAACTGCGGGTACTAAATTCGCGTTTTCGTGGTATTCAGCGACCGACGGACGTTTTGTCATTTCCCGCTGCGAGCCGGAACGGATTTGCCGGCAATTTGGCCATCTCGGTGGATTACGCGGTTGCCAATGCGAGCAAGTTAGGACATACAGCAGTCGAAGAAATAAAGATCCTCATCCTCCACGGGTTCTTGCACCTGGCAGGTTATGATCACGAACGAGATCATGGCGAGATGGCTGCACGCGAGGGCGAACTGCGGGCGCAATTAAGACTTCCCGAAAGCTTGATCGAACGCAACAACCCCCCAAAGCTGCGCCCGGCCAAGGGACAAAAACGCCGATGAACTTTGCCATCGCGATCGCGCTCATGATTCTGCTTGGCCTGCTGACCCTAGTTTCTTATGTGGAGCGGTTATATTCCGAGCTTGGCAAGTTTCTCTCTCGCGATTTTCAAGACAACATCGATGCCTTTGAGCACAGGATCGAGCCGCGCCTGGGTGTAAGCCGTGTTCGTGCTGCGCTTTCCATGTCTGTGTTGGTTCAGTTGACCATGGCTGCCATTGCCATGCTGGTCAGCTTTGCGGTTTTTCGCGAACACACCTGGGGGGTTTACGAGATTCTGCAGGCAACGGTCAGCCTGGTTCTGATTGTGATCATATTTAACCGCTTCTTGCCCTTCGTGTTTTTCTCACGAACCAGAGGCCAGTGGCTCACTCGGTGCATTTTGGTTCTTCGCACTCTGATTTACCTCGTCCTGCCCATGACTCTGGTGATCGGGTTTCTGCAATCGGTCACCTCACTTACCCGCGCCCATTCCGACGAACAGCCCGAGAGCCAGGCTGAGGCCGTTGACGCTTTGATCGAGGCCGGCCAGGAAGAGGGAATTCTGCATGAGAGCAGCCGCGGCTTGATCGAGTCAGCTGTCAAGTTCGGAGATAAAACCGTCCGCGAAGCGATGAAGCCGCGTCCGGAAATCGTCGCCGTACCCGCCAGCACCACGGCCGAACGCTTCATCGAACTGCTGCGCAAGAAACCGTTTTCGCGCGTTCCGGTGTATGAAGGCAGCATTCACAACATCAAAGGCATAGTTTACGCGCAGGATCTGCTGCAGATTCCTGATTCGGAGGCCTCCACGCGTACCGTTGGCAGCCTGATGCGGACCGATGTCTATTTTGTCCCGGAGAGCAAGCTGGGTAGCGATCTTCTGCGCGAAATGCAGAAAAGCAATGTTCGTATGGCAATTGTGGTGGATGAGTACGGTGGCGTGGCGGGATTGGTGACCATCGAGGATCTGGTGGAAGAAATCGTGGGCGAGATTGGCGACGAGCATGACAAGTCGGAAATCATTCGCCAAAGCGATGGCTCTTACGTGGTGCCTGGCAAAATGGATGTCGACCGCCTCGATGAACTTCTGGGTGTTCATCCCGAAGGCTTGGAAGCGGCCACGGTCGCGGGTTTGGTTAGCGAGATGGCCGGACGCATCCCGCGCAAAGGCGACGTCGTGCAGCATGATGGCCTGCGTTTTGAAGTCCTGGACTCCACCGATCGTCGCGTAGAGCGTGTTAGAGTCTCGGTCGTGAAGCCCGAGCAGATGAAGCTGATATAGTCTTTTAACGTCCCTTCTTCACCATGGCATTTCACTCCGGATTCGTCTGCATCCTCGGCCGGCCCAACGTCGGCAAGTCAACCCTGCTGAATGTTCTGGTCGGTGAAAAGGTTGCCATCATCAGCCCAAAGCCACAGACCACCCGCAATCGGATTCTCGGTATTCTCGAGGTTCCCGCCGCGAAATCCCGGCCCGCGGCGCAAGTTGTGCTCATCGATACGCCGGGCGTCCATAAGCCGGACAGCTCTCTCGGCCGCAAAATGATGGTCGAGGTGCGCGAGGCGATTGAGGGCTGCAATATTGTTCTGCTGATGATTGACGTCACACAAAAGCCCGACAAGAAAGATGAATTTGCCCTGCAGATGGCACGTGATGCTGGAACTCCGGTGTTTCTGCTGTTGAACAAGATCGACTTACTGCCGGGAAAAGATCGCCTGCTGCCGATGATTGACGAATTGCGCGGGCGCTTCGATTTCAAAGAGATCATTCCGCTGTCGGCTCGTAAAAAACAGGGGTTGGACTTGTTGCTCGATGCCATCATGCGCAACCTGCCCGAAGGCCCGCGTTATTTTCCCGAGGGCCAGCTCACCGACCAGCCCGTACGGTTCATGGCGGCTGAGATCATCCGCGAACAGGTGTTGTTGGCGACGCGGCAGGAGCTTCCCTATGCCACCGCGGTTCTCGTGGACCAGTTTGAGGAAAAGAAATCGCTGACCAAAATCGCGGCCACCATTTTTTGCGAGCGCGATGCGCAAAAGCGAATCCTGATCGGCAAGCAGGGACAGATGCTCAAGAAAATCGGCAGCGCCGCCAGAGTGCAGATCGAGAAAATGCTGGGCGCAAAAGTTTTTCTGGAGCTATTTGTCAAAGTCGAACCGGGCTGGCGCGATTCGAAGAGCTTGGTGGAAGAAACCGACTGGCGAAGACAACTGGATCAAATGACCGCCCCAAGCCCAGCCCAGGCCCGCCCCCGCTAACTATTCCTTTACTGCGATGCCCAGCGTCTTCATCTTGCGGTAGAGATGGCTTCGTTCCAGCCCCAAAACCTCGGCGGTACGGCTCACGTTGCCGTGGTTCTCATCCAGTTTCTTCAGTATGTAATCGCGTTCGTAGGAAGCACGCGCCTCGTGGAGCGTAGAAAATTCGCCGGTGGCGCGGCGTCCGCCATCGCGATGCACGAGTGGGGGCAGATGTTTCCGCTCGAACTTCACCGTGGTGGGGTTCATAATCACGATACGCTCGATCACGTTGCGCAGTTCGCGCACATTCCCAGGCCACGAGTACCTCATCAGGGTTTCAACCGCGTCATCGTTGATCTCCCGAGGGCGCCTGCCATACGCGGCGGAAAATTCCTTGAGAAAATGCCGCGCTAACAGGGGCAAATCTTCTTTGCGTTCTCTCAAAGCGGGCACAGAGAAGGGAATTACGTTCAAGCGGTAGAAAAGATCTTCGCGGAAGTTTCCTTTTGAAATTTCCTCTTCCAGATCTTTGTTGGTGGAGGCAATTACTCGCACATCCACTGTGATCGGCTGGTCGCCGCCCACCGGAATGAACCGCTGTTCCTCGAGCGTGCGCAGTACTTTGGCCTGGGTCTTCAGGCTCATATCGCCGACTTCATCCAGGAACAGTGTTCCTCCGTCCGCCTTCTGAAATGTACCTTCCTTCGGCGCCGATGCTCCGGAGAACGAGCCCTTGATGTGACCGAACAACTCGCTCTCGATCAGTTCCTCGGGAATCGCTGCACAGTTGACCTCAACGAAGGTCTCATCTTTTCGCAGGCTTTGCGCGTGGATAGCGTGAGCCACGAGCTCTTTTCCGGTGCCAGACTCGCCGAAAATCAGTACCCGGCCGCTGGTCGGCGCCATGATCTGAATTTGCTGACGCAGAGCTTTCATGGGTACGCTGTTGCCAACAATGGCGCTCCTCGGTGTGAGTTGCCGCTTCAATTCGCGATTCTCGTCGCGCAATTTCTTGGCATCAATCGCATTCTTGACAACCACCAGGGTGCGCTCGATCGAGAGCGGCTTCTCCAGGAAATCAAAAGCCCCAAGTTTTGTCGCTCGCACGGCGGTTTCAATCGTGCCGTGGCCGGAGATCATCACTACTTCGGGCGCATTGTCTACACTGCGAATCCTCTCCAGGGTCTCCAGACCGTCGATTCCGGGAAGCCAGATGTCCAGCAACACGACGTCGGCGCTGTTTTTCTGCAGATTGTCGAGACATGCCTCCCCGCTCTCGGCCACACGGACGAAAAATCCCTCGTCTTCCAATGCGCCTTGCAGCGACTGGCGAATTCCAGCTTCGTCATCGACGATGAGGATGTTATGCATGGCGTTTGCCGGACACCGCCTCAACCAGGCCGGCTATTACTGGAAGCTCAATGACAAATCGCGCACCCACGGGACGATTCTCTTCCACGCGGATGGTGCCGTGATGGTCCTCGACAATCCGACTCACAATCGCCAGACCAAGGCCGGTGCCGCGCTTCTTGGTGGAGAAATACGGAAGAAACAACCGCTCCTTGATCTCCTGAGTGACGCCATGCCCGGTGTCGGCCACGCTGATTTCAATTGTGTCGCCGCTCGGCAGGAGCGCAGTCGAAATGGAAATCTCGCGAAACAGAGCATCCTGCATGGCTTCGGCGGCGTTGTCTACCAGGTTGGCCAGTGCGCGCT
>DASVWZ010000329.1:0-8602 GCA_036392935.1 Terriglobales bacterium | reverse complement strand
CGTGGCCCATTGCAGACCGATCATCGCGCTCTAGCGCCGGCGCTTTCGCGCGATTGAGGGGATGCGGGCTGGAATTTCCGCATCCCGAGCTAACCGCTCAGCGGCTCCCCTGCATATGAAGTTGTCGCCATCAGTTAGCCTCGCAGCCGCACCAAACGCACCAACGCCTCAGATCTTGTCATACTGAATGATTTCTGAAACATAATCTGACCGTGAGAAATCCCACTAGCGGAAAGTTACTCCAGCAGGTGCTAAAGCCGTTGCGCCTTATCCAAAACTTCGCCCGCGGAATTCAGCAGCATAACCTCAAGCGCCATGCGTCCCGCTGCATGAGTCGAGCAACTCAAGCACGGATCATACGTGCGGATCACCGCTTCCACACGGTTCAGCAGTCCCGGCGCCAGTTTCTCGCCGTGGATAAAGTGCTTTGCGACCTGCAGCACGCTGCGGTTCATCGCCAGATTGTTTTGGCCCGTGGCAATGATTAGGTTGGCCCAGCGAATCAACCCATTCTCATCAATCTTGTAATGATGAAACAGAGTCCCTCGTGGCGCCTCCGACGCGCCTACGCCCTCAAGCGCATTCGGCTTCGCCTCCGCACGCACATGCTTCGAAAGAATCTCCGCATCGTTAAGCAGTTGCTCCATGCGCTCGATGCAAAACAGAATCTCGATCAACCGCGCCTGGTGATAGTGAAATGAGCTCAACACCGCCTTGCGCTGCAACTCTTTGAACTCCGCCAACTCTTGATCGGCGCGCGGCGTCCCGCAGCGGTCGGCGACATTCAATCGCGCCAGCGGCCCCACCCGGTACATTCCATCCGGGTAACCTTTCGGCTTGTAGTATGCCGACTTCAAATAACTCCACGGCTCGACCTTTTCGCCGATGTAATCGAAATATCGCGATGGATCAAGATGATCCGCCACCACCCCGCCCTGCGAATCACCCACGCGCAAAGCCCCGTCGTAAAAGGCGATCTTGCCGTCTTCTTTCACCATGCCCAGAAACAGCGACGGGAAGTTTCCGAAGCTCGATATCTCTTCGCGAAATTCTTCCTCAATCGTTTTAAGCCAGCCCAGCGAACGTTCCGCAATCGCCAGCGCCTCCGGAATCGCCTTCAGCATCGCATCGCGGTGGTCCTGGCTTAACGGCTCACTCACCCCGCCCGGAACAACCCACGCGGGATGAATGCGCTTTCCACCCAGCCGTTCGATGATCTGCTGCCCGAACTGCCGCAGCCGGATCCCATCCCGCGCCAATTGCGGATTCTTCTCCGCCACGCCCCACAAATTGCTCTTGGCCGGGTCAGCATCCATCCCCAGCAGCAAATCCGGCGACGACAAATGAAACACACTCAGCGCGTGCGACTGCACTACCTGCGCCAGGTTGAAGATTCGCCGCAGCTTGCCGCCCGTCGGCGGAATTCGCACCGCCATCAGCGCATCGCACGCCTTGGCCGACGCGATCAGATGACTCACCGGACAAATGCCGCAAATCCGCGCCATCAGCGAAGGCATCTCGGTGAACGGCCGTCCTTCGCACAATTTTTCAAAGCCGCGAAACTGAGTCACATGGAAGTGAGCGTCCGACACCTCGCCGCGATGGTCAAGATGAATCGTAATCTTCGCGTGCCCTTCGATCCGCGTCACCGGATCAATCACGATCGTTCGCGTCTCCGCCATAAACTAAGCTCCAAACCTCGTGCGCGAGCCCACATCCGGCTGCCGTCCCGCTAGTAGCTCGCTTACAAAATAAAAAATCGTATCCGCCGAGGGCGGACACCCCGGCACAAACACATCCACCGTCACAAACTCATGAATCGGCCGCGCCCGCGGCAGCAAGCGCGGCACAACCTGATCCGGAACCCGCGGGTCGAGCGTTACATTTTCGTCGTATGCCCGGTCGTAAACCGACTTCACCGGAAACGGATTCCTCATCCCCGGTACATTCGCCGTAATCGCACAATCGCCCAACGAAACCAGCGTCTTGGTCCGCTTCCGAACCATCTGGATCTTGTGCAGGTCTTCCTCGCTGCTGACCGCGCCCTCGACCAGTGTCAAATCCACGCCTTCCGGAAAAATCTTCGCATCCACCAGCGGGCTATAAACCAGATCTGCGCTTTCCGCGAGCGCCAGCAGCCGCTCATCCATATCCAAAAATGACATGTGGCAACCCGAGCAGCCATCCAGCCAAACGGTAGCCATGCGTTTCTTGCTCACTGGTGCGCTCCCCGCATCAGTTGCAAGTAAGGCAGAAATTCGCGGCGCTTTTCCATCTCCGCCACCGAACGGCCTTTTTCAAACAACGCTCCCGTCGGACAAACCTGCACGCACTTGCCGCACCCGGTGCACGTGTCCGACGATCCCCACGGCTGGTTCAGGTCAGTGATCACCTGCCCATCGATGCCGCGCCCCATCACATCCCACGTGTGCGCCCCTTCAATTTCATCGCACACCCGCACGCACCGCGTGCACAGAATGCAGCGGTTGTGGTCGATCACAAATCGTTCATGCGATGCATCTACCTGCAATTTCGGATAGCGGTACGGAAAATGTATGTGCGTGATGTCCAGCTTCTGCGCCATGCTCTGCAAATCGCAATGTCCATTCGAAACGCACACCGAGCACACGTGATTCCGTTCCGTAAACAGTAGTTCCACAATCCCTCTGCGATAGCGCTCCAGCCGCTCCGAAGTCGTCGTGACTTCCATGCCTTCTTCCACCTGCGTCACGCAGGACGCGAGCAGCCGGTTCGTTCCTTTTACTTCCACCAGGCACAGCCGGCACGCGCCCACCGGCGAAAGCCCTTCCAGATCGCAAAGCCGCGGAATAAAAATCCCGTTCTCCCGCGCCACATCCAGAATCGTCTCCGCCGCCCGCGCGCTGAAATCGCGTCCGTCGATCTTCAGCGTCTTTACCGCTCCCGCCGCGCTCACGCCACCCCCTTGCCGCAAACTCCCGCCACGCACTCGTTTCCCGCGATGTGCTGCTTGTATTCCTCGGCAAAATAACGCAGCGTGCTCAGCACCGGATTCGGTGCCGACTGACCCAGCCCGCACAAGCTCGTGTTCTTCACCAGGTCGCACAACTCCTCAAGCAGCGAAACATCCTTCTCCGTCGCTTCCAGCTTCGTGATCGCCTCGAGCAGTCGGTGCATCTGATAAGTCCCCACCCGGCACGGTATGCACTTCCCGCACGACTCCGTCATGCAAAATTCCATAAAATACTTCGCCACATCCACCATGCACGAGGTCTCATCCATCACGATCATCCCGCCCGACCCCATGATCGATCCCGCCTGCGCCAGCGACTCATAATCCACCGGCATGTCCAGACATTCCGACGGCAGACATCCGCCCGAAGGTCCACCCGTCTGCACTGCCTTAAACTCCTTGCCGTCCGGAATCCCCCCGCCAATCTCATACACGATCTCGCGCAGCGTGATGCCCATTGGCACCTCTACCAGCCCCGTGTTTTGCACCCTCCCCGCCAGCGCAAAAACTTTCGTTCCTTTGCTCTTTTCCGTGCCAATCCCCGCATACCACGCTCCGCCCTTGCGGATGATCGGCGGCACATTGGCGAATGTCTCCACGTTGTTGATAAGGGTTGGCTCGCCCATCAACCCCTCCATCGCCGGATACGGCGGCCGCGGCCGCGGCGTCCCCCGCTGCCCTTCAATCGAAGCGATCAGCGCCGTCTCTTCGCCACACACGAATGCTCCCGCGCCCAGCCGCAATTCAATCCGAAAACTGAACGGCGATCCGCAAATATTCGCGCCCAGCAATCCCAGTCGCTCCGCCTGCTTAATCGCAATCTTCAGCCGCTTGATCGCCAGCGGATACTCCGCCCTCACATATATGTATCCTTCCGACGCGCCCACCGCGTACGCCGCAATCAGCATCCCTTCGATCACCCGGTGCGGATCGCTCTCCAGCACGCTGCGGTCCATGAACGCCCCCGGGTCGCCCTCGTCGGCATTGCAGATCACGAATTTCTTCGTGCCTACCGCCTTCATCACCGTGCTCCACTTCAATCCCGTCGGATACCCCGCGCCCCCGCGCCCGCGCAGTCCGCTCTTGGTGATCTGCTCCACCACCTCGCCCGGCTTCATCTCCGTTATGGCATCCACCAGGGCACGATATCCCTCCGCCGCGATGTACTCCTCGACCCGCTCCGGATCGATCATCCCCGAGTTTTCCAGCACAATCTTTTTCTGCCGCTTGAAGAACGGAACCTCCGTCGAACACACCAGCCGCTCCACCTTTTGCCTCTGTTCCAATCCATCCAGCAACGCCACGGCATCTTCCGCCTTCACATGCTGATACACGGTTCCATCGCTCGTCGAAACCAGCGGCCCCTCCGCGCACAACCCCATGCAGCCCACGCCTTTACTCGCACACTGGCCCTTCCATCCGCGCCGCTCGATCTCCGCATCGATCGCATCTTTCACCCCCTGGCTTTGGCATGAAATGCACCCCGCTGCCAGGCAGATATTCACCCGCTTCGCAACCTTCGCCTGCGCCTCGCGCTCCGCCGCCGCTATGCCCTCAAGTTCTTCAGGCGTCATGAGCGCTCCACTTTTCCATCTGCTGCCGCATTTGCTCCGGGCCTACCTTGCCTGCCACTTCGTTGTCGTACACCACCGCCGGCGCCAGCCCGCACGATCCCAAACACCTCGCCGAAAGCACGGAAATCTCGCGGTCTTCCGTCGTCTCTCCCATCGCAATCCCCAACTCCCGCTTCACCGTATCCACCAGCTGCGGCGCGCCCTTGATGTAGCAGGCCGTCCCCAGGCAAATCACGCAGGTGTGCTTTCCCGCCGGCTTAAGCGAGAAAAAGTGATAAAACGTCGCCACCCCGTACGCCCGGCTCAGCGGCACCCGCAACGACACCGCTACATACCGGAGCGCCGTATCATCCAGATACCCAAACGCCTCCTGCACCGTGTGCAGCGTCTCAATCAATCCCCGCGGATTCTGCCCCACCCGCCGCATGGTCGCATCGATAATCTTCCAGCGCTTGTCCTGGTTTGGCGGTGCCGGCTTCGAAAATGTGCTTGCACTCATCACGGAACCGTTGATTCTAACGCCGCATTATGTGAACGCAGTGTTGAATCTTGCTCATGGGCCCTTGATGCGTCCATTTGTGTTCCCGTTTCGGTCGCGATCTTCAACGCTCCGTGGGAGTTCCCGCCTTTTGTGAGACGTGTCACGCATCACCGTGATGCCACGCTGCATACCGAGTACGCAACCCAAGTAGGACCTTGCATTCGGGAGCGCCAACAACCTAATCATTGCCATCCGGGCGAGGATGATCCCTGCCGCGCGAGCGAGCTCCGCAGTCGAGGGACCTTGCGTTTTGCTAAACAAGACCGAAGTGTCGCTTGAGCCTCGCCCCACCAAAGTAAATAAAACCCGCGATTTTCCACCGGGCCTGTGAGTTGAAAGTCCTATGCCAGAACGGTTCGGACTACAGCATTTCCTCTAGGGCAAGAATACTCGTGACAGGACGGTCGCTTCTTGTTACTTTTCCTATAGTGAAACCCTCTGCGGGGGTTCAACCTGTGCAGCCTTTCTACCCCGAATCCCCGCTTGCTTTCTCGCCGATCAACTCCCTAATTCGTTCCATCAAAAGGGGAATCCCCCTGACCACCACCGCCGATAAACCCTCCCCAACCTCAAACGACTCACCCGCAACCGTAAGCAAATATGCAGCCGGGGCCCGGCCGTAAAGTTCCTCCGCCAAGCGCAAAACCGCCGCCGGAGAGAACTCATGTGAAGAACCTCCCGCCGGCGCGCCCGGCTCAATTCTCGTACAGCTCACCGTCCCGGCGTGGCCCTCGCAACTGGCGTCGACAAATATCACCAATTCCGCCCGGCTCACCACCTCCGCCGCTTCCGGAGTCAGCTGATGCAGTCCCAAAACCTGCACCACTTCTGGTGCATATTCACGTGAAAGCCGTTCGGCAACATGCCATCCCAGCCCATCATCCGACCGTAACCGGTTGCCCAAACCCACCACCAGAGCCCGCGCCATACTTCACAGATAACACAAATGACACTCTGCGCCCTGATTCGTCACTCTAAGCCCTTCCCCTGGAGAAACCTATTCCAAAACGGCCGCGCTCGTTTCAGCGGACAAACGGAAAAGGACGGCGCACGGAGTAACAATTGCCCGGGGCATGGCTACGGCATGGGAAAGCGTTCGCCGTGCTGTGGCGTTGTTAGGATCGCAGGTGTAAGATGGGGTCGATCTGAGCTTGAACTGGCGGAACCGCCCAGTCGACTCGCCAGCCCTCTCAATACTCAGATTATTCCGCCCGCAGGAGAATCGCTATGCCCACCAAAAGCTTCGCAATCACGGTATTGTGTGTTCTGTCTCTCGCTTCCACCGCGCACTCACAGTTCTATCAACCCAAAACCTACGGCATTGGCGGTGACTTCATCACCGAGGCGGACATCAACAACGATGGCTTGCCGGACGTAATTGGGCTGGCGTACGACAGCAAGACGCAGCAGTACTCCATAAGCGTGGCTCTGGGGAATGGGAAAGGCGGCTTTTCGACGCCGAAAACGACGGCTGTGACCGGCTTGAAGCAACCGGGCGCGATTGCAGTAGGAAACTTTACCGGCAGCGGATTTTCCGATGTAGCGATAACCGGATCGGACCCGGTGACGGGGGTTGCCGCGATTGGGGTGATGCTGGGCAATGGCGATGGCACATTCCAGGCGACCCAAATCTACGATTCGAGCGTTCCGGGGAATTTCAATACGATTGTGACCGGCAGCTTTCTTGGGGGCTCGACTATGGACGTCGCCGCACAGGTTAACGGCGATGGCGGCGCGATTGCAGTGTTTCCCGGCAAGGGCAATGGCAAGTTCGGCAAGCCCACGACCACCATCCCCGACACATACGCTTTCTGCCTGGCCGCAGCGGATTTCAACAACGACGGCAAGCTGGATCTGACCAACGGAACCGCTATATTCCTCGGAAACGGCAAGGGAGGGTTTGACTCGCCGATCACAGTACCGGACGGCGGTTGCGACGTAGCCGTGGCTGATCTGAATGCCGACGGCAACCTGGACCTGGTAACCGGCGCTTCCAACCCGCCCTTCACCGAAGGCAACAGCCTTCGCGTTCATCTTGGAAATGGCACGGGAAAATTCGGCGCGGGAACCGCCTACACCACCGGCTTGGTGGCTGGTTTGCATATCAAGATCGCCAGTTTCAGCGGCAGCGCGCCCGATATTGCCGCATCGAACGCTTACGATCAGGACATTTCGGTCTTGCTCAACAAAGGCGACGGGACATTCAAGGCCGGCAAGAACTGGAATACCGGCAACAGCGCCGGCTTCGTGGTGGGAGATTTCAATCAGGACGGCAAGCTGGACATGGTTTACAACAATACCTACGGATTGCTGACCCTGGTTGCAGGCAATGGAAACGGTACCTTCCAAGACGAGTTTGCGGAAAACGATCTTAGCGCGCCGCCGCTTCCAGGCGGAAGCTACATTAGCGCAGACGTTAATAACGATCAAAAGCTGGACCTGGTATTCGCGGACGGGGTAGCGTTGGGCAACGGCGATGGCACATTCCAGCCCGTAATTTTCTTCCCCGCTAACTGCATCGCCGACACGGTGGGTGATTTCAACGGCGACGGCAACCTTGACGTCGCGGGCCCTGGGCCGAACGGCGATGGAGTTGCCGTGTGTATGGGGAATGGCAAAGGAACCTTCGCCGGCCCGGCTGTTTATGACCAGGGTATCCCGCACCAGTTCGTTCTCGCCGGCGCGTTCACCGACAGCGGAAATATTGATCTGGCTGCTTCCGACTCGGGCGGAATCAGCATCCTGCTGGGCAAGGGTAACGGCAAGTTCGAAGATGGAATTCCCACGGGAGTGAATGCCTCGTTCCCGACCTTTGTGCTGGGTGACTTCAACAACGACGGCAAACTCGACTTGGCCGCCATCACCGAAGACTCAACTGTTTCTGTGTTGCTCGGCAAGGGAAACGGCAAGTTTTCGCCGCCGGTCGAGAATTCCATCGCGGCCACTCAACTTTATGCTGGAGACATGAACAACGACGGAAAGCTGGATCTGGTGGTGGTTAACAACATCAAGGCGACCCTCGGTATCTGGCTGGGGCAGGGCAATGGGCAGTTTACAAACTCTGCGTCAGTCGCATCTGAAGGCTTTGGAACGGCGGTGTTGGCTGACTTTAACCAGGACGGCAACCTTGATGTCGCGGTGTCAGCCAGTCCCCATTTTATGGTGCTTCTGGAAGGCAACGGCAAGGGCGGTTTCCAGAAACAGATCAACTACCTCGGCGGCAACGCGCCATCCGGAGTTTTTGCCGGTAGCTTCTCCTCGGGCAAATTTCCCGATGTCATCCAGGAGGATTCTCCTTATGTCAACCACATACGGCTCGATACCTTTTTGAACGTAGGGAAATAGCCCGTTGGTTAAGCAAACAGTGCCTGCATTTGAGGAGTGAACATGGGTTGCCGTTCAATCGCTCAATCCCCCGATCTCCCGATCGCTCAATCCCCCGATCACTCAATCCCCCGATCACTCAATCCCCCGATCTCCCGATCGCTCAATCCC
>DASVWZ010000328.1:0-28112 GCA_036392935.1 Terriglobales bacterium | reverse complement strand
CATTTTTCTGCCGGCTATTTCCCGGCACCCATGCCACGCGCCTTCGATCCACCACCCTCCAGCGCTTGTCTTACCTTGGTCAGCAGCGAATTAATGTCGAACGGCTTTTCGATCAACATGGTTCCCGAATCCAGCATCCCGTGATGCGCAATGAGATCGTCCGTATAGCCGGACATGAACAATACCTTCATCTCCGGGCGCGCCCGCGTCAGAGTCTGAGCTAATTCCGGCCCGCTCATCTTCGGCATGATCACATCGGTCAACAACATGTGGATCACACCCGCATGCTTCTGCGAAGCCTCAATCGCCGTCTGTCCATTTTCCGCCGCAACCACGGTGTATCCCTTGCTCAGCAGGCAATTTTTGGTTAACTCGCGCAATGCCGGATCGTCTTCCACCATGAGAATGGTTTCTTTTCCCGCAGGCACGTCCGCCCGCGTTTCCACGCCGGAAGTCGCTTGCGCCGCATCGCAGGCCGGCAGATAAAGCCTGAACGTCGTTCCTTTGTCCACTTCGCTGTACACCGACACGTGGCCTCCGCTCTGTTTCACGATGCCGTAGACCGTCGAAAGCCCCAGCCCAGTTCCCTTGCCCACGTCCTTGGTGGTGAAGAATGGCTCGAAGATGTGTGCCTGCGTCTCTTTGTCCATTCCGCAACCGGTGTCGCTCACGCTGAGCATCGCGTAGGGCCCGGTTTTGGCGTCTGGATGCTGCCGCAGATACATTTCATCCAGTTGAGCGTTGCCGGTTTCAATGAGCAGCTTCCCCCCTTTCGGCATGGCATCGCGGGCGTTGATGGCCAGATTCATGAAGATCTGCTCCATCTGCCCGCGATCGACTTTCACGTTCTTCAATCCCTTGCCCAGTGCAATTTCCAGAGATATGTCTTCTCCGATCAGCCGCCGCAGCATCTTTTCGATGTCGGTAAGCACAGAATTCAGATCGAGCACTGTCAACTGGATCGTCTGCTTGCGGCTGAAAGCCAGCAATTGGCGCGTGAGTGATGCCGCCCTGCGCCCGGCGCTGTGGATTTCACCCGCCTGCTTGCTCAACCCCGCATCTGCCGCCAGCTCCTGCTGCAAGAGTTCGCTGTAGCCGTTGATCACACTTAAGGCATTGTTGAAATCGTGCGCAATGCCCCCCGCCAGCCGCCCTACCGCTTCCATCTTCTGCGCCTGGCGAAGCTGGTCTTCCAGTATTTTTCGTTCCGTAATGTCCTGGATGGTGCCTTCGTAATAGGCCGGCTTGCCCGACTCGTCCCGCACCACGCGGATGCTCTGCAGCAGCCATGCCTTCGTCCCATCTTTCCGCTTTGCCTGATACTCGAATGAGCGCACGAAGCCATCCCGCTCCAGTTCTTGTTGCAAATCCGCCCGCCGTTGCGGGTCCACATACCATTCGTTGCTGATATCGGTAATGCCGGCGATCAGTTCTTCCGGATTGTCGTATCCGCAAATCTTCGCCAGCGCCGGATTCACACTGATCACGCGCCCTCCCGGCGTGGTCTGAAATATTCCGATCACCGCATCTTCATAGATGGCGCGGTACTTTTCCTCGGTTCGCCGCCGTTCCTCTTCGTTGCGCTTCCGCGCGGTTATGTCCTGTTTGATGGCGATGAAATTGGTGATTTTCTTGTCCGTCCGCACCGGTGTTATGACCGCTTCTTCGGTGTAGAGAGACCCGTCCTTGCGCCGGTTGATGATCTCGCCCTGCCACACCCTGCCACTCAGAATCGTGGTCCACATTTTCCGGTAGAATTCCTTGTCTTGCTTGCCGGATTTCAAGATCCGCAGGTTTTTCCCCGCCGCTTCTTCCGCGCTGTAGCCAGTCAACTCCGAAAATGCAGGATTGGTTCGCATGATCCTGCCCTTCGCATCGGTAATCACAATCGCATTGGCGGCAGCCTCAAGCGCCACTGCCTGCAGATGCAGTCGCGCTTCCGCGCGCTTGAGTTGATCGATGTCCACCACCACCCCGGCCACGCGCACCGTCTCGCCGGCGTCGTTAAAGAACGCGCGGCCCTTTGCCAAATGCCAGTGAAGCGAACCATCCGGCCAAACCGAGCGGTATTCGGTCGAGAACCCCTTTTTTTCCGTTCGTGCCTTGTTGATCTCCTCCATCATGTAGTCGCGGTCCTCGGGATGAATCGATCGCATCAAGACCTCGAAATTCGCCGCCGCATCCACCGGAAGCCCCAACAATACCCGACACGTCTCCGACCAGACTTGCGTCTCGTGGATGACGTCCCAATCGAAAAATCCGATCATCGCCGCCTCAAACACAAACCGCATGCGCTCTTCGCTGATCTCCACCTGCGCCTTCATCTTCTCCAGAATTTCGCCGTGGGTTCGCAGCTGCTCTTTCTCGCGCTCACGGTTCACCAGCGTCGTCTGCAGTTCCTCGATCCTCTGCTGCCGCCCCAAAAATGCCACCAGCGCGGCCACCAGCAGCAATGACGCCAGCGTAATGGCAATCGCCCGGAACACGCTTTGGTAGAAAACTGTCAGTGCCTCCCGCCGGTCGATTTTCGTCACCATCGCCCAGCCCACCGCCGGAATGTAGCGCGCCGACGCCAGCACCCGTACTCCCCTGTAGTCGCGGAATTCCCCGAACACTTCGCCCTGGCTGTTGAGAACCGCAATCGCCGGCCCCTGCCGCGGCACTTCGGGAAACGGAGCCGTCAGATCGTGGAGTCGAAGCGATGATATAAACACCGGCTTATTACCGCGGTAGGTTACCAGCAGGCTTTCTCCGGTCTCCGTGCTCCCTGCCTCCGTCGAGATAATCGCCCCTATATCCTCAGGCAGGGTCAGCACCGCCACGCAGCCTTTGGCCACGCTGTCGGTTCCCGCACCGGGCGTGGAAGAAACCGGCGCCAGTACCGCCAGTTGCGGATACGGCCCAGGCTCGCCTGACACAATGGTCATCACCTGCGTCGTCTTCGACGCCTTGCATGCATCGCTCACCTCCTCGATCAACGGTGGCGATTTTGTCGACCGCGCCAGTATCCGCCCGCCGTCATCCAGCACATACACCCCCGCCGCCGTCGTGGCCTTGACGAATGCATCGATCTCCACCTGCAGGTCCCCCGGCGCCTGCGGACCCGCCGCCCCGCCGCCCACCGTCACCAGCTTCCGGATCGAGTCAAAGGATGCGATCTCCCGCGAATCGCCCCGCCGCTCCCCCAGCCACGACTCGAGCAGGCGCTCATTAATGCTTGCCACTCTCGTCAGCCGGTCCTGCCAATACTCCAACTGCTCGCGATACTCGACCCGCAGCAGGTAGCCATCCACCAGCGCCGCCAGCAGCGTCCACAACGCAATCGCGCGCAGGAACCGTTTTCGGAAGGTTGAAAGCATCTCAGTTCACAATCGATGGCTTGGATCGCCGCGGCCGCCCGCTGCCCTCGTAAATCCTCAGGAACACGCCGTTCCCCGCTGCCACACCTGCCTCACAGGGGAAACTTCGACGGCGGGCTTTGAAACTTTAGTAAATTCCACCCTTCCTGGACCCGGCGGTTATGGCCATTCCCGTTCCCCGATCCCAATGGCCCCTAACCCACATCCCGTGTATCATTCCTGCACTCAAACTTTTGGAGAATGCATGAAAGCTCGCGCCTGGACTGTTGTTTTTCTCCTCCTGATTTCCGCAGCGACCCTCACCGGCAAAAAAAACACCACCGATTACGACTTCATCATCTCGAACGCCCGTGTTGTCGATGGCACCGGCGCCCCCTGGTTCATCGCCGATATCGGCATCGTTAACGACCGCATCGCCGCCATCGGCGACCTTCACGCCGCATCCGCCAAACAAAAAATCGACGCCACCGGCCTTGTCGCATCTCCCGGCTTCATCGACGTTCAAGGCCAATCCGAATTCAACCTCCTCGTCGACAATCGCGCCGCCAGCAAAATCACCCAGGGCGTGACCACCGAAATCACCGGCGAAGGCGAATCCATCGCCCCCGTCAACGACCGCCAGATCAAGGAAGCTGCAGATGGGGCCAAGAAATACAACGTCCCCCAGGACTGGCACTCGCTCGACGAATATTTCCAGCACCTCGACCGCATTCATCCCGCCATCAATCTCGGCACCTTCGTCGGCGCCGGAGGCATTCGCAGCTATGTGGTCGGCGAGGACAACCGCGGCGCCACGCCCGCCGAACTCGACCAGATGCGCCAGCTCGTCGCCCAATCCATGGAGCAGGGCGCATTCGGCCTCAGCTCCGCCCTGCAATACGTCCCCGACGTCTACGCCTCCACCGACGAAATCGTCGAGCTGGCCAAAGTTGCGCATAAATATGGAGGCGTCTACTTCACCCATCAGCGCTCCGAAGCCGACCAGATATTCCCTTCCCTCGACGAAGTTTTTGCCATCTCGCAGGGCGCCGAAATTCCTGCCACCATCTGGCATCTCAAAACTGCTTACTCCGAAAACTTCGGCAAGATGCCCGAGGTCCTCAATCGCATCGCCGCCGCCCGCGCCCGTGGCATCGACGTCGCCGCCAGCATGTATCCCTACGCGCGCGCCTCGAACGGCCTCGACGCCTGTTTTCCCAGTTGGGTGCTCGAAGGTGGCACTGACAAAATGATCGCGCGCCTCAAAGATCCCGCCCAGCGCGCCCGCGCCCAGAGAGAAATGATCGAGACCGCCACCACCTGGCAGAATCAGTGGCTTGGCTCAGGAGGCCCCTCCGGCGTCCAGTTGAATCAGGTCCTGAATCCTGACTTGAAGAAATACGAAGGCATGACCTTCGACGAAATTGGCCGCCAGATGGGCAAAGACCCCCGCGACGCCGCCATGGACATTGCCATCGCCGACCACGGGAATAGCTACGTAGTAATTGCTATCATGGACGAAAACGACGTTCGCGCCGCCATCGCCAATCCCCTCGTCACCTTCGGCTCCGATTCGCCCGCCCAGGCCGAAGATGGCCCGCTCAGCCAGTCCAAGGCCCACCCCCGCGCCTTCGGCACCATGCCTCGCGTCTTAGCAAAATATGTGCGCGATGAGCACGTCATCTCGCTCGAAGAAGCCATCCGCCGCATGACCTCGCTCGCCGCCAACCGCGTCAAGATCATGGACCGCGGCATCCTCCGCCCCGGCATGTTCGCCGACATCGCCGTCTTCGACTCGGGGACGATCAAAGACGTCGCCAGCTACACCGATCCCTTGCACTATTCTGTCGGAGTGAAAGCTGTCTTCGTCAACGGCCGTCCCGTGCTGCTCGACGGCAAAATCACCGACCAGCGCCCCGGCCGCGCCCTCCGCGGCCCCGGCTACCGGGCATACTGATTGACGAGCACGTGCGTTGGCGGTGAGGAATTGACCGGGTCAGCCGACCGAGGCTTCTAATGCACGGAGTTTTCTTAAATTCCGGCTTGGTTTGCGGCCATGTCGCCGATGATCGGCAGACGAAACATCTGCCCCTGATAGGCTTTGATGACCAATACGATCCAGACGATGAATGCACCCAACGAAACGATCGCCTGCAGCGGCAAAAAGAGCAGAAAAAGAAAAGGGATGATGTGCGAAATTATCCCGATACCCAGGTGAATCATCACCAACGCGACGACGAAGAAAATGGATTGAAAGGAATGAAAACGCACAAAAGGCTTGCGATTCAATGGTTCGATCAACAGAAATATGATGGCGGGGATGATCGTGAAATAAGCCAGCATTCCCGCCACGTTGTCGTTGATCGTGCCGGCGGCGGCTTGGGCCGAAACGGCCCCGGCGATGGGGCGGCCGCAGGCGGCACAAGCAGTTGCGTTTTCAGGGATTTGCGCGCCACACGCGGTGCAATAAGACATGACCCCTCCGTGCCCAGCCTTTTGAAATGAGAAGCTGCGTTGAGATGCGATCTCGTGCCTTGCGTGGCGGAACGTAACAGAAATGGCGAGAAAGAGCAAACCCGTAGCGAACTATTAGCTTCGTGAACCGCTTTGCAGTTCACGAACGAGGCGGCAATTCGCTGCAAATCAGGGAATCGGGTTAATGCGCCGCCGCTGCAATGCGCTCTACGGGAACGAGAACTAATACGTTCTCGGGAATCGCGCGGTTGTGACTGAAATTTTTCAAGCGAGCCAGCAGGGTGTAGGAAATCTCCTGGCCTCGGGCAACGATCAGGAGGCCGGTGTTGGTGCGAATTTCTTCCTCCAGCACCATTCCTGACCGCAACTCGGAGACCGGAGTCAGTTTTTTCTCCATCATCGCCGAGCCGCTGTCGAGATCGCCGAGGGCATTCAACAACCGCGGCTCAAAGTCAGCCTTGCGTCTGAGGTCGGCAATGGCTTCCGTCTTCGACATACCTTGGATGCGGAGGTTGTCATAACGGAGTGCCAAGCGTAGGATCGCCGCGCCGGTCACGATGCTTTCCTGCATCTGGTTGGCACCTTGTTCTCGTTTGGAGCCAGCTTGTTCGCCAATCATCCACGCGATCGGCTCCAGGCGGGGAATATTGCGCAGCAGGTTCATGGCAACTTCGGGATGAGCGTCAAACTTCGCCTGCTCCTCAGCACTCAATTTTCGGCCATAGTAAGCCGATTCGATGGTATCGGGGTCGAGTGTGACACAACCAAGTTGCGAAAGCATGGCAGCGGCTTCGAAACGCCAGGGCGACTCGAGGGCAAGGGTCTTGACGATCTGCTGCACGTAGCCGCGAATGCGCATCGCGCGCCCGAAGGCAGCTGGATTAGCGAGGCCGAGAACATCGGTCAAGACTTTGATGCTTCCCATGAAGGTATTCTCGAGCAGTTCCTTCTCGGCAGTGATGAGGCGGTGCTGAACCAGCGCCGCAGTCAACGCCTTGCTGAGAGTGTCCTTGTCGCAAGGCTTGGCAAGAAAGCGGAAAAGATAACCCTGGTTGACGGCATCCATGGCGCTTTGAATATCAGCGTGGCCGGTCAGAACGAGACGCACTGTGTCTGGTGTGATCTGCCGGACTTTCGAGAGGAACTGCACACCGTCCATCTGCGGCATACGCATGTCGGAGACTACGACGGCGTAAGGGCCGCGGCTGTGTATGGCCTTGAGAGCCAGTTCTCCACCGCATTCGGTGTCGATTTCGAAGTCGCGGTGCAGCATGCGCTTGAAGCCGTCGAGGACCGCCTGCTCGTCGTCGACAAAGAGGACCTTATTGTTCATTGCCCTAGCTCCTTATCTTTGAGGGAGTCGCTGATATCCATGCAGACCTTCCGCCATGCTGCCTCCCGATCCGCCAAGCCTGCCTCTTCCAAGTGTTTGTGGTCCAAAGGATGCTCCCGCGAAAGATGGGAAAATGGCCCAGCGCTTATAAAGCTGTCGGCCGCATGCACGGCAGTCACCGGGGAAAAATGCTTGGACGGTGCGACGGAAGGCAGATGGTGCCAAGCGGCCGCCTCCACCATGGCGTGAGGTAAACCCCAAATTCCCATGAGATAGGCGCCCACTTCGGCGTGCGTGCACTCCAGGCATTCGCGTTCGGCATCGATCAGCGGAACCCCTTCGTTCATCACGCGCGCGACGGCAGTTTTGTATTTTTCCGGAAGGTTGCCGATCAAAACCAGTTTGCCAATGTCGTGCAACAGGCCGGCAGTGAAGCACGCGTCCATCATGTCTTTGGTGCAATGTTCGAACTCCGCGATAGCGCGGGCGGCGCTGGCGGTCGCGAGGCTGTGCTTCCAGAGTTGGGGTAGGTCAAGATCTTTGACCTGTTCCTCATTGAATTGCGAAAAAATATGCACGGAGATCACGAGCGCGCGAATCATATCGAGTCCGATGAGAGAAACGGCCTGCACGGGGTTGGAGATGTGGCGGCGCACGCCGAGCAATGCCGAGTTCGCCAGTTGCAGGATTTTTGCCGTCATACCCGCGTCATGAGAGATGATGGTTGCAATCCTCGTCACCGACGGATCGGTCGAATGCAGTTCCTTGACCACCTGTTCGTAGATCACTGGCAGACTGGGAATCGTTGCCAGCCCCGAGACGACAGCCTTGATGGCGGAGTTTTCCAGCAGATCGCGCAACACGCATGCTTTGGTGATGCGTTCTTTAAGTTCATCGAGATTGCACGGCTTGGAAAGATATTGATGGCTGGGCGCAATCAAGCGCAGCATGGCTTCCTGGCTGGATTGACCCGACAACACCAAGCGGATGGTGCGGGGATGGCGGGCTTTGACCTCCTCCATCAGTTGCGATCCGTCCATTTCCGGCATGCGCATGTCGGTGACGACAACATCAAATGGTTCCTTCTCCATCAGGCGGAGCGCCTCTGCGCCGCTGTTGGCAAATTCCATGGACCACTCCGCGCGCATGGTGTGCAGGCTTCTGCGCAGGCCCTGCAGCACCAGCGGTTCGTCGTCGACAAATATCAGGCGCAATCTGTTCCTCCTACGCGGTTGCCGCAATCGCGTGAGCTTCCAGCGGCAGGCGAATGTGGAAGGTTGTCCCTTCGCCAACCGCGCTTTCAAACCAAATTTGGCCGTGGTGCCTTTTGACCACCGTCGAGTGAGCCAGAGATAATCCCTGACCGGTACCTTTTCCCACCGGCTTGGTGGTAAAAAATGGCTCGAAGATGCGGGGTTGGATCTCAACCGGAATACCGGTTCCAGTGTCGTGGATGGAAATTTCTACAGAGTCATCCACCTTACGTGTGGCAACCGTAATCTTTCCCTTGGCCTTCGCTCCGTCCCCGACTACGCCGGCGATGGCATGAGCGGCATTTACAAGCAGGTTGAGGATCACCTGGTTGAATTCGCCCTGCAGGCATGGAACCGAGGGCAGAGAAGGATCCAGATCGGTGACCACGTCGGCAACGTATTTCCACTCGTTCCTGGCCACGGTGATCGTAGTTTCAATCGCACGGTTGATATCGAGAGGCAATTTTTCGTTCGATCCGGGATGAGAAAACTCTTTCATCGCCTTAACTATCCAGCTGATTCTGCGCAGGCCTTCCAGGGATTGATCGATGGCATTTGGAAGCTCTTTTTCGAGATAGGGTAGATCGCAGGCCTTGACCAATTCGTCGAAGCGGCAGAGCAAAGCTGGCGAGATCGGCCCCGCCGCCGCTTCGTGGCGCATGTTTTGGCATAGGACCAGAAGCTGCATGATGGGTTCACACGATGATTTGACGAAGGTGGTATTGTCGGCGACGTATTGCGTCGGGGTATTGATTTCATGAGCAATGCCGGCCGCCAACTGGCCAACCGCTTCCAGTCGATTTGCCTGATTGACCTGCTGCTCCAGAAACTTTCGATCCGTGATGTCGGCTCCTGTCACAACGAAACCCGCCGATTCCTTGATGGCGGCGGGGATGCGACGTATATGAAGGCCGAGAAATCGCGGTTTCTGGTTCTTCTCAAAACTGGCGTCCTCACAACGGTGATAGGTTTCCACCTTCCACCAGCGGGCAATTTCGTCAGCCATGTCGGCCCGCAGCCACTTGATACCGCAATCAGCGAAAGGCCGGCCTAGAACGGACTTTTTGCTGACCCCAAAGATATTCTCTGCGGCGCGATTCCAACGGGCGATGCGGCCATTCGCATCGACCCCGATCAAAAACGAAGGCATTGCTTCCAGAAACACTTCGGTTTCCTCATGAGCTTTTTCAAGCTGGAGATTTACGGATTGCAAATCGGCTGTGCGTTTATGAACCTCCTGTTCGAGAAATCGCTCGTGTTGTTGCAAACGCGCATCACGCTTGCGAATTTCTCCCAACATTCTGTTAAATCCGTCGACCAGCATGCTGACTTCGTCGCGGCCCCCGAGGACGTGCCTGAAAACCGACTCTGTGTCGACAACGCTCTGGATGCGACCGGGAAAGTCCCCATGGCCTTCGCTAATGCTCCGCATGCGTTCGACGACGGAGTGCAGCCGAGTGAAGATGGAACTGGAGATGCTTAGAGAGACAATCAGGAGAACCGTCATGGAAATGGCTGCCACCAATCCGGCGCTGATGGCCTTATCGCGCCACACAATATCGAGGTCATCCATGTAAATGCCGGTTCCGACAATCCATCCCCAGGGGACGAAGGCTTTTACAAACGAAAGCTTAGGGACGGGCTTCTGCTCGCCGGGCTGGGGCCAATAGTAGGAAACGAATCCGGAACCATGCTGGCGGGCAACCTTGATGAACTCGGCCAACACCGCCTTTCCGCGAGGATCGGGGTAGTTGGAAAGGTCCTGTCCGTCGAGATCGGGGCGGGCAGCATTGGTGACAACGGTAGGCTGATCCAGTCTAATTACCCAGTAGTAATTGCCATTCTGGTACCGCATGGCCTGAATTGCGGTGACGGCGCGCTCTTGCGCCTCTGCGCGGCTGATCGCTCCGCTTACCTCCAGCTGGTATTGATGTACGATCAGGCCATAAGCGAGATCAGTCAGAGTCTGCGCCTGTTGCCGCTTTTCGTCGAGCATGCGGGTGTGTTCGGTTTTCATGTCGAACCCCGCCAGCACCAAAAAACCGACGGCCGCCGTGATCACGATGATTTCGAACTGGCGCTTGAGCCCCATAGCCAAGAAAAACGGACCAGAATGTTTTATCGGCAGGAATCAGGCTCTTCTTTAGGAGGGCTACAGTTCAGTCGTGATTGCCGGTTTTCTTGCGACAGTCTTCGCAGACTCCGTAGATCTGGAAGGTGTGGCCGGTGGTGGCATAGTGGTGCTTGCGTCCAATCTCGTGTTCCAGATCATCGACCTCGGGAGAGAAGAACTCAACCGAACTGGCGCATTCTGTGCAGACCATGTGGTGATGGTCGCGACGGTTGTATTGATGTTCGAAGCGGGCAATGCCGTCATGAAAGGCAACGGCGCTTGCGAGTCCACAATCGGCAAGGAGCTTCAGTGTGCGATAGACCGTAGTAAAACCGATCCCGGAGTCGCGCTTCTGCACCAACCGGTGCAATTCGTTGGTAGAAAGATGCTCTCTTGTCTCAAGAAAAGTACGCAGAATCGTATCCCGTTGCGCAGTATGCTTGAGACCAACTTTCTTGAGGTGCTGATGCAAAATCTGCTGTGCTTCGCGAATCATTTCGCGGGAGATGCTGGGTTGGTCGTCGATGCGCTTCTGGAGCATGGGTGCGACTCGGCCGTCAAATCAGCCCGCGAACAACAGTCACTTGCATCATACTGGGCTTCGTCGCCCCGCGCCAACCGGCGAAGATTTGTCTTAACCTCCGTGTCGGCCCTAGAATTCAAGAACGCTACACATGGCCAGCACTGGCACAACCATCCATTCAAGAACGCGTTCGCGCACCGTTGTAGCTGCTGGGCTGGGAGTCCTGATTCTGGCTTTAATAGCTGCGGTCTTATGGCTTTACTTCAATGCCAGATCAGCGTTGCCCCAACTGGATGGCAGATTGGCAGTACGCGGGCTTTCCGCTCCGGTTACAGTCGCGCGTGACGGCCACGGCTTTCCTACCATAAGCGCTGCGAACCTGGACGATCTTTTTTTCGCCCAAGGATTCATTACCGCACAGGATCGTTTGTTCCAGATGGATGGCATGCGTCGTTACGCCGCCGGTGAATTGTCCGAGGTGGTCGGGGAGGGTCAACTAAAACACGACCGCCAGCAGCGGATTTTAGGCATGCGCCAGGCGGCGCAGAAAAACCTGACCATGACGACACCTGAAGGCCGAGAGCACCTGGAAGCTTACGCGCGTGGGGTGAACGCTTATATCGAATCCCATCGCAATCGTCTGCCGATTGAGTTCCGGATTCTGGGTTACTCGCCCAAACCTTGGCTGCCTGAAGATTCTCTGGTGATTGCGGCGTACATGGTACAGGACCTTAGCAGCACGCCGCGCCATGCGCTGAACCGCGAAAGGATTCTTGCCAAGCTCGGTCCAGAACTGACCGCCGATCTTTACGTAAATACATCCTGGCGGGAGCGCCCACCTACAGTTTCGCATGCTGGACTGGATGTGCAAGCGCCGGGCAAGAACGATGACAAAGATGAAGATGATGATAACGACGATAAATCCGACAGTTCGGTGGTTGAGCTTCCTGGCCGGCTAATCGCAACGCCACCCACCACGTTGTTTCCGAACGAACAATTTTTTTCAGACGACCTTCGCGCCATAGGCTCGAACAATTGGGTGGTTTCCGGAGCGCACACAATTTCGGGAAAACCGCTGTTATCAAATGACATGCACTTGGGGCACCAGATGCCGAATCTCTGGTACGCAGCCCACCTGCGCTGCGGTCAGTTTGACGTTGCCGGCGTGACACTTCCGGGGTATCCGTATGTAATTGCCGGGCACAACCAACGTATCGCGTGGGGCTTCACCAACCTTGGACCAACAGTCGAGGACGTATACATAGAGAGTTTCGGCGACGATGGACAGTATTTAACTCCGGAGGGATGGAAGCAGCCAGAACGGCGGCAAGAGATCATCCACATTAAAGGTAAGCCGGACGTCGCATTTGATGTTCTGCTGACGCGGCACGGGCCGATCGTGAGCGAACTTGCCCGCGGAGAAACGCGAAAGTTGGCGCTGCGTTGGACCTTATACGATGGCATTCGCAGTCCGTTTTTCGCGGTCGATGCTGCCCAGAATTGGGGTGAGTTTCGCAACGCTTTTTCGCAATTCGATGCCCCCGGACAAAACGTGGTCTACGCTGACGTCGATGGAAACATCGGTTATCAGGCGACGGGGAAAGTTCCGATCCGAGCGACTGGAGATGGCAGCCTTCCCGAGGATGGCAGCACAGACGCTCACGAATGGATCGGCTACGTTCCCTACGACGCCTTACCAAGAGTTTACAACCCGGCGTCTGGGATTATCGCCAGCGCGAATAGCCGCATTACTCCTGACGGATACGCGAACTCGCTCAGCACGGAATGGGAGGCGCCATGGCGGGTTTCGAGAATTTACAAGGTGTTGGAATCGGGGAAAAGGTTTTCAGCTTCCGATATGCTGGCTCTCCAAACGGATGTCTACTCCGAACTCGACCGCTTCGTCGCGGAGCGAATCGTTTATGCCGTGGACCACGCGAAATCGCCCTCCAGTAAAGCTCGCACCGCTGCCGACGTTCTGCGCCAGTGGGATGGGCATATGAACGCATCGTCTGCGGCTCCGACAATTGCGGTGCGCTCGCGCGAAGAGCTGCACCGGCTTCTGTTGGAGTCAAAGCTGGGGAAAGCGGGTCAGGAAAACGCATCGGATGAAGAGCCGAGCGCCACATTGAGCTGGAAGAGCTATCAATGGATGATGTCTACAGTGTGGCTTGACAATATTCTACAAAAGCAGCCACAACGCTGGCTGCCTGATGGTTACAGTTCTTATGACGATCTGCTGGCCGCGGCAGTCGATGCGGCAGTCAGCGACCTCGATGCTCCGGCAGACTTAAATTCGTGGAACTGGGGCTCACAAAATCCAATCGAAATACAAAACCCGGTCCTCGGCAAAATTCCGCTGTTGAATCGCTGGACAGGCACGGGGGCCCTGCCGCAATCCGGCAGCATGTTTACGGTCAAGGCGGTGACCGGAAGAACCGGGCCATCGGAGCGGATTACGGAGGATCTGTCTAATCTTGATCAATCGACGTTGAATCTTGTAACCGGGGAAGCCGGTAACTTTTTGAGCCCTTATTACATGGATGAGTGGAGCGCATGGTATACCGGTTTTACTTATCTGTGGAGGTTTTCAAAGCCGGTCGAACAGGCGTCAGGAAAACACGAGTTAACGCTTGAGCCCGCCAACTAGTTACTTTGGTCCCCTCGTAACTTTAGCCGCAGACCCCTGATGTAAAATTCATAACAACATGTCGAAGAAGATTTCTGTCGGAATACTTGGCGCAACCGGAGTGGTCGGACAGCGTTTTGTCCAGATGCTGGAGAACCACCCCTGGTTTGAAGTTGCCTGGCTCGCAGCCTCGGATCGCTCGGAAGGCAAGCTCTACAGCGAAGCTGCGCGCTGGCGGATGAAAACGGCAATGCCTGCAAGTGTAGCGAAGATGAAGGTTTCGCCGGCACAGCCTGACGCCGCGCCAAAGGTTATTTTTGCGGCTCTGGATTCCTCGATCGCCGCAGAACTCGAACCGCGCTTCGCCGATGCGGGCCATGCGGTCGTTTCCAACTCAAGCGCGTTGCGTATGCAGAGCGATGTACCGCTGGTCATTCCTGAGGTCAATCCCGATCACATAAAACTGATCGACATTCAACCATGGCGTAAGAAATCCGGCGGCTTCGTGGCGACAAATTCAAACTGTTCGGCCATGGGCTTGGTGCTCGCACTGGCGCCACTACAGCAGCAATTCGGACTCGAAACCGTCATGGTCGTTACTATGCAGGCGGTGAGTGGCGCAGGATATCCTGGAGTTGCCTCTCTAGATATTCTAGGTAATGTCATCCCCTACATCGCAAAAGAAGAAGAAAAGATGGAAGAGGAGACGCAGAAGCTGCTGGGCAAACTGGCCGGATCGAAAATCGCGCCAGCAGATTTCGGTATGAGCGCTCACTGCAATCGCGTGGCTGTCGAAGATGGCCACACGGAATCTGTCTCGGTCAAGCTGAAGAAGAAAGCCCAGCCGGAAGAGATTATCAAGGCATGGAATGCATTTGCCGCGATGCCAAAAGAGCTGGGGTTGCCGACCGCTCCAGTTCGACCAGTTCGATACGTCGATGCTCACGACCGTCCCCAGCCACGTTTCGACGTGGACGCGGGAAATGGCATGACGACGACTGTTGGCCGGCTACGGCCATGCAGCGTTTTTGACTGGAAATTCACCGTACTCTCTCACAACACCATTCGCGGAGCTGCAGGGGCTGCCCTGCTGAATGCGGAGTTCTTAAAGTCCCAGGGATACTTGTCGTGACGGTTTGGCTGGACCACCGGAACAGGCAACTTAGGCCTGGCAACCCTTGGAGTTGCCAGACATGATCGTCATGAAGTTTGGCGGGACGTCCGTGCAGGATGCCACCGCCATTGATCGCGTAGCGGGAATTGTCAGCAGCCGGCTGCACCTCAAACCCGTTGTCGTTGTCAGTGCTTTCGCGAAGGTCACCGATCAGCTGTTGGCTACTGCACGGGCCGCCGGCAATGGCGACCGCAAGACGGCACTCGAATTGTCGCGTGCGCTGCGTGAGCGGCATTACACAACCGCCGGCGAGCTTCTTGGAACGAAGAGTTTCACCAACCTTCACAAGGAAATAGAAGCCGCGTTTGATTCCCTGGATGAATTGCTGCGTGGAATTGTCGCGGTCGGCGAATTGACGCCGCGCACTACCGATCAGGTGGCCGCACAGGGAGAGCTTCTGTCAAGCAAAGTGGCTGCGGCAGCGTTTGCAGCGCGCGGAATCGACGCGAGCATGGTGGATTCCCGCCACTGCCTGGTAACAGATGACGCATTCATGAAGGCCGCCCCGCTTTTCGAAGAAACCAATGCACGTCTGAAAACGAAACTCCAACCTCTTCTGTATGCCGGTAAAGTCCCGGTGATGGGTGGATTCATCGGCGCAACCAAGACTGGAATCACAACTACCATTGGCCGCGGCGGATCGGATTATTCGGCAGCAATCGTGGGAGCCGGACTTGGCGCGGAACGCATCGATATATGGACGGATGTCGATGGCATGATGACCACGGACCCGAATATGTGCTCGGATGCAAAGCGGATTAAAGTCATCAGCTTCGATGAGGCGGCCGAGTTGGCTTACTTTGGCGCCAAGGTATTGCATCCGTCGACAGTCCTGCCGGCCGTGCAGAGGAACATCCCGGTTTACATTTTGAACTCGAGAAATCCCACGTGCGAAGGCACACGAATCGCAGCCCGTGTTCCGCCCTGCCGGAATTTCTTTAAGGCGATCGCCGCCAAGAAAAAGATTACGATTATTGATGTGGCCGCCACGCGCATGTTGCTGGCGCACGGATTTTTGAAGGCGATTTTTGAAATCTTCGATAAGCATCGCGTGCCGGTCGATGTGGTATCGACTTCGGAGGTCAGCGTTTCGCTTACCGTTGACTCAAACGAGTCGATTCCGGCGCTGGCGGCGGATTTGGCGAAGTTGGCCGATGTGAAATACGAAGGGCGGAAAGCGATCGTTTGCGTGGTTGGCGAAAGCTTGCGCGAAAAACCCGGTGTGGCCGCGCGGGTTTTTGGCGAGTTGTCCGATGTCAAGATCCGTATGATTTCTCAAGGCGCGTCGGAGATCAATTTGACGTTTGTGATCGAAGAGGACGATGTACCGCAGGTTGTGAAACGACTGCATTCCACTTTTTTTGTAGATCCCGACCCAGACATATTTGCTTAGCGGAAGCCTATGAAAGTTTTGGTTTTAGGACGTGGGAAAACGGGCACATTGGTGGCTGAGGTCGCCCGGGAGCGCGGGCATGATGTCTCGGTACTGTGCGCGGCAGACAATCCCAATGGTGCAGCGCTGGTTCCAGATCGTCTGGCCGACGTTGGGATGGTTTTCGATTTCACGACACCCCATGCGGTAATTCCTAACGTCGAAGCCTGCATACGCGCCAAAAAGAACGTAGTGGTGGGAACCACAGGGTGGTACAGCCAAAGCCCGCGAATGCGGAGTCTGGTGCTGGATGCCGGCACCGGACTGGTTTTTGGCGGCAATTTTTCTGTGGGCGTGAATTTGTTTTACGAGATCGCCAGAACTGCAGCGGCCGCCCTCAAGCACGAGTACTCTGGCCAGATTTTCGAGCGCCACCACATACACAAGAAAGATGCCCCCTCGGGCACGGCCATAGCCCTGCAGCAGATTGTTAAGAATGCATCCGGCACCAATCTGGAAATCACCTCATTTCGTGAGGGCGAGGTCGTTGGCCTGCACGAATTGGTGCTCAATTCTGAGGCCGACCGCATCTACCTGTGTCACGATGCCAAGTCCCGTCAAGGTTTTGCCGAAGGCGCCGTGCGTGCCGGGGAATGGCTGGTAGGACGAAAAGGGTTTTTCGATTTCAGAGACGTATGGCGCGAGCTGCAGTGACTCTCGCTTAAAGTTTCGTCTTCAAACCGCTGACATATCGGGGTTTACCCGCGCCCGCGCCAGCCAGGGCTTTTGCTGGATCAACGCTTGGAGTTATCTTAGTGATATGGAACTCCGTGGATGCGGTACTGCTCTTGTAACCCCGTTCCGCCAGGATGGATCGATTGATGAAACGGCCCTTCGCAGCCTGATCGCGTGGCAAATTGACTCTGGAATCGATTTCCTGGTTCCTTGCGGCACGACCGGCGAAACTCCGACTCTGAGCCATGATGAATGGCTGAATGTCATTGACGTAACGATAGAGGTTGCAGCCGGACGTGTCCCGGTTGTGGCTGGTGCGACCTCGAATTCGACTCAGGACGCAGCGGCGAAAGCTAGAGAGGTGGCGTCTCGAGCGGGTGTAAACGCAATTCTAACTGCGACTCCCTATTACAATAAGCCGACGCAGGAGGGTCAGTATCGGCATTTTCGCGCTGTGGCCGAGGCTGCCGACAAGCCCATTATTCTCTACAACGTGCCGGGACGAACAGGCGCCAACATTGAACCCGCGACGATTACACGACTCAGCGAAGTACCGAACATTGTCGGTGTTAAAGAAGCCAGCGGCAACATGACACAGATCGCAGAAGTTTGCAATGCCGTGCCACCGAATTTTATGGTTTTTTCCGGTGACGACGCTGTGACGTTGCCGGTGATTGCACTGGGTGGCGTGGGCATCATTTCTGTGGCATCGAATGAAATTCCGCGTGAGATGGCCGAGATGACGCGGGCTGCATTGAACAACGACTGGAACAAAGCGCGAGAACTGAACCGGAAATATCTTCCGCTTATGACCGGCAATTTTATCGAATCGAGCCCACTGCCGGTGAAAGCAGTGCTCGCGATGATGGGCAAAATCGAAGAGATTTACCGTCTACCGCTCTTGCCGATGCGGCGCGACACACGCTCAAAATTACAGCGGATTGCTGCGGATGCCGGTGTAATTGCGAAGCCCCAAGCGGCGACTCCGACAACAACGGAATTTTTTATTTACGAAAACTGGCTAGCCGGGCCACACAAGATTGTGCTACATCGTTCCACTTGCGGACAATGCAATCACGGTAAGGGACGACCGTCCGGCCATGATCCCAACCACTCAAAATGGCATGGACCTTATGGCACCCTGGTTGACGCACGTAACGCAGCCCACCAGATGTCAGAAGCGCTCATCCGCAGCGAATGTAAATGCGTGTAGACCAACTCAGAAGTACGAAGTTAGAATGCTGAAGTAAAAATCGCGGCGGATTTGAGATCTGCGTTCGAAGCTCCGCGTTCTGCCTTGCCCTGATATTTTCGAGCCATGAGTTCCCTGCAAAATGCGATTGAACGGCTGATCTCGCTGGGAGACCTGAACCGCGACTCGAGTGCACGGGATACGTTCCTGGAGTTTCGTGATCAGCTTACCAAGGGCCAGATTCGGGCTGCCGAGCGAGCCGACGGTCATTGGCATGTAAACGTTTGGGTGAAACAAGGCATCCTGCTTGGCTTTCGGCTAGGCGAGCTCAGCCAGATGGGAAATGACTCGCTTTCATTCATCGACAAAGATACCTTCCCTATCCGTCGTTTTACTGTCGAAGATCGGGTTCGAGTTGTACCCGGGGGATCGTCAGTCAGAATTGCCGCCTATGTTGCGCCGGGCGTCATCTGTATGCCGCCGATGTTCATCAATGTTGGCGCGTACGTCGACGAGGGAACGATGGTCGATTCGCACGCGTTGGTGGGATCATGCGCGCAGGTCGGCAAAAGGGTCCACATCAGTGCAGCCGCTCAGATTGGTGGCGTGCTGGAGCCGGTTAATGCCGCTCCCGTCATAATTGAAGATGACGTTTTGATTGGCGGAAATTGCGGTATCTATGAAGGCACGCTGGTACGCAGCCGTGCCGTATTAGGAGCCGGGACGATTCTTACGCGATCCACGCCACTGTATGACATGGTGCGCGGCGAAGTGCATCGCGCCCTGGGCGAGCAATCGCTGCAAGTTCCTGAAAATGCCGTCGTAGTTCCGGGGTCACGGGCTGTCAAGCGCGGACCGGCTGCGGAATGGGGATTGTCCCTCTATACACCGGTAATTGTGAAGTATCGCGATGAGAAGACCGATCGCGGGATCGAGCTGGAAGACTGGCTGAGATAGTTTCAGTCTAGACGAATGATCAACTCGCCGGCCGAGCCACAACCTGCAAAGCGTGCTCTTGACCGGAGAGTAGTCGGTTGCGCATCTCGAGATGCCGCTGCCGGAAATGGGCACGCGCCCGATGAGACCATGCTTTGACGAAGTAGTAATTCAGTCCGGCGCCAATGACGGAACTGGTGAACGGAATCAAGCGTCCCGACCACTTTTCGACCACTTCCCCACTGGCTTGTGCCGCAATGCGCTGAATGACTTTCGGGATGAAACGGTTGACAACTTCTTTCTCAATCAACTCGCGGCTAATGTCGACACCAGCGGCGCTGGCCGCGGCGATCCACAGTTCAGCGTTCTCTTCGTCGGTGTTGAACTCAAATCCGTAGAGCAGGCTGAGTTTCTGAATAGTGCGCAGGGTAATGCCGGCAAGAATGCTCAGGTCGGGAACGATCGTCAATAGTCCGCCCAGTCCCAATCCTGCACCTTCGGCCGCTGCCATAGCACATCCGCTGCGGATGATGTGGTCGGCAACATCTTCGACTGTGGCCATATCGACCGAGTACATCCCTCCAAAGCTTGTGATCGGCACGCCGTAGGCGGCGCGCAATTGCATGAGGAAACTCTGTGGGCGAACTTTGACTGTGGCGTACGCATGTTGAAACGACCGCTGGATCGCAGATTCAACTCTGCGTCGGACCCACGACTTGTGGTGTTGGCGAAGCATCTGAAATCGATTATCTCAGATGCCGATTTCTGTGTCTGCGTTCCCCAACCACATCGTGACCTGGCAGAAAAACCTACCCACCCCCACTGTGCTAGCATCAAGCTTTCCCAATGCCAAGCGGAAAACTTCATATTGTGCCCTTGGGCGGCCTCGGCGAGTTCGGCATGAACTGCATGGCTATACGCTGGGGCGACGACATTATTGTCGTCGACGCAGGGTTAATGTTTCCTGAGGCCGAACTCCTCGGGGTCGATATCGTTGTTCCCGACATTTCCTACCTGACGGAAAACCGCCAGCGCGTACGTGCCATCATCCTTACTCATGGCCACGAAGATCATATTGGCGCACTGCCCTGGGTGCTTTCAGAATTGAAAGTGCCGGTATGGGCGACGGAGTTTACGCTGGCATACGTCGAAGACAAGCTGGAAGAACACGGCCAGCTCGATGACGCGCAGTTGAATGAGATGCGCGCCGGCGAAAGGTTTAAGATCGGCCCCTTCACCATCCACCCGATACAGGTCACGCACAGCCTGGTAGATTGCGTTGCTTTGGCTATTCACACCCCGCTCGGAGTGCTGATTCACACTGGCGATTTCAAGGTGGACCCGACTCCGACTGACAATCGGCTATTTGATTTGCACGCCTTCGCCGAGTATGGAAAGCAGGGCGTTCTGGCGCTTCTGCAGGATTCGACGAATGTCGAGCGCAAAGGATATACGCCGAGCGAGAGAGCGGTGCGCCGCAAGTTCGATGAAGTTTTCGCACGCACGCAACGGCGGTTATTTATCTCGTGCTTCTCATCATCAATCCACCGCATTAAGCTTGCCGTCGAACTAGCGCGCGACCACGGCCGCAAGGTTGCATTCATCGGGCGATCGATGACCAGTTCGGCTGAAATCGCGGAGGATCTCGGATACCTTGATATTCCCGACGGATTGCTCATCCATCCCGGTGAGATGAAAAATTTTCCACCGGAAAAAGTCTGCGTGATGATCAGCGGAACGCAGGGCGAACCTATGTCAGCCATGTCACGCGCCGCTGTCGACAATCACAAGCACGCCAAGATTGAGCGCGGAGATACGGTAGTTCTGTCTTCACGAATCATTCCCGGCAACGAAAAGGCGATCTATCGCATGATCGATCACCTCTTCCGCCGCGAAGCGCACGTGATTTACGAGGATGGATCCTTCCCTCCGGTCCACGTCAGCGGGCATGCCAGCCAGGAAGAACTCAAGCTGATCATCAACCTCGTCAAGCCACGATATTTTATTCCCATACACGGGGAGTACCGGCAGTTGAAACTGCACGCCGAGTTGGCCGCGTCGATGTACGGCGCTGTAGGCCAGGTCATCCTGATCGAAAGCGGCGACGTACTCGAATTTGATGAGCTCGGCGCACGCAAAGCCGGCCGCGTAAACGTCGGACGTGTGTGCATCGACTCCGGCTCACGCACGGACGTTGTCGAAGACCTGATCATCAAGGACCGGCGGCATCTGAGCGAAGATGGATTTGTGCTGCCGATCATCGCGATCAATAAACTGACTGGGTTGGTTGAAGCACCGCCGGAGATCGTTACCCGGGGATTTGAGCCGGGCGAGGACGGATTCATTGCGGGCGCAAAGCAGTTGGTAATGGAAACCCTGGATGTATCGAGCGACGAGGAAAAGGCCGATTATGGCGTGATCAAAGAAAAAATCCGTGCCGACCTAAAGCGTTACATTTCCAAACAAACGCAGAAGCGGCCACTGATCATGCCGGTCATCCTGGAGATTTAGAGTTGAGTCCCACCCAGACCCGCACGCGCTTAATCACCCTCGATGACATAAATGCTGCGCGAGCACGCCTATGCGGCATCGCCGTGCATACGCCCTTGATCGAATTCCTTGTCGGGGCGGCAAACGATCGAAAGCTTTTTCTTAAGCCTGAGAACCTCCAACCCATTGGCGCTTTCAAGCTGCGTGGCGCATATAACAAGATCGCCTCACTATCTAACGAAGAGCGAGGGCGAGGAGTGATCTCCTACTCGAGTGGCAATCACGCACAAGGAGTGGCCTATGCCGCGCGCGCACTTGGCACCAAAGCCGTAATTGTCATGCCGGACAATGCCCCGTCGATCAAGCGCGACGCGACGGCCGCGCTGGGGGCTGAAATCCTGACCGTCGGCCCGGCCAGCAGTGAGCGCCAGCGACGGGCCGAGGAACTCGCGCGTCAGCACGGATATGCCATCGTTCCACCATTTAACGATGAACAGATCATCGCCGGCCAAGGAACCATAGGGCTCGAAATCCTGGAGGATTTGCCAACAGTCGAAACTGTGATCGTTCCGGTCGGCGGAGGCGGGATGATCAGCGGCATCGCTGCGGCGATCAAGCTCCGCAATCCGCGCACAAAGGTTATCGGCACAGAACCAGCACTGGCGGCTGACGCGCAAGCCAGCCTTCGCTCGGGCAAGATCGCGCAACTGCCTGCCGAACAGACATCGAAGACACTCGCCGATGGCCTTCGCACGCAGAGCATCGGACCGATTAATTTCGAGCATATCCGCGCTTATGTGGATGACATCGTCACCGTGAGCGAAGAGGAAATTCGTGACGCAGTGCGGCTTTTGTCCGACAACCCGAAAACCGTCGCTGAGCCCAGTGGCGCCGTCGCCGTGGCCGCATTTTTGTTTCACGCCCGAGAGCTGCCCAAAACCGCGATAAACGTCGCCGTTATCAGTGGGGGAAACATCGACCCACAATTGCTGTCCCAGCTTCGCCGTGGGCCTGCATCGAAGTAGAAGTAGGATCATAATCATGAAGATGTTGCGTTTGACCGCGATCACGTTGCTGCTATCAAGCTCGACATTTTGCTGCGCCGACGTCCTTCGTGGAGCCATCCTGCAGCCCACAACGATTCATGTCTCGCCCGACGCGAGTTCGGCACGCCTGGGTGATCTGGTTCGCGGCCGCGAAGTGGTTGTGTTGGACACCAGCGGAGAATGGTCTCATGTCGAAGCCAACGTAACCGATGAGCGCACTGTGACTGGATGGATCACCGACAAGAGCATGGTGAGCGCGAACACGCCTAATGGAGACAGGGTCTTGCTGGGCGAGGCCATCGATTCTGAAGATCAAGCCAGCCAACGCAGTGGCCGCAGAGGCGCGGATCAGGATGCTTTGCGTCTTTACACGGAGATTGCCGAAATCTTTCCTAATTCCCCACTCGCCGGCGAGGCGATGTACCGCGCCGCGGACATTCGCTGGCAGGTTGAGAAGGCCGATGTGATGACGCTGCCATCCGCCAAAGAACAAGACCCGAATCTTCGGCCGCAGATCAACGAAGATTACATGAAGCACGTGATGAAGAAGTTTCCAGGCACAAAATGGGCCGACCTCGCGGCGTTTCATTTGATCGACAATAAAACCTGTGGCGACTGGCAAGCGCAATCAAAATGTCCTTCGAAAGAAGCTGAGATCTATGAGAACTACGCGAAAGATCATCCGCAGTCTCCGGTTGTAGCCGAGGCGCTCTACGACGCGGCCTGGCGCTGGTCGGCTCTCATCGAAATCTATAAATCGGAAGACCAGCAAAAAAAGTCGGACCAAGCCAAAGCTAGGGCGATGGACATTGCGCAAAACATTGTGACCCAGTTTTCTCTAAATGATTGGGCAGCACGAGCCCAGCGGCTACTGTTTTCGGTTCAACATGGAATTCCGACCTACGGTAATGGTCAGCAATAATCTCAAGGGCACGTGCCCATGCCTCAGAACTACGGGGGCGGTTTCATTCATCCAGTTTTCTGAGATACTGTGATCGCATACTTTCGTGACGAGGTGATCTTAATTTGCCTATCTACCAGGCTGTGGTGTTGGCGGTCGTACAAGGGCTGGCAGAGTTTATTCCAGTCTCAAGTTCGGGGCACCTCATTATCGTTCGCAGGCTGCTCGGTTGGAACGAACTCTCTCCGGCTACCGAACTGACCTTTGACGTCGCCCTGCATTTTGGCACGTTGCTGTCCGTGTTGGTTTACTTCCGTCGCACCTGGTTTCAGATTATTAGAGCGGCGCTCGGTGGAAAAGTCGTTCGCTTCTCAGAAACCACCGATACAGATCAAAAGTTGACCGCCGCGGAAGAACGAGAAGAACGCTCGCTGTTCTGGTATCTCATCATTGCTACCGTTCCCGGCGCGATTGCAGGAAAGCTTCTCGAGCACTCCGCCGAGGACTACTTTCGCGAACACATTTACCTCATTGCCGGTGCGTTGATCGTGGTGGCCTTACTCATGTGGTGGGGTGAGAAAGTGGGCCAGATGACCAAGCCGCTGACGCAGGTGAGCTTTGCCGATTCGTTTCTGATCGGATGCGCCCAGGCCTTTGCACTGATTCCCGGAGTTTCGCGCTCGGGTTCGACGATCACAGCTGGCCTGTTCCGGAATTTAAAGCGGGAAGCCGCTGTCCGTTTCAGCTTTCTGCTTTCTACGCCGATCATTGCGGGTGCAGCGCTCCTCAAAGCCCACGAACTTCGAAAAGAGGGCTTGCCTCCCGGAATGTCGGCTCCGTTTCTGGTGGGAGTATTCATATCAGCCGTCGTCGGCTATGCGGCGATCGCATGGCTGATACGCTATCTACAGACGAATACTCTAAAGGTTTTTGTGGTTTATCGCATCATAGTCGGGATTGTGGTGATCGGCTTGGCGACCATTTGGCACCTGCAATAGCCGTATCGGCGATAGCTTCTTGCAAGGTAAGGCGAGCTGGCTGAGGATAGATCCGCGTGGAGTGTGTTGGAAGCAGCTAACCACCTGTCGCAACGTACTTTGAATTGGGGTCAAGTACCATAACACCCGAACCGGTTGTGCTTGTCACTCTGGATACTGCCCCGTTGTTCCGGCCTCCAGTTCTTGTAATAATAAAAGGGCTCTGGCGTAGGTCTTCACGGCGGAGGGCAGCCCGACTCCGTGCCGTAAGAGATACGTCTCAATGAAGTATTTCTCCCAGATCTTTGCACCGACCAGCAACCGGCGGCTCAACGAGCTGATCGGAGTTGTGTTGTGTGCCTCCGCGCTCTTCCTTTCCCTCGCCCTCGTTTCGTACTCGCCGCTCGATCCCTCGCTAAATAGTGCATCGGTTTTGACTGGGTCACGGGCTGCGCGAAACTGGGTGGGAGTCGTTGGAGCATTCGTCGCAGACTTGCTGCTGCAAGGGTTTGGCATTGGGGCATTGCTGTTCCCGGTCTTCGGAGCAATTCTCGGGCTGCGTTGGTTCCGCTCACGGAGGATTTCGTCGCCTATCGCCAAACTACTTGGCATCGGCTTTCTCTTGGTCTTTGTGCCCGCGCTGCTGGCGCTCTTGCCTGGACATTTTCATTGGGCACATTCAATTCCGGTGGAAGGCCTGGTTGGGCGAATTGCCGGCGATTTCCTGATTCACTATTTCAATCTAGCCGGTGCGTATCTGGTCTGTGCGACCATCCTGGCAGCCGCCGTCTACATGGCCACGGCGTTTTCTTTCTCATCCCTCGAAATTTGGGCTCCCACAAGGTTCGCCTTTGCGGTCGCTCTGCGCGAGCGCTGGAAAGATTGGCGCGAACAACGCGCCAAGCAGCGCATGCAGAAGGATCTCGAAAAACGTAGAGCCTCGCCACGGCCGGTTGTCGAAACGCAAATGGTTCCGGCGAAGCCTGCCGCCGCTCCTCCACCACTGCCTACAGTTGAACCTCGTCGCCCAGTCTCCAAGACTGGCATTGAACGGACGTTTGAGCCGGAGGAAGATGGATGCGCGGTTGCAGAGGGCACGGAAGCCCCGGCTGCGCCAGAGGTGACGGTCCGCGCCGATAGCGATCACAAGCCGAAGACGACGTTGGCCCGCATCGCCGGCGGGTTCAAACTCCCTCCGAGTTCCCTGCTCCAGCGACCCGACAGCCAGCAAGCAGTCGATGCCGAAGAACTGCAACTACTGGCGCAGGTGCTCACTTCCAAATATGCCGAGTTCGATGTCCACGGGCAGGTTACACAAATCAATCCCGGGCCGGTGGTCACCACATTCGAGTTCAAGCCAGAAGCCGGCATCAAATACAGCCGCATTACCGGCCTCACTGAAGATCTGTGTCTCGCGCTGAAAGCTGAGAGTATTCTGATTGAGCGAACGCCGGGAAAATCAACCGTTGGAATTCAGGTTCCCAATCGCGAGCGCGAAATCATCTGGCTGCGCGAGAGCATCGAGGCGAATGAGTTCATCGGCGGCAAATCAAAACTGACACTCGCCTTGGGCAAGGACATTAACGGTCGCATCATGACCGCTGATCTGTCGGGCATGCCTCATCTTTTGATTGCTGGCTCGACCGGCACTGGCAAGAGCGTGGCGATCAACGCCATGATCATGTCGATTCTCTACAAGGCCACGCCCGAAGAGGTTCGCCTCATCTTGGTCGATCCCAAGCGTCTGGAACTGGGTAACTATGAGGGTGTCCCGCATCTATATACGCCGATCATCACGGAGCCTAAACTTGCGGCAAATGCCCTCCGCAATGCCGTGCGGGAAATGGAACGCCGGCTAAAGCTGCTGGCCACAAAAGGCGTTCGCAACATCGGACAATACAACAAACTGTTTGAGGATGGCCCCAGTCTGTTCGAAAAAGCCGAAGATGAGCAGCCGTTGCCATATATCGTCATTATCATCGACGAGTTGGCCGACTTGATGATGCTTGACGCCGGCAATGTCGAAGAATCCGTCACTCGTCTTGCGCAGATGGCTCGCGCCGTGGGCATCCATCTCGTGCTGGCAACGCAGCGACCCTCGGTCGACGTGATTACCGGTCTGATCAAAGCCAACTTCCCTTCCCGCATTTCATTTCGCGTGGCCACGAAAGTCGACTCAAGGACCATTCTCGACGCCAATGGCGCAGAAGCCCTGCTCGGTCGCGGCGACATGCTGTATCTGCCGTCCGGATCGTCACGCGTCCATCGTCTGCATGCGCCGTTTGTCACGGAAAAAGAAATTGCTGCCGTCGTCGAGTTCTGGCGCAGCCAAGGCACCGCGGTTTATGAAGAACAATTCCTTCAGGCCCCCGGAGACGATCGCGACGACGGTGCATCCGGTGGTGACGCCGAAGACGGGGAGCAGGAATATGATCCCATGTTCGAAGATGCGGTGCGGTTGGTCCTCGAGTTCGGCAAAGCCTCGACTTCCCTACTGCAGCGTCGCTTGAGAATTGGCTATGGACGGGCTGCGCATTTGATCGACCTGATGGAACGCGACGGAATTGTCGGCGCCGCCGATGGCCCAAAACCCCGCGAAGTGCTGAAGCGGCCCGACTGGCTTTCGGAAGTAGAAGAGAGTCTAAGCTAGTTTTGCAATTTCAGCGGCCTCAACTCTTTATGATCCCCTGACTTCCGCCAGGCCCGCACATTCGCTCCGCACATCACGACGCAGAACAAGTTCGCCGGAATGAACCCGATTTGAGCGGTCTTCCAGCCAATCAGACAGATGATAGCACTGTTAATCGCCGCAAGAATCCAACCCTCCCAGCACCGGCGGCCTACCAGGACGGTGGAAACAATCGTCAAAATGCAAGAGAGATAATCAAGCCTGAGCACAGCGACACCAACCTCCTAAAGCAACATTATTGGCGGAGAAACTTCATTTTCGCTGTGATCTCACTACGTTTGAAAGGTTACGTTGGTATCAAGCGGACATTCTAAAATCATTCTTGTCCCACCAACGACTTAATTCCCGAGGTGATTCCGATGACGGTCTTTACCGAGTACATCACAGTGCACACTAAAACCCACCGCTCTTACATTCATCTCACTCCGCAGGTGGAAGCAATCGTAAAGCAAAGCAGGGTGCGCGAAGGCATGGCACTGGTATCTGCCATGCACATCACAGCCGGAGTCTTCGTTAATGACAACGAACCCGGGCTGATCGAAGACATCGACCGGTGGCTGGAAAAATTGGCTCCGTTTAACAAGAACTATCAGCACCATCAGACCGGCGAAGACAATGGTGACTCCCACCTCAAAGCGTTGCTCATTCACCATGAAGTTATCGTCCCGATCACCGCGGGAAAGCTCGATTTCGGCACCTGGCAACGGATTTTCTACGCCGAATTCGACGGTCAGCGTGACAAGCGAATCATCGTAAAAGTGATGGGAGAATAGTCGGGCTGACGCGAACTAGAAAGAAAACAGCGCTTGCAGATCGATGCGCCGGTTTGCCGACCCGGAAGAGAACGGCCCTTGGGATATCGCGATGGACTGGCCAAAGACCGGTGAATCCAGATTTCCGATGGGTGGCGCAAGATTGACGCGGTTCAAGACATTT
>DASVWZ010000327.1:0-11998 GCA_036392935.1 Terriglobales bacterium | reverse complement strand
GCCCAGAACCACGGCACCAGCGGGAGCGAGATGAGCAATCCGCCGAGCGCAAAGAGGTTGGCGATCCAGCGGATGGCATCTTTGTTTTCTTTGGGCACAAACAACAGCACCAATGCGCCCACCAGCGGCGTAAATAAAATGATCGAGAGAATATGACTTTGCATTTCTGAAGTTCTCTTTTTCTTACGGAGACGTAGCAAGCTACGTCTCTACTGCCTTAACGCAATGCGTAATACGCCACAAAACCTACCAGGCCAATCACCATGACCAGAGCGTACCACTGCACCAATCCCCATTGCAGCAGGCGCGTGACGCGCGAAAGCGCCTGCGATAAATACGCCGGGCCATTCACGCATAATCCGTCGATAATGTATTTGTCCCACCACGAGGAAAGCTTGCCCGCAAGGCGGGTGATCCATCCGGCGCCGTTTACAGTGCCGTCGATGATGTTCTTGTCGAACCACGAACAGGCGTCGCCCAGTCCCATCACGCCAAGGCGCACATCGCCGACTTTTTTTCGTCCGGTGAAAACATAGTCGTAGCCTTCATCGACGTAATACTTGTGGTAGAGGATGTCGTACGCCACCGGCGCAACTTTGGCGATGGGTTCGACGAAGTCTTTGTTGGCTTTGCGGTATTCGCGCCACGCCATGCCTAGTCCGGCGATCGCCGCGCCGACGGAAAGCGCCATCAGCGCGTACTCCATGGGGTCTGTGCGTTCTTCTTCTTTTTCGCCAGACGCGAGTTGCTTCGGAGCCTCTTTACCCAGCACGACGGCTTCGCGGGCGAACACCGGCTCGAGGAATTTGGTGAAGCGGTCGGAGCCTCCGATGCTGTGCGGCCAGCCCAGCCATCCGGCGAAGATTGAGCAGATGGCCAGAATCACCAGTGGCGCGGTCATCGACTTGGGCGACTCATGCACGTGGTGCTCGACTTCGTGGCTCATGCGCGGTGTGCTGTAGAAGGTCAGCACGATCAAGCGGCCCATGTAGAACGCGGTCATGAGTGCGGTGATGAATCCGATAAACCACAGGAGCCGGTACGCGCCACCCTCGGATGACCAGGCTTGCCACAGGACTGCATCCTTCGAAAAGAAGCCGGCGAAACCAGGGATACCGGCAATGGCCAGGGTACCAATTGCCATGGTCCTGAAGGTGATGGGGATGCGTTTGTGCAGGTCGCCCATGTTGCGCATGTCCTGCTCGCCGCTCATGGCGTGGATGACCGAGCCGGAACCGAGGAACAGCAGAGCTTTGAAAAATGCGTGCGTGAAGACGTGGAATACTCCGGCGGCGAACGCGCCGACGCCCAGCGCGAGGAACATATATCCGAGCTGCGAGACGGTGGAGTATGCCAACACGCGCTTGATATCGTTCTGCACCAGGCCGATCGAGGCGGCAAAAATCGCGGTGGTCGCGCCGATGATCGCGACTGTCTTCATGGAAGTCGGCGCCAGGACGAAGAGCGCATTCGAGCGCGCGACCATGTAAACACCGGCGGTAACCATGGTCGCCGCGTGGATGAGCGCGGAAACCGGCGTGGGACCTTCCATGGCGTCCGGCAGCCACACATAAAGAGGTAGCTGCGCGGATTTGCCGCAGGCGCCGATGAACAAACAAAGCGTTGCGGCGGTGATGATGGGATCGCCGATGAGAAATTTTCCGCTGCGGGCCAGCAGATTGACATCGGTGAAGCGCACCGATCCGAAATACCACATGATGGTGAAGGTGCCGAGGATGAAACCGGCGTCGCCGATGCGGTTGACGATGAATGCCTTGTTGGCCGCGGTGCTCGCGGAATGGCGCTGGAAATAAAATCCGATCAGCAGATACGAGCACAAGCCCACGCCCTCCCAGCCCACAAACATCAGCACATAGTTGTTGCCCAGGATGAGGGTGAGCATGGAAAACATAAACAGGTTCAGGTATCCGAAGAAGCGGTAATAGCCGGCCTCGTGGGCCATGTAGCCGACCGAATAAATATGGATCAGCATGCCCACGCCGGTGACGAACAGCAGCCAGATGGCGGAAAGCGGATCGAGCAGGAAGCCGGCGTCAACATGGAACGGAGCGGGTGAACCGTTCTGCGTAACGTAATTCATCCCGGCGGTATCTGTGCCCAGCCAGGTGTAGACGATTTTTTGGAATGGGCGGCCGGGATGGTCCTGCGAGTACCCGGTGTATTGCCAGACGGCGAGACAGGCGAACAAAAACGCCAGCACCACTGCGCCCACGCAGACCGCGCTCACCGATGATTTCTGGATCTTGCGTCCAAAGAAAAACATCATCGTTGCGCCGAAGGCCGGCAGCAGCGGAATGATCCAGATGTGATCGAGAAAGAACATTTGGTCTTCAGTTATCAGTTATCAGTTATCAGTTATCAGTCATTTCAAGTCACTGCGCAGCTCTTGACCGCACTGCCGACTGTTCTACCACTTCATCAAATCCACTTCATCCATGTTGACGGTTTCTTTGTTTCTGAAGAACGCAATCAGAATTCCCAGCCCCACCGCCGCTTCCGCGGCCGCGTCTGTAATAACAAAGATGGCAAACACCTGACCATGCAGCGCGTGGATGCGTGAGAACGCCACCAGGTTGAGATTGACCGCGTTGAGGATCAACTCGATCGACATCAGCATGATGACGACGTTTCTGCGCGTCAGCACGCCGATGACGCCGATGATGAACAGCGCCGCGGCCACAACCAGATAGTGAAGTGTCGTTATCGGTACCATAGCCCATGATCGTAGAGACGTAGCTAGCTACGTCTCTACAAAATCAAACCTTTCTCTTCGTCATAACCACCGCGCCGATGATCGCCACCAGCAATAGCAACGATGCGATCTCGAAGGTGAACATGTATTGCCCGTACAACAGGCGCCCAATCTCCTGGGTGTTGCTGGTCTCCGGCGGCAGCGCAGTTCCCTGGTCCTGCCACAACGCTTTACCTTTCAAGTAGACTGTAAAAAACAGAAATCCCAACGCTGCTGCTGCTGCTGTGCCAATCAACCAAAGCTTGTTGAATTGCTCTTCCTTCTTTGCCCGTTCCAGGTTTACCAGCATGATGACAAACAGGAACAGCACCATGATGCCGCCGGCATACAGAATCACCTGCACGCCTGCGACGAAGGGCGCATACAACATTAAATAAAGATTCGCCTGGGCCAGCAGGCCCAGAATCAGTGCCAGTGCCGAGTGCACCGGGTTGCGCTGCGTAATCACCAAAATTCCGCTAATCAGCGTTACTCCGGCCAGCAAAAAGAAAAAGAAATTGGTCGCGACTGGCGTCATATCAGATCACAACTCCCACGATTGCCGTCGCCATCAGCACCACCAGCGAGGCCGGCAACAAAACTTTCCATCCTACGGCCATCAACTGATCGAAACGATAGCGCGGAAACGTCGCGCGGTACCAGATGTATAGATACAGGAACACTGCGACCTTAGCCAGGAACCAGTAAATGTCCTGCACGCGCGTTCGCACCGGAGTGATGAGCAGGATGAGACCGATCAGGCCTAGCACCGCGCCGAATCCGGCCAGCCCAATCGTCTCAAGCCGGAAATAGGGATGCTTGGGCATGCGCGTGACGCCGTAAAAACAGAATCCCGCCAGCGCCAGAAAGGTGAACGCCGGAAACAACGAGAACACCAGATCGAAAAATGATCCACTCAGCCAGTTGGGAAAAGGCCGCAACCATCCACCCAGCCACAGTGTGACCGCAATCGACGACACAGCGCCCATGGCCGCGTATTCGCCGAGCATAAATAATGACCAGCGCAACCCACTGTACTCGGTGTGGAATCCCGCAGTCAGCTCCGACTCCGCTTCCGGCAAATCGAAGGGCGCGCGGTTGGTTTCGGCCACCATCGCAATCGAAAAGATGATCAGCGCGATCAATCCCAGCGGAAAGAATTTGAACGCATACCAGACGTGCGCCTGCTGTTGCGCCTGCACAATGCCAATCATGCTCAGCGTGCCGATTCCCGTGGAATTCAGGCTGGTCATGAGGATCGCCGAAATCACAGCCAGGCCCATGGCCACTTCGTAGGAGATCATTTGCGCACTCGAACGCAGCCCGCCCATCAGCGGATAGTGCGAGTTCGACGCCCATCCTGCCATAACGATTCCAAGCACGCTCAACGATGAAACACCGAGCATGAAGAGGATGCCGATATTCAAATCCGTAATGGCGTGCGTGGGCCCGAAGGGCACCACAATGTAAACCGTGAACGATGCGCAGAGGATAATCAGCGGCGCAACCCAAAAAACCAGTTTGTCAGCTTCCGCGGGAATGATGTCTTCTTTTGTGGCCAGTTTGATGGCATCCGCAATCGGCTGCAGCAAGCCGTGCGGGCCTACGCGCATCGGTCCCAGACGGATCTGAAAATGCGCCAGCGCCTTGCGCTCCAGCCAGTTCATGGCCATGACCACGACTGACACGCCGCCAAACACCACCATCACGTACACCGTGGCCCAGAAGAAATTTCCCGCCTGCCCCGGCGTTACATTGCTGCTTAAATATGAGGTGATGTAATCGAGCATCAGCGGTCGACCTCGCCCAGCACAATATCGATAGTCCCAATCACGGCAATCACGTCCGCCACCAGCGCCCCACGCACCATCAGATCAAGCGCCTGCAGATTCACAAACGACGGCGGCCGCACCCGCACGCGGTACGGCTGCGTCGATCCATCGCTCACGATGAAGTAGCCCAGCTCACCCTTGGGCGCCTCGATCGAGTGATACACCTCGCCCGCCGGCGGTTTGATCACCTTCGGCACCTTCGCCATGATCGGCCCCGACGGAATGCCATCCACTGCCTGCCGGATAATCCGTAGGGATTGCCGCATCTCTTTCATGCGCACCATGTACCGGTCGAAAGTGTCGCCGTTTTCGCAGGTGGGAATGTCGAAATCAAACTGTTCGTATCCCGAGTATGGCATGGCTTTGCGGATGTCCCACTTGACCCCGCTCGCCCGCAGCACCGGCCCGGTCACGCCCAGTGCAATGCAATTGGCGCCGGTAATCTTCCCCACTCCCACCGTCCGCTCCACCCAGATGCGGTTGGTGCTCAGCAGTTCTTCGTATTCATCGATCTTGGGCGGAACGAAATCGAGGAAGTTCTTTACGTCTTTTTCGAAGCCTTCATAGGTTTCGTATTGCAAACCGCCGATGCGGAAGGCATGCGTGGTCAGTCGCGCGCCGCAATACTTTTCAAAAATCTTGAGGATCTCTTCGCGGTCGCGGAAGGTGTAAAACAGCGGCGTCATCGCGCCGATATCGAGCGCATGCGTCCCCAGCCAAAGCATATGGCTGGCCAACCGGTTCAGTTCCGTAAGGATTACCCTGATATATCTCGCTCGTGGCGGCGCTTCCACATTCAACAGCTTTTCGACCGTTTCGCAGTATCCCAGGCCGTTCGAAACCGCCGCGACGTAGTCCATGCGGTCCACATACGGATTGAACATGGCATAGGTGCGGTTTTCGGCGATCTTCTCCACGCCCCGGTGCAGATATCCGATCACGCACTCGGTTCCCAGCACCTTCTCGCCGTCCAGCTTCAGAATCACCCGCAGCACGCCGTGGGTCGCGGGATGCTGCGGCCCCATATTGATGATCAGTTCGTTGGTATCGAGATAGGTCTTGTCGGGCTCACCAAGCTCGAGATGCGAGATGTAGGTGGTCGGGTCTGTCATCCGCGCATCCTCATTGGCCGCTTTCGATCCCCAGGTTGATCTGCACCCACTTGCTGTCCTGCTGGGTGATGCCGTATTCCTTCCGTAGGGGATGACCTTCCCAGGTCTCGGGCAGCAGAATTCGTTTCATGTCCGGATGGCCGTCGAACTTAATTCCGAACATGTCATACACTTCCCGCTCCAGCCAATTGGCGGTCGGCCAGATGGGATACGAACTGGGGAAACTTTCCCCGTCGGCGAGCATGGTCTTGACTCGCAGCCGATCGTTTTTCGCGAAAGAGTAAAGAATCCATACCAGATCAAACGGTTTCTCACGCTTGGGGTAATGCACTGCGGTGATGTCCACGCAGTAGTCGAAACCTTCCTGCTCGTGCAACACCTGCAAGGTCTCAAGCGTGACTGACGACTCCAGCACCAGATAGTTTTGTCCCAAATACGTGCTGGCTTCGATCACGCCCGACCCGTGGCGGGTGCGCAGGCGGCTCACGAGCGGCGACTCCCATGGCACTGGCGCCGGGCCAGCGGGCTTGGCGGGAGCAGCTGGTTTGGCCGCGGCCGCGGGAGATGCGGGAGCTTTTGCTTCGGCGCCGGCGGTTGCGGGTGCGGCCGGTTTCGCGGCCACTGGAGGTTTTTCGACGGGGGCAGCCGGCTTCTCGGAAGCTGCCGCGGCTGGCTTTTCAGAGGACGTCGCTGCCGGCTTTTCCGACGACGGCGACATCTTTTCGGAAGGCGTGGACTGCACCGTGCCCGCAGACGGCTTGTCCGCCGGCGGTTTGGGTTCACCTCCCGGCGGTGGCGCGGACGATTTAGTTTCCTCGGACACGAACTCGGCGATCCTCCGCCACAACCAGGTTCACTGCAAGTTTGTAGAAACGTTCACTTCTAACAGCTTCATTCCCCACTGTCAACGAAGCTGATTGCCGACGACCGGCGACCGACGACCAACGACTACCTATACCCACTCCAGCGCGCCTTTTTTCCAGATCCATATATATCCAACGATCAGGATGGCTAGAAAAATCAGCATCTCGATCAGGCCGAACATCCCCAGCGCCTTGAAACGGACCGCCCACGGGAACAGAAAAATCGTCTCCACATCGAAAACCACAAACAGGATGGCAACAATGTAGTAACGGACGGTGTAGCGCCCGCGCGCGCTATCGATGGGATCGATGCCGCACTCATACGGCATCAGTTTGATTTTCGAGGGACTATCAGGACGGATCAGCCGGGTAATCACCAGCGTGAGCGGAATCAGCAAGCCGACAACCGCAATAAAGATGAACGCCGGAACGTAGTTCTGGGGCATGCGACCGTCTCAATCCCTGACTCCGCCGCGGCTTTAAGGCCGGCGCGCAGTCATCTTTCTGTTATCGGAGTTGCAGCGAACACCCATACTAACCCCGTGCGCCAGTTGCGGCAAGACAGAGAGCGTTGTCAAGTTTTTGCGATTAAGATTCCCCGCCGTTCTGCGCTCCTTTCCGGATCGTCTCGCGTTCTTACTTTTGTTTCGTGTGTCTTCGTGGCCTTCGCCCCATGCCGGATTTCACCCTTGCCCTGCGGATCCCGACCGCGTTTCTTAGGGAATTGCGGGATTCGCCCTTCGGCTTTGCGCGCGGGGTCTAAATCCCCGCTAATCCTACGGTTTTGACTGTGTAATCCTTTTCACACCATGGAAAACTTCTTCTCACATACTTTCTTCTCTCCCACAATCGTCCTATTGGCGAGCGTTTCGTGGATGATATACTTCTGTTAGCCAAAGTGGTTCCCCCGAAGCACTGAAATCCTTCTCCCTCAAGTGGTAGCGAACAACTGAACCAACACATTAAGATTCCTGCCGATCAGGCTGAAACTTCGGCAACCAGACTGGAGATATCGATGAGAGTGTTTCACCCCGCGCGAGGTTCGAAAAGTGCACAATTTTTCCGCATGGCATGCCTTGCGGCCATTTGCCTTACGATTTCCGCCGCGTTCGGCCAGAACGTCATCAACACGGTTGCGGGCGGAGGCACCATCCCGTCCAGCGCTGCCGCGGCCGATATTCCCGGCCCCACGGCGGTTGTCGAAGACAGCAGCGGCAATAAATATGTCGCGGCGCCCGAATCCAATTACGTCTGGGAGCTGAGCAGCTCCGGCATGTCGACCTACGCCGGCCTGGGTTACGGCCACTACAACAAAGTTGGCGGCGGCTTCAGCGGCCTAGCTTCGATTATCCCGCTCTACGGCCCGTCTGGTCTGTCGATCGACAAGCACAACTATATTTATGTTGCGGATACGGTGAACAACGCCATCCGCAAGGTCTACCTGAGCAGCGGGGTTTATGACATCAAGACCGTCGCCGGCACGCGCCAGGGATGCATACAGAGCAACTGGCCGACATGCCTCGACGGCAACTACGCGACCGCCGCTTACCTTTCGAATCCGCAGGGATCCGTCATCGATTCCGCGGGCGACATTTATATAGCCGACACCGGCGACAACGTGATTCGCGTCGTCAATGCCAGCACCCAGCGCATCAGCCTATTTGCCGGCAGCTACAACGGCGGCGTTCCCTGCGGCAACTCCAGCGACGCCTGTGGCGACGGCGGCCCCGCTACGCAAGCTCTGTTGAATGCGCCGCAGAGCGTGGCGCTCGATGGCCAGAACAACGTTTACATCGCTGACACCGTGGACAACCGCATTCGCTGCGTGCTTGCGGTAGTTGGCGGATGTGGCGACGTAGCCCATGCCTATGCGGTGGGCGAAATCATTACAGTCGCGGGAACCGGCTCGCCCTGCACCATCTACAACGACGGCAGCAGCAGCACTCCGCCGTTCTGCGGCGACGGTGGCCCCGCTACAGCTGCAAAAATTGGCAAGCCTTCCGGCGTTGCCGTCACTTCGCAAGGCGTCATTTATGTGGCTGACACGCGCGCCAGTCTGATTCGTGTCATCTCCGGCGGCACCATCAGCACCTTCGCCGGTCTGCCCGAAGCGCCCGGCTACAACGGCGACGGCGGAGCCGCGACCGCAGCCAAGCTGCAAAGCCCCGAAGGCGTCTTTGTCGATGCGTCCGGCAACGTCCTGATTGCCGACACTGGCAACCAGCGCATTCGTGAAGTCACCAGCGGCATCATCAATACCGTGATGGGTGGCGGCAGCGGCGGCGACGGTTCCAGCGCCATCGGAGCCAACACCATGCTGGCCAATCCCTACGCGGTTGCCGTGGATGCCTCCAACAACTACTACATTGCCGATGCGGCCAATAACCGCGTCCGCGTGGTCAACACGCAAGCGGCTCCGATTACGGTAGCAACGGTCACGGTGCAACCAGGCCAGATCGCTACCGTGGCCGGCACCGGCAACGTGGGCTACAGCGGCGACGGCGCCGCAGCCACACAAGCCACGCTCAATTCGCCGCTCGGGGTTGCGCTCGATTCTCAGGGCAACATCTACATTTCGGACAGCTATAACGGCTGGGTTCGCGAAGTGAACGCCGCGACCGGTGTGATCAACACTTTGCAGGCGTCCAAACCGACCACCACGCCGGCTGCGCTCTCGATCGATCCATTGGGCAACATCTTCCTCGCCGATCCACCGGCACAGGTTATTTGGGAGATCACTGCCAACGGCATCGTGCAGGTTGCGGGCAACGGAAACTCCGGATACTCGGGCGATGGCGGTCCGGCCACCTCGGCGCAACTCGCCCAACCCACCGGCGTCGCAGTTGATGCTAACGACGATTTCTACATCGCCGACTCCAACAACAACGTCATCCGCTGCGTGCTTGGCGTTCTCGGCGGCTGCGGTGACACGGCGCAAAAATACGCCGTGGGCGACATCATCACCTACGCTTACAACGGAACCTTTAACTTCAACGGAGACGGCGGAGCCGCGCTCAGCGCCTCGCGTTGGGATCCCATGCAAGTCGCTCTCGACGCGCGCGGCAATCTGTTCGTCGGCGGCGGCCAGTATGCCCTGGTGCAGCGTATCGACGCGCTGACCCAGACCGTCATCACGGTTGCCGGCAACGACAAAGATCAGCCTTCGTTCGGTCTTTCCGGCGACGGCGCCGCATCCACCCAGGCCAACCTCAACAACATGGGCCTGATCATCGATAGCAACGAGAACCTGCTCATCGCCGATAACGGCAACAACCGTATCCGTGAAGTGCCTCTGGTTTCGGTTGCCAAATTCAGCGAGACGACCGTGACGTTTGCCAATCAGTCGGTCGGAACCACCAGTGCGCCGCAGTCATTCACCCTCACCAATAACGGGCTTGACGATCTGATCATCGGCAGCATTCAGATCACTGGCGGCGATGCGGGCGATTTCCAGCAGACCAACAACTGCCCTTCGCAGCTCGCGCCCAAACTTAGTACGGCGCAAACCTGCACAATCAACGTAACCTTTACGCCGGTCAAGAAAGGCAGCCGATCGGCGGCCATCACCTTCACCGACAACGGATGGAAGAATCCGCAGAAAGTTTCACTGAAAGGCACTGGCGACTAATCGCTTTTACCCAAGTGCCCTCCGAATGGCGCGGCTTCGGCCGCGCCTTTTTTTGTCGATTAAGGAGCACCCCTTCCGCCGAAAGCAGCTGCTTTTTACTTCTGCCCTCTGACTTCTTACTTCTGCCTTCGCCGAACTCTTTATAATGTTCAATTCACCTCAACCATGGCTCTCGACGAAAAAATCTATCAGCTCCGCCGCGACAAGCTTCAGCAGATCGAGGCTCTCGGCCAGCGCACTTATCCCACGCGCTACGAATTCACCCACAGCATCCCCGACATTCTCACCAACTATTCATCCAAATCCGCTGAGGAACTCGACGGCGCCCGCACCAACGTCCGCGTCGCCGGTCGCATCATGGCCATCCGCCTCATGGGCAAGGCTGGATTCGCGCACCTCCAGCAATCCGGGCAGAAGCTGCAGATCTATGTCAAGAAAGACGCGGTCGGCGAAAAAGCTTTCGAACTCTACAAGCTTCTCGATCTCGGCGACATTATCGGCGTCAGCGGCTACCTCTTCCGCACCCGTACCGGCGAGCTCAGCATTCACGTCGAAGAGCTCACCTTTCTATCCAAAGATCTTCTGCCGCTCCCTATCGGCAAAGATTTCGAAGCTGAGAGCGCAGAATCCGGCGGCGTCGAAAAGAAGTACGGCCTCAGCGACGTCGAGGCGCGCTATCGCCAACGCTACGTCGACCTGATCGTTAACCCCGACGTCCGCGAAGTTTTTCTCAAGCGAAGCAAGCTGATCCAATCCATGCGCCAGACTTTCGACTCGCACGGCTTCATCGAAGTCGAAACTCCCATGATGCATCCCATCGCCGGCGGAGCCGTCGCTAAGCCCTTTGTCACTCACCACAACACGCTCGACATGGATCTCTATCTCCGCATCGCGCCCGAGCTTTATCTCAAGCGCCTGGTGGTCGGCGGACTCGATCGCGTCTACGAAATCAATCGCAACTTCCGCAACGAAGGTCTCGGATGGCGCTGGAATCCCGAGTTCACCATGCTCGAGGCCTATCAGGCGTTCACCGATTATCAGGGCATCATGAACCTCACCCAGGAAGCCATTACGGAAGGTGCGAAGGCCGTCAATGGCAGCACCAAATCAAAATGGGGAGACTTGGAGATCGACTGGTCCAACTGGAATCGCCTCACCATGCGTGAAGCCATTATTCATTACTGGCCCGACTCCGCCGGCGCCAAGCCGCAGATGTCCGATTTCGCCACTCACGATTCCGTCAAAGTTTTAGTCGCGCGCTTCAATCATGTCCACTCCCACATGGCCTACAACCCCAACGAGCCCACCGGCAAAACCATCGCCGCGCTCTTTGAAACCGTCGCCGAAGAGCACCTCACCCAGCCGACCATCATCTACGAGTTCCCTACCGCCGTTTCACCGCTCTCCAAACAAAAGGCCGACGAACCCGACTGGACCGAGCGTTTCGAAATCTACGCCGGAAAAATGGAGATCGCCAACGGCTTCAGCGAGCTCAACGATCCCGAAGATCAGCGCCGTCGCTTCGAAGCCCAACTCGCCGAGCGCGCCCGCGGCGACGAAGAAGCCCACCAGATGGATGAAGACTACATCCGTGCGCTTTCCTACGGCCTGCCGCCGACGGGTGGCGTCGGCATCGGCATCGACCGCGTCACCATGCTGCTCACCGACTCGCACACCATCCGCGACGTGATCTTGTTCCCGCTGCTGCGGCCTGAACAACCCAAATCGACCGGTGAATCAACCCCCGAGTCTTAATTTGCATCAAGCAACGACTGACGACTGACGACTGACGACTGACGACTGAGGACTGA
>DASVWZ010000326.1:0-9984 GCA_036392935.1 Terriglobales bacterium | reverse complement strand
GCTCCTGATTTTTTTGTGCTCGCCGTTCGCTGGCTTTCGATTGACCGCACCGCCGCCGGGACTTTATCTTGCCCTCACCATGTCCCAGAAACCCCAGCCAGAAAGCGGCCAGGTCAGCTATCGCGGCGTCACCTACCCTTGGCAGTGCGATCAGATCGGCCACATGAACATCACTTTTTACGTGGCCAAGTTCGACGAGGCCAACTGGAACACGTTCTGCTCCATCGGAATCACGCCGTCCTACCTGCGAAAAGGAAAATTCGGCGTGGCCGGCGTCCAGCAAAACATCACTTACAAGCGCGAGCTGATGGCTGGGGACGTAATCGAAATCCGCACCCGGATTCTCGAAATTCGCGAAAAAGTCATTCGCTTTTTGCACGAAATGTTCAACGTCGAAACCGGCGAACTCGCGGCGCTCTGCGAAATCACCGCCGTTCACCTGGATCGCAAGACCCGCAAATCCTGCCCGTTTCCTGAGGCCATCCGCAAATCCGCTGCCGCGCGCGTTTGAGTGTCAGGATAAAATGATGCTTGCGCGCTCCAACCTCATTGATGATCACTTCACGCAGCTTGGTGTTGCGAATCGTCCTGCTGGCGGCGGTTTTGCTGCCCACGTTCTCCTCCGCCGACACCGCAGTCACCAAGCTGTTGTCCGAAGGACGCGTCGACGACGCCGTCACCGCGCTGCAGGCGAAGATTCAAAGCTCGCCACGCGATGCAGAATCTTACTGCCTGCTTTGCCGTGCTTACTATATGGTCGGCGAATGGGACTTGGGCATTGAGGCGTGCGAGAAAGCAGTTTCGCTAGACGCCTACAACGCGGCTTATCATTCCTGGCTCGGGCGAATCTACGGAGAGAAAGCTGACCACGCGGGATTCATCACCGGCGCTAGAATGGCGGGAAAAGTCCGCACGCAGTTCGAGACCGCTGTCCGCTTGAATCCCAAGAGCGTAGACGCGCGCTCCGATCTGGCAGATTTCTACATCGAAGCACCCAGCATTGTTGGCGGTGGAAAAGACAAAGCCGAAGAACAGGCCAACGAGATCGCCAAGCTGGACGCGGCGCAAGGGCAACGCGTGATGGCGCGGATTGCAGAGCAGAAAAAAGACTATGCGGCAGCGGAAAAGGCTTACCGCTCAGCGATCGAGTTGAGCGGCGGAAAAGCAGGAACTTGGCTCAATCTCGCGCGGTTCTACGGTCATCAAGGGCGAATGAACGACATGCAGGATGCGATCAAACATGCCACGGCTCCGGACGCGAACCGGCCGGATTTGCTGATGGGCGCGTCGCAATTGCTGATGGAGAAAGAGACGAATCCGGCGGAAGCGACAGTGCTGCTGCAGCGATATCTGGCGTCGGGAAAGACGACTGAGGAAGCTCCGGTTTTCAAGGCACATTACCTGCTGGGCAAGAACCTGGAAAGCAGCGGAGACAAAAGCGCCGCAGCGGAGCAATATCGCAATGCGCTGGCGCTGGCGAAGAACTATGCGCCCGCGAAAGAGGCGCTGCAAGGACTGGGAAATGCGGCGAATAACGGACGGTCGAAATGATCAAGAACCTGCTGTTGGGCGTCGCCGCGATTCCGTTCATCTATTACCTGATTGCGTTGTTCAGTTCGTGGCAGTTCTTCCGGCGCGCTCTCAAAGACTATATCGCGGTGGATTTCACGCCGCCGGTGAGCAATGTAAAGCCGATTCGCGGAGCCGATCCGGACGCATACGAGAACTTCGCCAGCTTCTGCCGCCAGGATTATCCCGCGGATTATGAGCTGTTGTTCTGCGTGGGCGATGACAGCGATCCCGCAGTGCCGTTGCTGCGAAGACTGCAGGCTGAATTTCCCGAGCGGAAGATCCGTATATTGTTTGGCGCCGGCGGCCGTGGATCGAACGACAAGGTGGTGAAGCTCGCCAAGCTGGTGCGCGAGGCGCAGCATGAAGTGCTGGTGATTAGCGACAGCGATGTGCGGGTTGAGCCAAATTATCTGCGCACGCTGGTAGCACCGCTGTCAGATCCGGATGTAGGTGCAGTGACATGCTTCTACGCGCCTATCGAAGACAAGACTCTGACTGACAGCTTGCAAACCGTCGGGATGTTCTCAGACTTCTACGCCGGAATTCTGGTGGCGTGGAAGCTGGACGGAGTGAAGTTTGCCCTCGGGCCAACCATTGTCACCACGAAAACGCGGCTGGCAGGGTTTGGAGGCTATGAGGCAATCCAGAATCGTCCGGCAGACGATTTGCTGGTGGGACGGCTGATTGCCGAACAAGGCTGCGAGGTGGTGCTGCTGCCGTATTCGATTTCGACGGTCGCCGATTTTGCGTCGTTGAGCGAACTGCTGCACAAACGGCTGCGCTGGATTGTGGTGATGCGGCACATGCGGCCGTGGGGACATTTGGGGTTGCTGCTGACGCAGGGGTTGCCATGGTCATTGGTGGCGGTGGCGGTTCATCCTACCGTAGCAGTTGCAGCAGGGTATTTGGGAACCTATCTTTTTCTGCGGGTTGCGATGACGTGGACGATCGGGATCTGGGGATTGAAGCATCACGCGCTATGGAAGAAGCTGGCGCTGATTCCAGCGTGGGATGCGATGGCGTTTCTGATCTGGCTAACGAGTTTCACGCGCAACAGTATTCGCTGGCGGGATGGACAGTACTACATTCGCGATGGACGGCTGGTGCCGGTGACGCCGATTGCGGAAGCGGCAGAGTAGGTTCTTCGGTTTCGTCCCTACTCGGCGGCGACTTTCTTAGCGCGACGCTTGCCGTTCTTCCCTGATTCTACTGTCGCGAGCGACGATTCCATCACAACCGGCGCAGGACGGCTTTGGGTCGTGCGCTGATTGTCGGCCTTGCGCCAATCCACCTGTGGCAGCATGACCGATAGATCAATGCGGTCGCGGTATTTCATGGCGACGTTCATCAGCGAATCGAGGAGCGAATCGGAGAGCAGGTGCGGCTCGAGGCCGAGTTCGATCAGCTTGGAATGTTTCGCGTTGTAGTAATGAGATTCGGCTTCCACCCGCGGGTCGGGGAGATGCTGAACTTCGACTTCGAGGCCAAGTTTTTCGCCGGCGGTTTCGACCAGACGAGCGAGATCGAGAACTGAGAACTGCTCGGTGAACTGGTTATAGACGCGGCACTCGCCCTTCGCTGCCGGATTCAAGCACGCCAGCTCAACACATCGCACGGTGTCGCGGATATCGAGGAAGCCGCGAGTCTGGCCACCTTTGCCGTAAACCGTCAGCGGATGACCGATGGCAGCCTGAACGCAGAAGCGGTTCAGCACGGTGCCGAAAACTTCGTCGTAATCGAAGCGGTTGATGAGGGCTTCGCTCATGGCGGTTTCGTCGGTCATAGTGCCGTAGACGACGCCCTGGTTCAGATCGGTGGCGCGAAGTCCCCAGATGCGGCAGGCGAACATCATGTTGTGGCTGTCATGCACCTTGGAAAGATGATAAAAAGAGCCGGGTTGCTTGGGGAACGGGACCGTGTCGCGGCGTCCGTTGTGCTCGATGGTGATGTAGCCCTCTTCGATGTCAATGTTGGGTGTGCCGTACTCACCCATGGTGCCGAGCTTCACCAGGTGGCAGTCGGGCTGGAATTCGCGCAGGGCAAAGAGAAGATTGAGCGTGCCAACGACGTTATTCACCTGTGTGAAGACCGCGTGCTTGCGGTCGATCATGGAGTAGGGCGCGGAGCGCTGCTCGGCGAAGTGAACGACAGCTTCGGGCTCGAACTCCTTGATTACCGACGACACGAAGTCGTACTCGCAGACGTCGCCGACGAAAGACTTGATGGTCTCGCCGGTCAGTTCGTGCCAGGTGCGAAGACGATCGGATAGCGGAAGAATCGGAGTGAGGGTCTGGGCGCCGAGCTCGAAGTCCCATTGGCGGCGGACGAAGTTGTCGACGATGGCAACGGAATGGCCTTTCTTCGAAAGATATAAGGCGGTTGCCCAGCCACAGTATCCGTCTCCACCCAGCACAGCGATTCTCATGTTGATCCCTTCTCAGTTACTTAGTGATTTGGCGGCAAGTCTCGGGTCATTTGCCTGCTCATAGCGTGGGATTCCGGCCGAGGGGCGGCTCCAACAGCTATAGATGCCTTGTTACCTGGAAATCTGGCTCCCTATAGATTATCAGGGTTTGCGGAACAAGGCGACTGTCTTTGCGGGTTCAGCCAGCGGATGGTTGGTCAGTACGACTTTTCCGCCGCTTGAGGCGACGACGTTCAATTGGTCGGCGCCGACCAGGGTTTGGAGCTCAGGAACAACACGCTGCATGCAGACGATGTAGGCGCGATCGGGCTTAAGCCAGAGGTCGGTGAATTGCCGATCGTCGATGAAAACGTCAGGACGGCCGGGAGCATAGGCGCCGTAGACCAGATTGTTGAATATTCCGTTGCGCAGCAGCGCGGTGCGGCCGGTGTAAAAAAAGACAGACGAAAATGTGTAGTAGTGATGATCGATGATCAGGGTCCCGTCGGGCGATTTCATGATGGCCTCAGCGAGCGGGCGCGAAGACATATAGGGATCGAAGACAGCCATCGCCATGCGAGCGGCGTGGAAGAATACGACCATCATAAGCGCCGCGGCGATGAACTTTTTCTGGCCGGAGAATTTCCAGACGGCAATCGCACCGGCGCAAAAAGCAATGGCGGCGACCATGAGCGGCGCTCGCAGGTAAGCAAACGACGCGAGGGTCAAGTCCTCCATGTGGCCGAGGGAAAGCTTGTAGACGCCGGGATGCGGAGCGAGGGCCTGGGAGATGTCGCCGGAGACGGGATAGCCTCGGCTCAGGAAAAACAACGTCAGCGTGACCAGACCGGCAGCGGCGGCAACGGCGATGAGAGCCTGCGTGCCGCGCTGGATCCAAGCGCCTCCTGCGGCGATGGCGCAGCCAATGAGCAGAGCCAACGCGGGATAGGCGGGCATGGAGTAATACTCCTGCGTAGTCGAAAAGGTGAAGAAGACCATGATGAAGCCGACCCAACAGAGTGCGAGAAGCCGGGTGCGTCCGGCGCGGTCGATTGGTTTGAACGACAACTTGGCGATGGCTGGGAAGTAGACGCTCCACGGAAAAAGCCAGATGAGATGAAACAGCCAGAAGTAAAGCCGCGGAACCGTGTCGTAGTCGCGCGGATAGCGGAGATTCAGGAAGCGCAAGAGCTGCTCGTTGATGAAGAAGAACCAGAAGAATCCGTGATACTCACCGCGAGCACTGTGCATGGTGAAGTCAAAGTATGGAGGATTGCGGATGGTAGCGAGAATATGCCAGGGCACCGCAATGAGAAGGATGATTGCCAGACCGCTTATCGGGCGCAGACGCCGCCAAACTTGCCCCGAGAGAAGTTGGCGAGTGACGCCAAGATAAATTATGCCAGCGGCCACGGGAAAGACGATGCCGATCAGGCTCTTTAGCAGCAGGCCAACGCCAAGGCTAGCGGCGAGCACGAAGGCCCAGAAACGGGGATGGGGTTCTTCATCATCGAGCGCGCGGAGAAACGCCCACATGGCAAGCGCTACGGTGAGCGTTAGCGTGACATCGGGAATTAAGATACGCGTGAACAGGAACAGGCCGATGCAAGTTGACATGCAGAGGCCGGCGTAGAAGCCGACCTTGCGGCCGAAAGCCCAAACGCCCATCGCAGCGGTTAGCCACGCCAAGCCGATACAGGAAAGCGCGATCGGAATTCGCGCCACCCAATCGTGGACTCCAAAGATCTTGTAGGCAATGGCGATGGCCCAGTAAATCAGCGGTGCTTTTTCAAGATAGATGACTCCATCAAGACGCGCCGTGACCCAGTCGCCCGAGTTCAGCATGTTGCGTGCGATCTGCGCTTGCACAGCGTCCACGTCGTCCATTAAGGAAGGTGGGGAAACGATGCAACCCAGGTAGATTGCACAGGCGACAAGCAGGACGCCTAAATATATGTGCCAGTTTTTTCCTGTATCCAAGCGGTTGACTCGCGGGAAGCGGCGGTCTGAATGTTCCACTTCTTCATCCACAAAAACAGAACCATTAAACCCCATAAGTGATAACCGATGTTGGCGCGGCGCTCCAGGTGATCGTGAATGTGAGACTCGATGGCGTCGCGGCGGAAGAGCGCGGAGTGCTCGGATGCGCCTTGCAGCAGGACTTCCATCATGAGCGGACGCAGACAGCCGCGCAGCCAGTCGTGCGCGGGAATGTCGAAACCGACTTTCTTGCGCTGCAGAACCGACGCCGGCAGATGACGGCGCATGAGTTCTTTGAGAATGACTTTCTGGCGCGAACCCTGGATCTTGAGCGACGCCGGCAATGTGGCGGCGAATTCGACAATGCGATGGTCGAGGAACGGCGGCCGGACTTCAAGCGAGTGGGCCATGCTCATGCGGTCGGCTTTGTTGAGAATGTCGTCGGGCAGGAAATAGGTTTGATCGAACCAGAGATAAGGAGCGAGATCATTTCCGTTATTGGCGGTGCGAGAACGGAGGGTGCTGAGGATGCCATCTAATGCAGATGGCAGCGGCGCGCGCAAGAGCGCGGCTTTTTGCTTTTCAGAAAAAGTGCCGTTCCAGTAGGCGTGGGCGCGTTCGGGCGAGAGCAGTGATCCGGAAAGAAAGCGCTTCAACTGATATTCGAAGCTGATCTTGTCGTCGGAGACGGGCCAGAGACGAAGAGCGTTCAGGGTGAGCTTGCGCAACCCGCGCGGAACGCGGCGAGCGAGAGCAGCCAGGCGGTTGGCGCGATAAGTGAGATAGCCGCCGAAGAGCTCGTCGGCGCCTTCACCGCTCAAGCTGACAGTGGTTTCGGTCCTGCTGAGTTTGGAAAGAAACCACACAGGAAGCGCGCCGGCATCGGCGGAGGGTTCGTCGGAGTAGTAAGCGAATTCTTCGATGGCGCTGCGCAGGTCGACATCGGGGTTGAGATCCAGTTCGTGATGGTCGGTGTGGTAGAGCTGGGCGACTTCGCGGATGTAGGAAGTCTCGTCGAAGCTGCGGCCACGGAAGGAAACGGAAAACGTCTTCAGCGGCTTGCTGGATTCGGTGGCGGCATAATGCAGGATGGTCGACGAGTCGATACCGCCGCTCAGCCACATGCCGAGGGGAACGTCGGAGACCAGATGCTCGCGGATGGATTGGCGCAGAAGCGTGTCCAGTTGCTCAGTCGCAGAGTCGAGGGTTAGATTCTTGTTGGGCGCCGTGTCGGGCAGCATCCAGTAAGCTTGCGTGGTGACTTTTCCGTCGCGCCATTCCAGCCATTGTCCGGGCGGGAGTTTCTCAACGCCTTCGACTAGTGTCCACGGGCAAGGAATGTAATTCAGCGAGAGATAGCAATCGAGGCCGTCAAGGCTCAATCGGCGTTCAATTTCAGGATGAATCAGAATGGCTTTCAGCTCGGAGCCGAAAAATAGATCTTCACCGCGGCGGGCAAAATAAAGCGGCTTGATGCCCATGCGATCACGGGCGAGAACAAGGCGCTTGGTTGATTTGGTCCAGAGGCCGATGGCGAACATGCCGCGCAGACGGGCGAAGCAGGCGGTGTCCCATTCGAGGAACGCGTGGAGAACGGTTTCGGTGTCGCAATGCGAGTAGAAGCGATGGCCAAGGGATTCCAGTTCGCGGCGCAGTTCCTGATGGTTATAGATTTCGCCGTTGAAGACGATGGCGACATCGCCGTCTCCAGAAAAAATCGGCTGATCTCCGCCGGCCAGATCAATGATCTTCAGGCGTGTCGCGCCCATTGAGCAAATGCTCGAGCGGACGACGCCCTGCTGATCGGGACCGCGATGGGTGAGCGTGGCGGTCGCGCGGTCGATGCGGTCGGCGTCAGGCGCCCAGCGCTTATGGGTAAATCCGGCGATGCCACACAACTAAGTACACCTCTTTCTTTCGTGCTATGAGATAAAGTCGGACAGTTTTCCGACCGACTGCGCGAATAAAACCCATCCACGGCGATCGAAGAGCATTCCCGTTAGACCGTGAAAAATGCGTGATAGATTCAATGTTACCTGATTCTTGCTTCCAGATATGGCGAAATCTGCGGCTTTTTCGATACTTAAGGAGATGCGGTTTGCGGGTTAGAGGTTTTTTTTTCTCCTGCTGCTGACGATTGGCGCGTTGTTCGTTCACGGATATCATCCGTGGGCGGAGGATGCGGCGCTTTATCTGCCGCCGGTTGATAAGCTGCTGAATCCGCAGTTGTTCCCTTTCAACGCACAGTTCTTTGAGTCGCACGCGCACCTGACGCTTTTTCCTCAGATGATTGCCGCAGCCGTGCGAGTGACGCATTTGCCTTTGGCATATGTGCTGTTCTTCGGACAGTTGGTTTCTATCTTTCTGTTGCTTTTCGCTTGCTGGCAACTGGCGGGAAAATGCTTTGAGCGCGAAGCTGCGCGATATGCGGGCGTAGCGATGGTTGCAGCGCTGTTGACTCTGCCTGTAGCGGGAACGGCGTTGTACATCATGGACCAGTATTTGAACCCGCGAAATGTGACTGCATTCATCGGAGTGCTGGCGATTGTTTGGGTGCTGGATCGGCGATATGTTTGGGCTGGAATTCTGCTGGTTCTTGGGGCGCTGATTCATCCGCTTATGGCGGTGTTTGCGGCATCGTTCTGCGTGTTGCTGGTTTGGGCGGAGACGACTGAACTTTCGCGCGCAGCTTTGTTCGTGTTGCCGCTTGGACTGTTCGACAAACCTTCGAGTGCATATCATGATGCGGTTTCGACTCATGCGTATTTCTATCTCACGCGCTGGCAGTGGTATGAATGGCTGGGCGCGATCGGGCCGATTGCGATCTTCTGGTGGTTTGCACGAGTTGGCCGCGCGCGCAAGATGCGCAACTTCGAGCTGATTTCGAAGACGCTGGTGATTTATCAGGTTGTCTTTTTGGTTGCGGCGCAGATTGTTTCGCTTCCACGCTTTGAAAGCCTGGCGCGCTTGCAGCCGATGCGCGATTTGCATCTGGTTTATATCTTGCTGGTGTTGTTTGCTGGTTGCCTGTTGCAGCAGTTCGTAGTGAAAGAGCGTTGGTGGCTTTGGCTGCTGATATTTGTGCCGCTTTGCGCAAGCATGACTTACGCACAACGCGCGCTGTTTCCGGCGAGTGCGCATGTGGAATGGCCGTGGACGCAGCCGCGAAATGCGTGGGTGCAGGCGTTCGAGTGGATTCGCGACAACACACCAGAAAACGCGATCTTCGCGCTAGATCCAACATATATGCATGTTTCAGGCGAAGATGAAAACGGCTTTCGCGACATCGCCGAGCGCAGCATGATCGCCGACGATGTGACGGATGGCGGAGCGGTGACGATGTTTCCTCCGATGGCGGATGAATGGGTCGCGCAAATGCAGGCGCATCGGAATTGGAAGCAGTTTGGCATCGAAGATTTTCAAAAATTAAAAACGCAATATGGCGTGAATTGGGTGGTGTTGCAGCAGCCGGGAGTGCCCGGGTTGCGATGCCCGTATGAAAACCGGGCGGTGAAGGTTTGCCGGGTCGAGTGAGTCGTCGAGTCGGCATCGGATTGTCGAAATTGGCCGGATTCCGGTAGAATAAAAGTTTGCACTTTACCTTCTGAGGTCTTCTGAACGGTCATGGCACAAGTTTGTGAAATCTGCGGAAAAAAGCCGCAAACGGGAAATACGATCAGCCACGCGCACAACACGTCGCGGCGGCGCTGGAATGTGAATCTGCGGCCGGTCCGCGCCAAAGTGAAGGGCGGCGCCAAACGCATGCGCGTCTGCACCAGCTGCCTGCGCAGCGGCAAAGTGGTGAAAGCCTAGCCGCCAGCCTGTCGCGGCGCCTCTACGGATCGCGCGGCTGCCGCAGCCTCCCCCTCTATACTTAGTCCCCCTAACGGCGGCCGTCCACTGCCTGCCATTGCCTTCACGGTCGAAAAGGAAAACGCGACAAAAGGACCATTTTGTCGGGGGGGTACCCCCCCACCCCCATTTTATTAATCTCTTATTATCAATAGGTTAGCGGGAGCGTTCCCGCC
>DASVWZ010000325.1:0-3161 GCA_036392935.1 Terriglobales bacterium | reverse complement strand
GTGGTAGAACGACTCAGCGGCTTCTACCTATTAGATCGAAAACGGCGGCCCAAAGGCGACAGGAGGGAGGCAAACAAATATGTGTTCCTGCGGTCGCACGGGAACGCGGCGGGGACGCTGCCACCGCTCAGTCTTTCCTTTGCGGCTCAGTGATTCGTTGCCCCGCATCTTTGACTACAGCCCTCCAGCAGGGTGGTTCTAGAGGGAAACGAGGTCTGAGTCTTTCTCATTGCCTTGTGGAGTCCACAAGATTTCAGTTCCGCTGACAGGCGACCGTAAGGGGAAAAGGCATCCTACAGGCCCGGCATTTTCCCTAGGTGTTCTGCGGTCGCGAGAGAAGGCGGCGAGAGCTTCCTCGGATTTACCTTGGCCTCGGAGAACCCGCCCAAAGTCGGCACTCCTAGGATCCCGATTCCAGAGCCTAGCCGTAATCTCTCACAGCTTGGCAGAAGAGGAATGTATTTTGTTCGAATCGGGAGTTGCGGGATAGTTTCGCGATTTGAGGTTGTGTAGCTGATTCGTTTTCGCTTGGCGTGAGAGTTTTTTCTCTCTCCGAGGCTGTTCGGGGCACGCTTTACCCCCGGTTGACATAAGCGAGAAAAAAGTTGTTCGGGATCTTTCTTTTTCAGCACTTTAGCGGCACAGCGCACAGCTTTTCGTAGACTTGCCGGAACAGTGCGACATAGGGGTACCCACCGGACAGCGAGACCCACACCTTGCGCACTGTGATGCGGATCAGCGCGCCGATTTTCAGCACCTTGAGCCGAATGGTGGAACACTGGGCCTGGGCCAACTCCGTTCCCGCCAGTCCCAGGCGCCGCAGCATCTGCAACAACACGTAGGCGATCGAGGAAAAGTACAGTCGCAATTGATTGCTCCGCAGGTAGTGCGTGCTGGTGCGGTCACTAAACAGCATCAACTGTTCCTTGATGCGATTCTCCATGTCTCCTCTTCCACAGTAGTGCTCTTCATACAAGGCCTGCGCTGGCCATTTTTCTCCCTTCAGAGAGGTCACCACGAATCGCGGGTTCTCTCCTTTTTCCAGATGCTCGGCCTTGGCCACCACCCGTCGCGCACAGCTCCAACTCTCCCGCGTCTGGTAGGCGAACTCTTTGAATAACCGGGCCGCGCGTCCGGTCTCTTGGTACTGTGCTTTCGCCTCTCCCCTCTCCTGCGCGATCTCGGCCTTCAGACGCTCGTTTTTCGCCAGTCCCAGCAGATAGTCCACGCCTGTGGCTTCGCACCAGGCCATCAGCTCCTCACGACAAAATCCAGAATCTCCGCGCACCACGATGCGTACCTGGGGCCACGCGGAACGAATCTGTGCCACGATGCGCTTCAGCTCCTCAACACTTCCCGCCGACGCATCGATGTTCGACGAGCGCAACCGCGCACACAGCAGGAACTCTCCGCAGAAGATGTACAACGGTAGATAGCAATAGTGCCCATAATAGCCATGGAAGAAATGTCCTTCCTGTTTCCCGTGCAGCGGATCGTCAGTCGCGTCTAGGTCCAAGATGATTTCTTTCGGCGCCTCCCAGTGGGCATGGAGGAAGACTTCCACCAGCAGGCGGTCCACGGCCCCGTGATCCAGTGCGATCTTTTTGTAGCGCTCGTTCTGACTGACCGTCTCTTTGGTCAGTTCCAGCCGATTCAGGGTGCTCTTTCCGGCTAACACTTGGCTGCGGGGATCCGCCTTCTCAACCAACACCGCCAACAAGGGATCGTTCCGCAACTCCTCGTGATCGTTCAGATCTTCGTATCCCAGGGCCAGACCATAGACTCTCTGGGCCACCATCTCCTCCACCTGGTGTTCGATCAGATCCGGATTCCGATAATCCGTGAAGCAGGCGGCAAACTGACGGAGGATCCCAACGCGCTTCTCTACCTCCCGCAGGAGCAAACCACCGCCGTCGCTGGTAATTGCTCCGCCGTCAAACTGCGCCCGAATCTCGCGTCGCTTTTGGGGATGAAATTCGAAGACAAACTGGGTACACTCTGTGGTCATAAGGCTGTTCTCCTTCTTGGCAGGATTTCTTTCTAGACAAAAGAGTTATGCCATGAAGCAACAGCCTTTTTCTATTTAATTATGAGAAATCCGGGCTAGCTCTCGCCGGCACAGGATGCGTGCCTCTCGAGTGTGTCCGCTCGCTTTTCGTCCTGCCTAGAAGTCTGCCAAGATCGCCGTCCAAAAGGCACGTCGTTGTCTAAGCAAACCTGGATTGCTGGAAGCCAGAACCCTTGCTACGATGGGAATTGCCACGACCGCGGAGAGGTGACTGAGCGGTTGAAAGTACTCGCCTCGAAAGCGAGCGTACGGGAAACCGTACCGTGGGTTCGAATCCCACCCTCTCCGCCACTCCTTTATTTTCTCGCATTTGCAAACCAGGTTTTCTAACCAATGTTGTGCCGTCTCACATCCTGACGGGATCAAATCGCCTAGGAAAGTGGTGGTCGCCGCCATAAAATGGCGCGAGAACTCATATCGCAATTATTGGTGTTTTTCTGAGCGCAAGGGGGCGTGCAGCCACCGGGCAGTCTGTGTCTCCTTAGGACAGACAGCTAAATTCTCGACGTGGTATCTCTAAGTCCTAGGATCTTGGTCCCTCTTTGGCCTATTGCTACAGCCATCCTCGATTCGAAAACGGAAACATCGGGTAGTCGGAGTAGGGATCATGATTACTCACAAACCCCTCCACGGATCCGGACAGGCGGATTTCCCGCATCCGGCTCTTGCCTTAGGTAAGGACGCCCATGCGGCGCAGAGGATAGAAGAGCCCGAAGATTAAGCCGAAAGCCGCAGAACGGATCCACGTGAGCACTTGACGCCCGAAAGAGCGCGGCCCGAGCAAGGCCGTAAATCGCCGGCCATCGTCGTCGGCTGGTCACGGTTTCAGGGAAGTGCAGCAACGCGCCACTTGCAAAGCGGTTAGCCGCAGCGTTCAAGAGTTCGAAGGCATGTGACCACCATCACAGTCTGCCGTATCCCAGGTCACTGCTCCCTTGTTCGGTGGTCATTACAATCTGACGAAGGCAAGCGCTTATGCCGAACGGTGATCACTCCATTGTCTCGGTGAAGGGCAGCGCACCATGATTGCCAAATGCGCCAACCCGGTTTGTCGCAAGGACTTCGATCATCTCATCGGCGGAAGATTTTTTCG
>DASVWZ010000324.1:0-2368 GCA_036392935.1 Terriglobales bacterium | reverse complement strand
CACTCCGGTTGCTGGTGGCGTGCAGGTCTACAGCATCGCAACCAGCGGCGCTCTCACCGCTGTCGGCACTCCAGTGAACGCTGACCTCGGCACTTGGGGCATTGGCGTCCTCAACACGGTGCAATAGTTCACGACCGTGATCCCCTCGCGGGGTTCACGGCACAACCTAACTTCAAAGGGGATGGCCTCGGTCATCCCCTTTCTTTTTCCTTCTCAATTTTTCCGGATTCAATCTAGCGGTAGTTTACTCGGAATTTGAAAAAGAGAGAGGTAAGTCGCTGATTGGGAAGAAGTTCAAAGAGCAGCGGGTGTATTGCCCTCGTTAGGTACTCCGCAGCGCGTCCAAGCCCAGCTCTTTTGCTAGGCTTTGTTGAGCCAGAGTTTGCTGCGAGAGAACCAGAGCCACCCGGTTGGGTCCCTTTTCACTTTGGGGAGGGTAGAGCAGGGCGAACTGTTGAATCTCACCAAGTTCCTCCAGCAACTGTTCCATCGATAGCCCCGCCCAAGCGGCCTGGGCTTTCTTGTAGATGTACTGCAGCAACGAGATACCCAACATGCAGTAGAAGGCATGGACGCGAATCTTTTGGTCGGTCCAGTGATACATCGGCCCCCATCCCAGCCAATCCCCTTCTTTCAGCCCGCGGAACACCCGTTCGATCTGCTGCTGTCCGGAGTAACCTTCGACGACTTGTTCGGCGGTCCAGTCCATGCGGTTGGTCAGCAGCGTGGTGCGACCCAAACGATGCGCGAGCAAATGCTCGAAAGCGGCAGTATCGAAATCGAACTGCAAATGCCAGCGGCCATCGTGCTGCTCCAGTTGGTAGCGCACCAGGTCGGCGACAAAGGCCGCCGATAACCAGCGGGCGATCTTGTTGCGGATCCCCGCTTCGGGGAACCGCGCTGCGGGTTTGGCGAGTTCGACCGACAAGCGGCGCATCGCTGGTAGCGCCTTGCTGAGCGCGGTAGTCAGGCTGTGCAACTGCTCGCTGGCAAACGGCGCTGAATACTTCATCACGCACAAATATTCCTGGCCATGCACGACCATCCGTTCGGCGGCGGCGCGCACCCCGGGCTGGCGGCTACTCAACGCCGGCAACTCCTCGACCGGCCGCTCCCGGAATTCTTCTGGCGCCTGGTTCCAGGGCAGGGCCGAGATCCAGCCCACACCCGCCTGCTGCAACTCCACGGTATTGGCCAACGCCGCCGATCCCTTATCCACCACCAGCGTCACCGCATCCCGAGCAATCCCGTGCCGATCCAGCAAAGCCACGATCCGCGCTAAGGCGATGGGAAACTCTTCGGCATCGGCGACGTTCCCCGGATAGACGTGATGACAGAGGCTGAGCCCGTTTTGTCCGTCCAACACATAGCTCAAGCCCACCTGTCGCAAATTATGCCGACCTTGCTTGTTGTGCCCGCGCTGCGCCAGGGTGTTGCGTGTGTTGGTGCTGGCGACCCAAGTGTAGAAATTCGTTGTGTCATAGGCCAGTAGGCGGTGACTGATTAGTTGCTGGTCTTGCCAGATCGCCAGCAGGCGCGACTGCACCTGCTCGAGTTCATCCGCTTCTCCGCTGTTGCCGGTCTGGATACGATCAAAGGCATCCCAGAATTCCTGCGAGGTGAAGCGCTCCGCCGGGAAACCCCAGCGCGAAGACAGAATGGTGTCGCGATACCAATCGGCTACTTCGGTTTTCGGTCCTGGCTGGCAGATGCGGTGAATGGCGGCCAACAGCAGATAGTGTGCCGTGGAGGGGCCGGACGGCGGCTTCTCCCAGAGCGATTCGAGCACTTGCCAGACTCCGGACTGCTGGGCGGCCTGCCAAAGAGCCCCGGGCAGACCGAGGTCGACGGTGGTGACGGATAAAGGCAGCGGCGCGACGCGGTCTTGCACCAGCGCGGCGATGCGCTCAACGGTGCCGAGATAAGTTTGGTGGACGATGCGGGGCTTGCCGTCGACACGGGCGGATTCCACGATGTAGTAGTAGAGTTTGCGCCGTTTGCGCTTGGCGATGAGGGAAGCCATCGTAGGGGAATACGTATCATGGATAATATAGGTTGTCAAGCTACAAATAAGGGATACAACGCCATACTCTTCTTTATACGTAGGGTGATACTGACTTTCACAAACTTACCCGCAAAGAAGTGGTTTATTCGGAGAGGGTTACCCGCCTACAGCAGACCGACGAGGGCGCTAGGAAAGTAAAGTTCCGCCAGGCATTTTTTCTTCGGGTGCCCCACTCGCGTTTTTTTGAGGGTGGGGCTCTTTCTTGGGTTTGTTGAGTGAGGAAACCGCGCCTGAACAAAACCCCCGCCACAAAGGCGGGACTTCCTCATCCTAGGGAATTACCGTTCGGAACTTCCGCTTGGC
>DASVWZ010000323.1:0-10184 GCA_036392935.1 Terriglobales bacterium | reverse complement strand
AGAATACGGTGTGCATTAAAGTTTCGTTCCGCAGTATATCGAATCATTCAAGCACGGAGGCACGGAGCCACAGAGGGGGTTTTGATTTTAACCGCGAGGGTCACGAAAGCCAGAAGGGAGGCGCCGCGATCAACGGAATTTCTTCAGCAATGCGATCTGGCCGGCGTGGTAAAGCTCGTGCTGAACAATGCCGCTGAACGAATAGAAGTGGGTGTGATACTTGGCTTTCTTTCCTGGCACCTGTTCGAACAGGCGGGAGTCAGGGAAGGCCTCGACTTCCTTCACCAGATCCGCATGGGTGGCTTTGAGGTTCGCCAGAGCTTTCTTCCAGGCTGCAGGGCTGGTGTCCCTGATGGTGGGGAAATTTTTCTCACCCTCGAAGGTGTAAGCTTTGCCGCGGGTGCGGCGGATGATGGCGTCGTCCCAGGCAGTGATGTGCAGCACCAGTTCCCAGATGCTGTGAGCGCCCTTGATTGGGTGCGCGGCGGCCTGCTTCGCCGTAACGTCGTGCAGGATTTTGAGCAAGGGATCTCCGTGCCACGCGTCACCATGGAACGCGCGCCGAATTTGGTCGGCCAACCGAGCACACTCAGACACACGTACCTCTTCGTGCGTGGATAGAACCGCACCCGAGAGCGATTCACTCCAGACCCGGTGATGACCCCAAGCCTTAAACTGCAAATGTCACGCCGCTCGTATCAAGCGCTGCGTTTGGCTTTTGCCCGAGCTGCCGCAGATTTTTTCTTCTGGGCAGCCTTTAGCCGCATGCGCTTGTTATAGCGAGCTTTGGCCGCACGGTATCCCGGACGGCTGTTGTGACACAAGCTGCATCCCGTCGAATGGCGTCCATTGCGCCAACTGCTGGGCGAAATGGGATGGCCATGGCGCACGCAAAGGCGCTTGTTCGGCGGGGGCACCTTGAAACACAGCACGCAACCCTTATTACGGTACCCGGACCACCAGCGAGCCCGAAGAATCGGGAGCCCGTGTTCCTCGCACCGGCGTTTGTTGGGGGGCGGCACTTCTTGCGTGCGATAGCATTCCGTGCATCCCGTGTTGCGGTGACCGGCCTTCCAGTAGCTTGGACGGATCGGCCTGCCGTGTATTTTGCAGAGCTTGTCCTGACGCGCGCTGGCGCGTTTTTGGACAGACTTCTTTTTCTTTGTCATTGTCGATAAGCATAACTCGCAAAGTTTGCGCGAGACAACATTAAATGAAATTTTTTTCTGGCCGTCTTTACACGAAAGACCGTAGCGGTTGCCGAGGAATCCGATCTGCTATCGAGGATAATTGTGGGGACGGGTAGGCTGATGGCAGGATTTTCTCAAAATCATGTCCGCGAGAACGACGACTGCCATCGCAGGAGATGCCAAACGGGCAATCCAGCCGAGGATTGATCCTAAGGCCATCTCCAATTGGCTGCTGACGCGATTCTCACGAGTAACCACTACGGGACGGCTGATCCCGCAGATTGACGGATTACGATTCGCCGCGATTGGACTGGTTATTCTGTTTCATTTGAACGGTTACCTGGTGGCCAAATGGCCAATCGCAGGATCGCTGGGGCAATCGAGTTGGCTGGCGCAATCCGCGCTGGTCGGCTTTCGCGGCGTAGAACTTTTCTTTGTGATCAGCGGGTTTATTCTGGCGCTGCCCTTCGCCGGGCACCATCTAGTGGGAGGGTCGGCGGTAAATTTGCGCAGTTATTATTTGCGCCGATTGACCCGGCTAGAGCCGCCCTATGTGGTAACGCTCATACTTTTGTTTCTGTTAACGGTCGTGGTTCAGGGCAAGAGCGCGGCGCGGTTGCTGCCCCACCTTTTGGCCGGGTTAACCTACTCGCACAGCCTGATCTATGGTGCGCCAAATGGGATCGCCTGGTCCCTGGAAATTGAAGTGCAGTTTTATCTACTGGTGCCGTTGCTAACATTGCTATTTGCGATACGGCAGGGATGGGCGCGGCGGGCAGTTTTCGTTATTTTGATTCTGGCAAGCGAAACCGCACAGGTCTTGTGGATTAGCGGTTCGGCGCGGGCGTCGCTGTCGATTTTGGCATATCTGCAGTTCTTTCTGATCGGGTTCCTGCTGGCGGATATTTTTCTGGTCAATTGGCAAGAATCGCCGCAGCCGCGACTGGCTTGGGATGTGGCCGCACTCGCGGGCTGGCCCTTGCTCTTAACCTTGCTCAGGTTCGACTGGTTCGCGGCGTGGCTGTTTCCGTTCGCCATCCTGCTGCTTTATTGTGCAGCGTTCAAAGGGACAATCGGCCGGCGGGTATTCTCCAATCGCTGGATTGTGATGATCGGCGGAATGTGCTATTCGATCTACCTGATCCATTATGAAGTTATTTCGGCGGTTGGACGAGTCACTAAGCCCGTAGGCGCCGGGCATTCGTATTGGCTGTACTTGCCGGTTCAGCTTGCGCTTGTAGGAGTCCCGATTGTCGCGGTTTGCGGTGTTTATTTTGCTGTGCTGGAAAAGCCTTGCATGCGCCGGGACTGGCCCCAGAGGCTGCGCGAGCGAGCGCAACAGATCTTGACAGCTTTGTTGACCGGACCTGTCGTGGCTACATCGAGAGGCGCGATGGCTGCCGTGGCTCTGCCGAACGAGCCCCCAAGCGGCGACTAAACTGGTTCCACTACGAAACCTGCCACTTGAAATGTGACGCCCGCGCTTGCCTGCTTACCCCGCCTCTGCATATACTTCCATACTGTTGCCGAAGGGCACTCAGGCCAACATAAATCCACAGAAACGCACTTATCGGAGACCATTTATGACCACCACCGCCAAGCCACTTTCGCTCGAGCAGGAAATCAATCCATGGATGGCACAAGCCGCCCGCTTCGATCTGGCCGCGCGCAAACTGAATCTCGACGAAGGACTGTGGAAGGTGCTTCGCCAACCTACGCGCGAGATCATCGTGCATATCCCAGTTTCTATGGATAACGGCACACTTGAGGTCTTTACGGGTTATCGCGTGCAGCACTCGATCGCGCGCGGCCCGGCAAAGGGCGGGATCCGCTACGCGCCAGATGTTTCGCTGGACGAAGTGCGGGCGCTGGCCAGCTGGATGACCTGGAAATGCGCGGTGGTGAACATTCCGTTCGGCGGCGCCAAAGGCGGGATTATCTGCAACCCGCACAAGATGTCGATGGGCGAGTTGGAGCGCATGACGCGGCGCTATACCGCCGAGCTGTTCGAGTTCATCGGGCCGGAAAAAGACGTACCGGCGCCGGACGTGAATACCAACGAGCAGACCATGGCGTGGATCATGGACACGTACTCCATGCACATGCGGCAGACGGTCACCGCGGTGGTGACGGGCAAGCCGATCAATATCGGCGGATCGCGTGGACGACGGGAGGCCACAGGCCGCGGCGTCATGATGACCTGCGATCAGGCCATCAAGAAACTCGGCCTGCAGAAGGAGAGCTGCCGCGTTATCGTGCAGGGATTTGGCAACGTCGGTTCGAACGCGGCGCTGCTGATGCACAATGCCGGATACAAGATCATCGGCATTATCGAAGTCGATGGCGCCATTTACAACAAGAACGGGATCGATCTTCAGGGAGTCTGGGATTATCGCGCGAAGAACGGGACCATCCAGGGATTTCCGGGCGTGGAAAAAGTTGATCCCGCGGAGTTGTTGCTGACAGAGTGCGAAATTCTGATTCCGGCGGCGACTGAAAATCAGATCACCAGCCAGAACGCAGACCGAGTCAAGTGCCGTATTCTCGCCGAAGGCGCGAATGGGCCCACCACGGCCGCGGCCGACGAAATCCTGGCAGAAAAGAAGGTTTTCGTCATTCCAGACATTCTTTGCAACGCCGGCGGGGTGACGACCTCCTACTTCGAATGGGTGCAGGACCGGCAGGGCTACTTCTGGAAGGAATCCGTAGTCAACGAAGAACTGGAGCGCATTATGGACACGGCCTTCGATGACGTGGTGCGCTACTCGGAAACGCACAAGGTCAACAATCGCATCGCAGCTTACATGTTGGCGATCGATCGTGTGGCCTATACCATTCGTCAGCGCGGCATCTACGCCTGATGGCGTCATAACTGCCTTAGGGTTTTCCTGTAGGGAAGAGGTGCGCCGCCCCGCAAACACCGGTTGACGTTGCCGGTTTCTGGTGGGATGATGGCTGCCAGAATTTTTTTGCCCACAAAACCACACATGTCTAAACCAGGTTGGTGGCTCGGACCAGCCGACTTGGAGGTTTCGTGAGTGCGGGCACATCACTCATCCCAGGAGGACGTATGCGGAAATTGCAGTTGAAGTGGTTGGCATTATTTGCAGGTTTGTGTCTTGCGGCTTCAATGGCAGTGGGGCAGACTGGCTCGTCAACCACCAGCGATACCCAGTCGTCTACATCCAACACCACCAGCAAGTCAAAATCAAAGAAAAAGAAGTCATCGGATGACGCCAGCACGACGGATTCGTCGTCTTCGTCAGGGTCTTCGAGTAAGTCGTCATCGAAGAAATCGAGCAGCGGGGATTCATCGACGGCGTCCGACAGCGGTTCCTCTTCGTCCAAATCCAAGAAATCCAGCAAGAGCGCGTCAGCGTCGGATTCGGCGGACACATCGTCCTCTGCCAAATCATCGAAAAAATCAAGCAAGAGCGACAGCACCGCCGGTGCGGATGCAAGCGCAGACAGCGCCTCGGCCAGCGGCAAGAAGTCGAGCAAAAAAGCTGCTGCAGCCGACGATTCGATGGCGGCTTCGTCGTCATCCGCCGCTTCGGGCAGCAAATCGAGCAAGAGCAGCAAGAAGTCCGCCGCGGCCGAGCCGGCAGCCAGCACTTCTGCGCCAGCGGCGAGCGCGCCCGCCCCAGCGGCCAAGAGCAGCGCCATGTCCGCTCCGGCATCGAGCAGCAGTACCGCTCCGGCAAGTAAAAGCGCACCGGCAATGACGCCGGCATCTTCCAGCAGCAGCAACGCACCGGCGGCCAACGCGCCGTCAATGAAGAAGGCCAGCAGCGAAGCCGCATCCTCGGGCGCGGCCAGCGACTCGCAGATCGCGGCGGCAAAATCCAGCGGACAAGTGTGGGTGAATACCGACAGCGGGGTTTACCACAAGGGCGGACGCTGGTACGGCAAGACCAAGAGCGGCAAGTTCATGAGTGAAGCTGACGCCAAAGCAGCGGGCTACAAGGCTTCCGAAAAGGATTAGCGGTTCAAATTCAACGGAGGAAGTGGAATGAAAAAGAATATCATCGTAAGCGTTCTGGTGCTGGTGTTGGCAGTTTCGTTGGGGAGCGCTGTGGCAGCCGGACAAAGCAGCATGTCGAAACCGGCCACGGCCTCGGCTACAAATCTGGTGGACATCAACACCGCGACCAAAGATCAACTGGATGCGCTGCCGGGCATCGGGGCCGTCTATTCGCAGAAAATCATCGATGGCCGGCCTTACGCCAAGAAGACCGACCTGGTGAAGAAAAAAGTAATTCCGCAAGCGACGTACGACAAGATCAAGGACATGATTATCGCGAAACAGAAGTAAAACCAAAGACAACCAGCCAAAGTTGAAGGAGGATTTATGGGGATCATCGATAGCATCACAGAGAAGTTTGCAGGTGGTTCGGGCGAAGCCAATCCGGCCGTGGCCGGCGTTCTTGAAATGATCAATAACCATCCCGGCGGTGTGAGTGGCCTGATTCAGGCCTTTCATGACAAAGGAATGAGCGAGGTGGTCACATCCTGGGTTGGGAGCGGACAGAACCTTCCGGTCACAGCCGAGCAGATACAGAATGTTCTGGGCAGTGACGTGGTGAAGCAGTTCGCCGGCAAGTTGGGGCTCTCGCCGGATGTGGCGACCGCGCACCTGTCAGAGCTGTTGCCGGGAATCATCGACAAGCTCTCGCCGAACGGGCAAGTGGCGGCGCCTTCGTCGGGAAACCTGGTCGACATGGCGAAGAACATGCTCGGATCGTTGGGGAAGACGGGAACGGACGCGTAGGTTCGGAAACGTTTTGGATCGAATTGGGCACCCGAGGGAGGGTGCCTTTCTTATTGCCGCTTGTCTAATGTGATGCTATAATGTATCACATGAAAACAGCCTCAGTTCGTGACTTGCGCTATGAATTCAAGAAGGTTGAGCGCATGCTCCGACAGGGCGAGGAAATCCAAATCACTAAGAGGCGGCGGGTGATCGCACGACTTGTGCCAGAGGGCACGCAGGCCGCAAAGATGCCCGACTTTATGGGTCGGTTGAAAAAAATCTACGGCGATCGGGTGTTGCGGGTCAGCGGCGCGGAGTTAATCGAGAAGGAACGGGATCGCTATTGAAGATATATGTCGACACCAGCTTCCTGGTTTCTCTGTACACATTAGACGTCAACTCCTCAATCGCCGCGAAAGTAATTGAACACTCCACCGGCGAACATATCGTAACCGTATTCGTCGAATTGGAAGTTCTCAACGCGCTTGAATTACGTGTCTTCCGAAAGGAGATTTCGGGGCAGGATGCCGACGCGGCGCTTAGGAGCTTCGAGACGGACCTTGCGAGTAAGGTTTTTCGGTTGGTCGCGACTCCGGAACTCGTGTTCGAGCGAGCCGGTCAATTCTCAAAGCAATGGACGCGGCGTGTCGGGTCACGGACGCTGGATTTGGTGCACGTGGCAGCGGCAGTCGAACTTGGTTGCGATATCGTCTATACGTTCGATCGGCATCAGCGTAAGCTAGCCGATTCGATGGGGCTAAAGGTCAGCTAGCCCCGAACAGCTTCGCTCCCGCCACACTCTCATTGCTTTCCCCTCCGCAACTGGAGGATAATTTAACCGTCGTGCCGCAATGGCGGAACGGCGTCTGCGTGCCGTGAATCTGCCCAACTCCATCACGCTCACCCGCATTTGCAGTATCCCTCTGCTGATTTGGATTCTCTCTACCAGCCGTTTTCCCGAAGCCAATGGGACCAAGGAGTTGCTGGCCGCGGCGTTGTTTATCGCGGCTTCGGTCACGGATGGCATCGACGGGTATCTGGCACGCAAACGCGGCCAGATCACCACCATGGGTGTGCTGCTGGATCCGCTGGCCGACAAGCTCTTGATTGCCGCGGCCTTCATCAGCCTGGTGCAATTTAATCCCGCGCTGGTGCCGCCGTGGGTTGCGGTAGTGATTATCGGCCGCGAGTTTCTGGTCAGCGGGCTGCGTTCGATCGCCGCGTCGGAAGGTTTTGCCATTGAAGCCAGCGAGCTGGGCAAATTCAAGATGGTGGTGCAGATCGTGGCGGTGGTGGCCGTGATCCTCGACCATCGCTGGAAGTCGTGGCCGATCTATGGCCCTTATATTTTTCCTGTGCACTGGATTGCGATGTTTGCCATCTGGTTCATGGTGCTGGTCTCGCTGATTTCAGCGGGCGACTACTTCATTGCCTTCTGGTCGAAGATCGACCGGCAAGTGGTGAAGCGGCGCCGGCGCGCGTTCGTCCTCAGCCGGAGGAGAAAACGCGATGTCGCGGCAACCTGAAGATTCGCCTCCCAATCAAAGCACAGCTATAGATACAACCGCCGAGTATTCTCCCGAAGAACGCGCGTGGCTGCTCAAGCTGGTGCACGATTCCATCGCCGCGGCATTGGAGCGCCGGCAAGTCGATCTCGTTCCGCCCAACCAACACCTCGCCGAGCGGCGGGCCGTCTTTACAACCTTGTATTCCCGCGGGCGTTTGCGCGGATGTGTTGGCCACGTCATCGCAGCCCAGCCGTTGTGGACGGCCGTCGCAGACACTGCGCAGTCAGCGGCGTTCGAGGATTCGCGGTTTCAGCCGGTGACAGCCGACGAGTTGCCGCATCTGACAACCAACCTCAGCATTCTCTCCGCGCTCGAGCCCATCCGTCCGGAGTGCGTAGAAATCGGCCGCCACGGACTATTGATCAGTTGGCGTGGCCGCCGCGGATTGCTTTTGCCCCAAGTTCCGGTTGAGCACGGCTGGGACCGCGAGACTTTCCTCAGTGAAACTTGTCACAAGGCCGGTCTGCCGCGTGACGCCTGGCGGCACGGTGCAGAGATCGAAGCATTCACAGCAGAAGTTTTCGGCGAGCACGGGGCGAGCTAACCGATCATCGCGACGCGCTATGAGTGAACCAGCGCTGCAGCGGCGGTAGCAGCACGCGAACGGCGTTCTTCGGATTGGAATGATGCTGCGCCAGCCACTGCCGCAGATGCTTACGTGATTGTGGTGTCAGCGAAGAGAAGAACAATCCTGCGCGGCCATCTTGCTCCGACCAGATAACTTCGCACAGCGATTCCACCTTGTGCTTGGTGCCGGGGAGCAGGAAGCGGACCAGAACGTCGCGAGTCCGCGGCAGCGGTTCGACCGCCTGCAGGGCGATACCATGTTCGCTCACGTCACGAGCCAGCGCCGGCAGATCACGCCCTTCAAGCTGAAGCTGCACCAGCGCCCGCATCTCAGGACGCGCCGTGGTTCGGCGTTCGCTGCGCATCGATCTTTTGTACGCATGCAGGCATGGCTCGACCTCTTCCGGATCGAGCGGCTTGTGCAGCACAAATTGCAGGTCTGCCTGCAGCGCGGTGGTCATCGGCGTCTGGCCGCTGACCACGGCTCCCGCTACAACTTTGCGATGCGGAGCGGCTACCCGCGCCATGCGCGCCACTTGCGACGCGTGCGGCAGTTCGAAGTCTACGACCAGCAGCGAAAAATCAGTGTGCACAACCGCATCCAGCGCCTCCTCCGGCGAGTAGCAGACCTGCCACCCCACCTCAAGGCCGTCGAGCGTCGATTGCAGCTGAAACAGCGCCTCCAGATCGCGCGATATCAGTAGTGCCGTAGGCTTCATCACGCACAAGCGTATGCCCGAAACGCGAAGGCGTAAAGTCTCATGCGTAATCGATGCGAGGGTTACCAGCGGATGCGGGCATCGCTGAAACCCGGCTCTGGCCAAGGGTTTCGGGCGAAACCGGATGAAACTGAGAGTAAGCGCCAGCGTCCCGTTATGGGCCTGAACCTATGAGGGATCCTCTGTGGTGATTTGTTTTTGACGGCCTACGTCCCGATCATGCGCTCGAGCGCGGTGCGGTCGGGGATGACGATCGTCGACCCGCGCACCTGGGCAAGCTGTTTCTGGCGGAAATCGCTCAGCACGCGGGAGACAGTCTCGCGGGAGGTGCCGATGAGTTGCGCCATCTCTTCGTGGGTAAGCGAGATTTTGATCCGGATGCCTTCCTTGGCGTTCTCTCCGGTCGACGCCCACTCGAGCAGCAGCCGCGCCATTTTTTCCGAAACCGAGTGCGATAGCGCGAGCGAGCGGATCATCTCATAAGCGTCTTGGCAATTCTCACTAAGGGCTTTGGCAGCATTCAAGCAGGCATCGCCGTGACTTTGCAGGAACTCCAGAAAATCGTCGCGCTTGATGAAGTCAAGCTGGCAAGGCTGCAACGTTTCGGCGGTCAAATCGTAAGGCCTGCCGGAGACGGTGGCATGCAGGCCGAGCAGTTCGCCGGCCTTGGCGATGTGCAGAATAAGCGTCTTGCCGTCGCGCGTGGAAGTCGAAAGCTTGATGCGTCCGGAACAGATGATATAGACGCCGCGCGACGATTGGCCTTCCACAAACAAGACGGCTCCGGGCGGGAAGGCGCTCACATATTTGATTTTTTCCATGTCCTGCAAGGCATTTTTCGGGAGGTTGCAGAAAAAATCGCTGTTGCGGAATTTGCAGAGCAGACAATCTTCGCTCAGTTGCAAACCATAGGGTGAGCTCATCGCCACGGGCCTCCCGGTTGGGAATATATCACTTTTTATCGGGTTTTCATTGAAATTTGGCGAGCGGTGGCGGGAGCGTTCTCGTCGGGCTATGCATCCACGGAATCCTTACTGGACAAGCGATTCCGGGTGTAGAATGGGTGCCGCTTGTTCGGGTTGGAATGGCAGGTTTCTGCCCGGACGAATCTCCCAAAGGAAAGAGGAACGACGATGAAGGTTTCGAAGGTTCTGTTGCTCTCCGCGATGATATTGGGTTTTGTAGTGGCTGGAGTGGCCGCGCATGCCCCGACAATCAATGTGACCTACAGCCTGGTTCGGGTGCATAGTGCGTTGACCACCGCCGTGGGCGGGATCAACGATTCCGGTACAGTGGTCGGAGTTTTTCAGGAAAAGGCCGCTTATCAGCACGGCTATGTGATGAGCAATGGCAAGGCTACCTGGATCGACTACCCCAACGCCCAGAC
>DASVWZ010000322.1:0-81079 GCA_036392935.1 Terriglobales bacterium | reverse complement strand
GTGGGTCCAGGGATGGACTACCCGCTGCCGCCGAACGGTACAAACGTGCTGACCAACGATCCGGCGGACCCGCTGACGATGAGCATGACGGGGACGTTTACGGGGCAGGGCGCGCTGGCGGGGAATTATGTGTACTCGATCAGCGGGTACTACACGTCGCCGATAGGAGTGACGGTGACGGCGTACAACATCAACGGGGTGCAGATCGCGCAGACGGTGCTGGCGGCGGACAATGGGGCATCGGATCCGTTTTCGCTGACGGTTTCGGGATGCACGGGAGCGCAGTACTCGGCGGGATGCGTGATTGCGTATGTGACGTTCAGCGACGGGGGAGTACCGGACAGCCTGACGATCGGACAGCTGACGCTGACGGACGCGGCGACGCCGGAGCCGGCGACGCTGGCGATGTTTGGCACGGGCCTGCTGGGGCTGGCCGGTGCGATAAAGCGGCGCCGCAAACTGGGCGCAGCCGCGAAGAAAGCGACGCCGGCGGTGTTGGCCATTCTGGTGTGCGTGTGCATGTTGAGAGGGGCTTCGCAGGCGGCCACGCGGCTGGTGACCGGGCATATCGATACGAGTGACCGGGTCGCGATTATGGGCAACAAGCGGCCTGAAGCCATTGCAAAGAATGATCGCGGGCGAGTGCCGGACAGTCTCCGTTTCGATCACATCCTGCTGCAACTGAAGCGCTCACCGGAGCAGGAAAGCGCGCTGGAAAAATTCATGGCGGAGCAGCAGAATCCGAAATCGCCGAACTATCACAACTGGTTGACGGCGCAGCAGCTGGGTGAGAGATACGGCGTCGCCAACGAAGACATTGAGGCGATCAAGGGTTGGTTGCAATCGTACGGCTTCAAGGTCAACGTGGTGTACACGAGCCACATGGTGATTGATGTCTCGGCGACGGCCGGTCAAATCTATAAAGCTTTGGGCACGGAGATTCACTATGTCGATGTGAATGGCCAAAAGCACGTCGCGAACATGAGCGATCCGAAGATCCCGGCGGCTTTGGCGGATGTGATTGTGGGATTTGTTTCGTTGCATGACATTCCGCCACAGAAGATGTTCCGGCAGAAACACAAGGCGTTCACGACCGGAGAATCCGATTTCCCGTACATCCTTGTGCCCAGCGACCTGGCGACGATATACAACCTGAATCCGCTTTATAACCAGGGAATCAACGGGTCGGGGCAGACGATTGTGGTGCTTGAAGACACGGACGTATACAACTACCCGGGTGATTGGAATACCTTCCGCACCGCCTTTGGTTTGGCGAAGTACACGCAGGGAACGTTCGTGCAGATCCATCCGGCGCCGCCAACCGGGCCGAACAATTGCACCGACCCGGGAATTAACGGCGACCAGGATGAAGCGATCCTTGACGCGCAATGGGCGAGCGCGGTGGCTCCGAACGCGGCAATTCAGCTGGCTTCGTGCGTGGCTGGCAGCGGGTTTAACTTCGGCGGGTTGTTGGCGCTACAGAACCTGATCAACGAGAGCGGCACGCCTCCTGCGGTGATCAGCATGAGCTATGGCGAGTCGGAGATCTCGTCGGGAACCACTCTGATCGCCCAGTTCAACTCGGCATTCCAGCAAGCGGCAGCCGAAGGGGTTTCGATGTTTGTTTCGTCCGGCGATGCGAACGCGGCGGCACAAGACCGAAACGCCAATGACGCGACCCACGGCATTTCAGTTACAGGCTGGGGAGAGTCGGTTTACAACGTTTCGGTGGGCGGAACAGATTACGAAGATGGCTTCCTCGGCAACTACAACCAATATTGGAACCCGTATAACAACGTGTTTTTCGGTTCGGCCAAATCGTACATCCCGGAGATTCCGTGGAATGGAACCTGCGCAAGCCTTTTGACTGCGGAGTTCTTTGGTTACTCGCAGACATACGGCTCTACCGGATTCTGCAACGCGAGTAGCGTGGGAACGACTCTTCTTTCCGTGTTTGGCGGCAGCGGCGGACCGAGCGGTTGCGCGACGGGAACGGCTGCCACAAGCCGAACGGTGAGCGGAACGTGTGCGGGCTTCCAGAAGCCGTCATGGCAGTCGGTGTTTGGAAATCCGAGCGACGGAGTACGGGACATCCCGGACGTGTCACTGTTTGCCTCCAACGGCATCTGGGGACACTACCTGGTTTTCTGCTGGTCGAACACAGCCGAGGCGGCTGATGGCGGCGCCCTGTGCGTCGGCGACCCGGATACGTGGGCGGGAGGCGGCGGGACGTCGTTCTCTTCTCCCATCATGGCGGGCATTCAGGCGCTGGTAAACGAAAACACAGGCGAACGTTGGGGTAACCCCAACAACGTCTACTACGAGCTGGCATCCGCTGAGTATGGCAATTCGGGCAATGCGGCATGCAACTCGAGCGCTAGCGGTGGTCCAGCCAGTTCCTGTGTGTTCTATGACGTGACTGTCGGCGACATGAACTCACCGTGCACGAACAACAATTGCTATTTGCCCTCGGGGACGAACGGTGTTATGTCGGCTGATCCGGAGGCGCTCACCAGTATTGCTTTGACCGCGGCCGGCAGCGGCTACAGTAGTGGGACCACCTGTACCATTACTGGTGGTGGTGGTTCTGGCGGCACCTGCACAGTAACCGTCACGAATCCCAGCGCTGTGACCGCAGTGGCCCTTACCACGGCTGGCAGTGGCTACAATTCGACGCCGACGTGCGCGATTTCGGGCGGCGGCGGAACAGGTGCGACTTGTACGGTGGCAGCTGATCCGATCGGATCTTTACAGCTGACGAACGGTGGCAGCGGGTACACCTCGACGCCGACGTGCGCAATCAGCGGTGGGGGCGGGACGGGCGCGACATGTACGGCGCGGAGAACGGGATCGGCGATAAGCTCGGTGACGCTCTCGGCTGCTGGTAGCGGATATACGAGCACGCCGACGTGCACAATATCCGGTGGTGGAGGAACCGGAGCAACCTGCGCCGCAACTCCATCGACTGCAGCCACGGGAATCAAGCTCACGGCTGCAGGTAGCGGCTTCACGTCAACGCCGAGTTGCACGATCAGCGGTGGTGGTGGTTCCGGCGCGGTATGCACGGCAGCGGCTGATCCGGTAGCTTCGGTGACTCTGACGTCGCCTGGTGGGTATCAGTGGTTGCCGCTGTGCACGATCACCGGCAGCGGAACCGGGGCTACGTGCGCGCCGGCTGCGTCGAATAGCGCGAGCGGATATAACCCGGCATACGGCACCAATACCGGTTGGGACTTCTCAACCGGAATTGGCAGCGTTAACGCCTTCAACCTGGTGAACCAGTGGTCTTCGGTTCCAGCGGGGCAAGGCTTGAGGCGAAACGGAAAGTAACGAAGCCTGTTGATTCAGTGATCGAGGACAGGGGGCCATTTAGGTCCTCTGTCCCTTCTTTGTCCAGCCTTTCTTGGTTCAACACAACCTGGTTCTAACGCTCCCCAAAAGCAAAGTTCACAACGCAAATGAGATGGTTCGCTGCAGCAGCGAAGGCAATGTCGTTTGCTCGCTTCAGATTTAAAGGAGAAGTCCCATGAAAACAATGATCGCACGGTTCGCTGTTGTCTCCATGATGTTGCTGATTTCCGGAGCTTACGTGTATGGCGGAACGGGCACCGGAACGCAAACGGAGTTGCCGCTTTCAGCGCAATCGACTATTTCGGCCGATGTGGGCCGGGAGCAGCCGGCTTACCATCTGCGGGTGGTTGGAGACCGGTTACTGGCTGAAAACCGAGAGCAGAAGTTCTGTGCGAGTTTTGGATCGTCCGGGGTTAAGCTGCAAAGCGACAATTACTCGTGGAGAATGGCTTTGAAAAGCTTTGGCCGTGGCGAAACGTTGATCGACGCGGGCGGTGTATCTCCTTCGTCGCAGTTGAATCGTGTGGAATACCGTCGCGGGGCGGTGACCGAGTGGTACATCAATGGTCCGCTGGGCCTGGAGCAGGGGTTTACGGTGGGGCAGCGTGTTCAGAAGACAAAGTCGGGTCCGCTCACGCTGGTTTTTTCGCTGGGCGGTGACCTAAATGCGACTCTGGATGCGGAGAAGACGGGCTTGCTCCTTTCGGACAATCTCGGCCACGCACAACTGCAATACGGTGGCCTCTTCGCACGCGATGCTGACGGACGGAATCTGCACGCCGAGCTTAACTTGCATAATCATCAGTTGTTTTTGCGAGTGGATGATGATGGCGCTCGTTATCCGATCGCGATCGATCCTATCGTGCAATTTGCCAAGCTGACCACTTCCGGCGGCAAAGCGAACGACGTGGTTGGTTACTCGGTTGCCATCAGTGGAAACGGAAAGACAGTGGCTGTGGGCGCTCCCGGCTTTTCCGGAGGGACCGATCAGGGAGCAGTCTATGTGTTCGAGAAGCCTTCCAGCGGGTGGGCCAACATGACGCAGACCGCGAAGCTGACGGTAGCGCACGGGGTCGCATCGACACAACTGGGATACTCAGTGGCGATCAGCGGGTCGATTATCGTTGCGGGGGCGCCAGACTCGAACCTTGGTCCCGGCGCGGCATACATTTTCGTTGAGCCTGCAACCGGCTGGAAGAGCAAGACGCAGTCCGCTGAACTGACTGCATCCGATGGCCAATCACATGATGGCTTCGGTACTTCGGTCGCCATCAACGGCGATACTGTTGTCGTGGGATCGCCCTACGCTACGATTGGTTCGAATGACGAGCAGGGTGCCGCTTATGTGTTTGTAAAGTCCGATGGCACTTGGAGTCAGACTGCCAAGTTTTCTTCTTCCACAGGCGATGCCTATGACACTTTCGGCTGGTCAGTTGGAACGACCGGCGAGACCATCATCGCGGGTGCACCGACGGTGAAGATTGGCTCCAACGGAGGTCAGGGCGCGGCCTACATCTTTACTTTGTCTGACAACGAATGGTCTCAGCAGGCTGAACTGACGGCGTCGAACGGTTTTGGCGGCGCACACCTGGGATCTTCTGTTGCAATCAGCGGAAACACCGCGGTTGCCGGCACAGATCTCTATCCCTTCCCGCAACGCCAGGGGGGAGCGTATGTTTTCGTAGAACCAGAAAAGGGATGGAGCAGCGCGAATGAAACTGCCGAACTGACGGCGAACGATCCCACTAACGGCGACGAACTAGGCTTTTCAGTTTCGATCAGTGGTTCAGAGGTACTGGTAGGCGCGCCCCTCAGCAGCACCGGCTCCATTAAGTCACAAGGTGCGGCGTATGTCTTCAAAAAGCCCGCCAGTGGCTGGGCTACGACATCCAAGTATGCCGCGAAGCTGAAGGCCGCCGATGGCGCCAAGAACGATCAGTTCGGGTTCGCGACGGCAATCGGGGGAACCACCTATGCAATTGGCGCGATCGGCGCTACGATTAGCAATCATGCGGGGCAGGGAGCTGCCTACGTTTTCGGACAACAATAATAGAAGATGATCTAAACCCGTGATGCGCAATAGACGTGGTTACGTCTGGTTTTTCCTGATGCCGTTCAGCATTTTGCTGTTCCCAGGCTGGCGACCGACCTTGGGAGAAACCTCTCAATCCTCCGTACCGTCCGCAGCTGTAGGCCAACAGCAGCAGTGCCGAACCGGAGGGCCAATCTATTGCTCGCGGACAGATTTGGTCGCGGTTCCGCTGCCGGCTCCGTTGCCCAACGTTGGCAATCTGACGGGAGCCAATACGATCATCACCGATTCTGCTTTTAGCAATCCCATTGTGAGAGTGACAGATTGGAAGACCGAAGGCTCTGGCGGCCGCAACGACAATTTCGCCATAGATTGCGGAGGCAGCGCCGAGATCAACTTCATGAATGCCGATAGCACGAGGTTCTTCCTTTGTGATGCCGGCGGTGGGATCATCCCTTTTATTTACGATCCGTCGACCATGCAAGCAACGCGCATGTACACGGCGAAGTTTCCGGCAACCAACGGCATGCGAATCCTCGCGGCCGCATCGAGTGGGGAGTGGAGCTTCCAGCCGAAAAACATCATGTACGACGTAGAAACGGGAAGCTATCAGGCCGGCACTCCAGTGCTTAAGTCGTATGATTTCGGCAACCAATCCGTGCCACCGACGCCGGAGACGCTTTACAATTTTTCGAGCAATGCGAACTGCGTTCCGGCGTCCGCCGGTGCCACCCACTGGGTCACAGATGTGACCGTAAGCCATGATGATCAGACTTTCTCAACCGCGTTCAGCCTGACTGGAGGGCAGGGAACCGGCGTGTGGGTGGTGGTTTGGAATCGCACGAACGGTTGCCGCTGGCTGAACACGCAAACCGGGGAGGTTGGAGGCCAATGGGGAACGCTGGGAAACATCAGCATTTTCGACCGCTTCTATATCCACAATTCGCGTTTGTCTCTAGACGGCAATTGGGTGAAGATCGGATTTCAGAATTGCATCACCAATTGTGTGGCAGGAGTGCAGAACTATTTTTGGGAGATTGGCACCAGCACTGTGCTCGCCTGTACTACGGCATCAAATTGCCTGGGACACTCGGCGGTAGGTTATAAGTATTTCATCAACAGTCCGACGACGCCGAAGCAGCAGAGCCAACTCATTCGCCCTTTGGCCAGCGTCAGTAATCAGACGGAGATTTGGACACAGGGTCCACCGAACCATATCCCGTGGGACAACCATCAGTCATGGCAAAACGCGACACCGTCTGACGACAACCCGTATTTAAGTTCGTCGAGTACTGGGGTTCCGGTTGCCTATGCGTGGGACAACGAGATCGACGGTTTCTCGACCAATGGTTCGGGTAAGGTGTATCGTTTTGCTCACACTTTCGCCACCGGCAATACGCCGTTCTTTTCGGGCGCAAACGCCATTGGATCGGTTTCGCGGGATGGCAAATTCTTTGCCTGGTGTTCCGATTGGGAGGGGACGCTGGGTTCCACCAAGGGCAGCTATACTTGCACGATCGGAAGCAATTGCCGATCTGACGTTTTCATTGTGTTGTTAAAGTGAGAGATTAACTTCTTCCATCCTTAAACGACCTTTTCAGGCATCGACCAGAACCTAAACCAATCCAATGAGCAATCGTAAGCGCGCGCCGAAATCATCGCGGAAAGAAAACGCGCCCTGGCCGGCAGCGCGGAGTTTCCCAGGCGTCGGTGCGTTAGAGAGGAAGCAAAACGTTGTTGCTTGTCTTTTGCTGTTCGCAGCATGCATGGTGCTTTACAGCCCTGTGTTTCATTATCCGTTCATCAATTATGACGACGACTTTTACGTTACGCAGAATCCGCATGTACAGGCGGGCGTCAGTTGGGACACTGCGGAATGGGCGGTCACTTCTTACGATGCCGCCAACTGGCATCCAGTGACATGGTTCTCGCACGCGGTTGATTATCAGTTGTTTGGTGACCGCGCCGGATGGCATCACGCAACGAATCTGTTCATTCACGTGTTGAATGTTGTTTTGCTGTTTCAGTTGTTGCTGATTGTGACCGGCCGGTTCGGGCCTAGCTTGCTCGTGGCGGCGCTGTTCGCGCTGCATCCGCTGAATGTCGAATCGGTTGCGTGGGTGGCTGAGCGGAAAAGTTTGCTGAGCATGTTTTTCCTGTTGGTAACGATCGGCGCGTATGGATGGTATGCACGCAAACCAGGCTGGAAGCGATATCTGCTGGTCGCGGTTTTGTTTTCAATGGGCCTGATGTCAAAACCGATGGTCATCACTTTGCCGTTTGTGCTTTTGCTTATGGATTATTGGCCGCTGGAGAGAATGGAAAGCGGCCGACCGAACCGGGGATGTCAATGGCGGTTGGTCGCAGAGAAAATTCCATTGCTCATGCTCTCGGCTGCCAGCGCGATCCTTACGCTGGGAGCGCAGCAGTCGGGTGGGGCGATGCGGTCGACGATGAAGATTTCGCTGGGTGTGCGGCTGGAAAACGCGCTGGTTGCATACGTGACGTACATCGGCAAAATGCTGTGGCCGGCCAGGCTAGCGCTCTTCTACCCGCATCCGGGTGACACGGTGAAGGGTTGGCAACTGATTCTGGCGGCGCTCTTGCTAATTGGAGTCAGCGCGTTCGCTTATTTTTTCCGCAGCAAGCGTTATCTGGTGACCGGATGGCTGTGGTTTCTGGGAACGCTGGTTCCCGTCATCGGCCTTGTCCAAGTGGGCGATGCGGCCATGGCAGACCGATATGCGTATTTGCCGCTGATCGGTCTCTTCATCATGATCGTGTGGGGTCTGGCGGATCTGGCGGAACGATTCAAATTGAATCCTGCGTGGCAGACTGCTCCGGCCGCTGTCGCCGTCATAGCGCTGGCTTTCACGACCCACATTCAATTGCGTTATTGGTCGAGCAGTTATGAAGTCTGGAAGCACACCCTCGCCGTGACCAAAGACAATTTGCTTGCGCATCGAAATTTCGCTTCCGCTCTGAGCGCGATGGGAAGAGTGGATGAGGCGTACGAGCATTTCAAGGCGGAGTCGGAGCTCAATCCCCACGACATGTACAGTCAGTTTGCGGTGGGCGTCTACCTTTACGGTCACGGACATCTGCCGGAGGCGCTCTCGCAGTTCACCATGATGACTCACTTGTCGCGGGAGCCCATGCCTCTATCGGCAACGTATGCGGCTCTGGGGATGGTGTACAACGACATGGGCGACGACGAAAAGGCACTGGCGAGTTTCAACCACTCGCTGCGTTTCAATCCCGATCAACCAAATGCACATTTCGGACTGGGAAGAGTTCTCGAAAAGCAAGGCAGGCTGGACGAGGCAATTCAGGAGTATTCACGAGCGATTGAACTCAATCCCACTGATCAGGCCTATCGGCGGCTGGGCGAGACACTGCAGCTGGCAAATCGTCCGAAAGAAGCGCTGGAAGCCTACCAGGAGGCGCTGAAGATCTCACCTAACCTCAGGGAAACACTTGCATCGGCTATTAACACTGTGGCCGCGGAATCTGCCGGCCAGTGAGCTCGGTGCGAGTCCCGTTTCAATTAGAAAATCATAAAGCGGCAGTGTCACAGGAAGATCGGAGAACGAACAGAATGAAGAGCACTTTCAGAATGCTTATCGTCGCTTGTCTTTACCTGGCGGGAGCAGGAGCTTGGGCACAAACGGCCACCACAAACAACAAACCTGCGGACACTTCTATGAAGCAGGCGGACACGCTCCCGCCGTCGGCTGTCGGGCCCAGTTACGTCATCGGCGCAAACGATGTGCTGCTGGTTTCGGTGTGGAAGGAGCAGGAACTGACCAACACGGTTCCGGTGCGTCCAGATGGGAACATCTCTTTGCCTTTGTTAAACGATGTGCACGCGGCCGGACTGACCCCAACGCAACTCTCGGCCGACATTACAGCGAAACTCAAAAAGTTCGTAGCGGACCCTCGCGTCACCGTTGTAGTGAAGGAAGTCAATAGCCAGCGAATCTACGTTGTCGGCGAAGTCCAGCACAACGGCGCTTTGCAGTTGTTGCCCGACATGACCGTTCTGCAGGCGCTCTCGGAGGTTGGTTTCACGCAGTTCGCCAACACCAAAGGTATCTATGTGCTGCGGGTCGAGAACGGCAAGGAGACGAAGATTCCCGTGAACTACAAGAAGTTGATCAAAGGCAAGACGACGGATCAGAACATTCCGCTCAAGGTGGGTGACACGATTGTTGTTCCGTGAGGCCAGCATGGGAGAAAAGATATCTACGTTGGCGATCGTGATTATGTGTCTGGGCGTTGGTTGCGTCTGGGCGCAAAATCCCTCTGACGGTGCGGTGCAGGAGTCAGTTCCGCCATCGGCAGCTTTGACTGCCGAGGATCCTCCAATCACCGGACTGGATCAGGCTCCGTTAGGATCGTCGTTCCTCTCCCGCAGTTTCGCTGTGTTTGGAGGACACGTCAGCGAGGGAGTCGACTCCAACGTGGGGCAAACCCCCGGCGGATCCTCGCTGGATGGTGAAACCCGCGCGGCAGGCAGCGTGATGCTGCAGAAGTTTGGTCGAAATACTTTTTCGGCTTTCGATTATGTCGGGGGAATCGTTTACTACCCGAGTTATCAACCAACGTTGAGTCAGGTGCAGCAGGTGGATGGCGAACAGAAATTTCTCTGGAGACGCGGGCAACTAATGTTTCGTGATCAATTCAGCTACTTGCCCGAAGGAAACTTCGGATATGGAGCTTTTGGCGATACCGGGACGACAGCGCTCGGCCTCGGCTCGATTGGGCCGACGAGTGGTGTTTTGGGGGCAGGCCTCGGCGGTCTTTTCAGCTTGGTGGACTTCGGCGCCTTGGGACAAACCCCGCGCATCAATAACAATGCCCTGGTCGAGGTGAGCCAGGGGTTGTCTTCGCGGTCAGCGCTCACGGCCACTTTTGGTTACGGAATCATGCATTTCACCAAGGACAGCATTGGCCTGATTGACAGCAATCAGATCACGGCCCAGGTTGGTTACGACCATCAACTCACGCCAAAGACTCAGCTGGCGGTGTTCTATGCCTACCAGGATTTCCAGTATCCGAATATCGCGGGAAGCTCATTCAGCACTCAACTGGTGAGCTTTCTTTACGAACGCCATTTTTCACCGCACATGCAATTGAGTTTGGGTGCCGGACCGCAAGCGACGATCATCAACAACGCAGCTCAATATGGTGGCTCCAATTACAGAATCACAGCCACGGCTCGCGCGGCATTTCGGTACGTTTTCACCCGGACGTCGCTGTCGCTCTCATATGATCGCTATAACACCAACGGGTCAGGGTATTTTCTCGGGGCTACGAGCAACATCTTAAGCTTTGCCGCGTCGCGGCCCATGACGCGGCGTTGGACAGTCACGACCAGTGTTGGCTATTCCGATAATCAGCAGATTCTGCCGGGCGCGGTCGCAGGTGTGCTGCCGTCTTCGACGACGGCGTTTCACTATGTTTTTGCCGGGGCCTCGGCACAGCGGCAGATGGGGCCGAGCTTCAGTCTGTTCTTCAATTATCAGTTTGATGATCTTTTGTTCAACAGCACCACTTGCCAAACTGGTCTTCCATGCAATTCGGCTTCCGCGCGGAACACGGCTTCGATCGGCATTGACTGGCATCCGCACCCGTTCCGGCTCGAATAGAACTGATCGGCTATAGACACAATCCACTGGTAAAAATCTTGAGGTTCGAGTGATTCGTCTTTTTCACGTTTATTATCCGATTCGCCAACTTGTGTTGTTGCTTGGCGAATCTTGCGTGATATTAGCCTCATTTCTGGCCGCGATGGCTCTCCAGCATCGCGACGATTTATATGTCGCTCTAAACTATGAGGGCGGTTATCTTCGTATCGCCGCGATCACCCTGATCGTGCTGATTTTCTCGCACTGGTTCGATCTTTACGATCCCACGCACTTTGGCGAAAAAGGTGAATTTTATCTTCGTCTTATGCTAGTTCCCGCGGTGTTGGCACTTGCACTGGCGGCGGGCGGCTATGCATTTCCTCACCTGTTGCCGGGGAATAACGCAGCGTTTGTCGGCCTGGTCATCTTGACCCTGGCGCTGTTCACGTGGAGATTCGGGTATGGTTGGCTGGCCCAGCAGCCATATTTTCGCGAAAGAGTATATGTACTCGGAGCAGGCGACCGCGCCCAACGCCTGGTGAACGGATTGCGCGCGCGCTCTGAAATTGGCATTGAGATCGTAGGTTGGAGCGGTGATGTCGAGGGCGCGATCACGCGCGATTCAGTGGCATCGCACCTTATGGATGTCATCAGAACGCAGGATGTACATCGCGTGATTGTGGCTGTTTCTGACCGGAGGGGCGCACTGCCGGTCGAAGAACTGCTTGAGCTTCGACTGGGCGGAGTAAAGGTCGAGGAAGCCGCGTCGTGGCTCGAAAAAATCTCAGGCCGAATCGAAGTGGAACAGCTTTACCCCAGCTGGCTGGTTTTCGCTGACGGATTTCGCTTTAGCGCCAGTTTCATATTATTGCGCCGGGGGCTATCGATCATTGCTTCTGGCCTCTTGCTGCTGGTGATCTCACCGCTCATTCCATTCGTGATTCTGGCGATCAAGATCGATTCGCGCGGGCCTGTTCTTTACCGTCAAAAGCGTGTTGGTCGAAAAGGTGCAATATTCTATTGCTATAAGTTCCGCACCATGCGGCGAGACGCAGAAGCGGACACCGGTCCTACCTGGGCTGACAACGATGATCCGCGAATCACGCGTATCGGCAGAATCCTGCGCACTACACGGCTGGATGAAATTCCGCAATTGTGGTGCGTGCTGAAAGGCGACATGGCGTTTGTCGGCCCCCGGCCCGAGCGGCCTGAGTTTGTCGAATGGCTAAGCAAAGAAATTCCTTATTACTCCGTTCGTCACGCCGTGCGCCCGGGCATCACTGGCTGGGCCCAGGTCAGATACAAGTACGGCAACACGCTGGGAGATGCCAGAGAAAAACTGCAATACGATCTGTATTACATCAAGAATGCATCGATCGGACTTGATCTGCTGATCATCTTCCAGACAATCAAGATCGTGACTATTGGGCGGGGCGCGCAGTGAAGTGGCTTTTTTGGACCTCGCTGTCCATAATCTTATATACGTATTTTGGCTTTCCACTTTGGTTGTGGCTTCGCCGCACGCTGCGTCCTCGTCGTCCGACCCGGTCGTCGTGCACACCGCAGATTTCCATTGTGATGGTGGTTCGAAATGAGGCCGAAATTCTTCGGCGAAAATTGGAAAACCTGCTTCACCTGGATTATCCGCCCGAGCTCGTACAAATCATCGTAGTGTCCGATGGCTCGACTGATGGAACCGAAGTAATTCTGCATGAGTATGGCAAAACCCAACGGGTCGATAGCTTGATCAAGCCAATAGCACAGGGCAAAGCCGCTGGTTTGAACGACGCACGACAGTTGGCGCACGGAGAGATCATCGTTCTTACTGACGCTCGTCAGATGCTTGAAATACAATCCGTGCGACTATTGATGGAGGGCTTCGCTGAACCGTCGGCCGGATGCGTCAGCGGCGACTTGATGCTCGGTGATCCGATCTCGGGTGAGTCGGGCAAGGGAACTGGATTGTATTGGAGCTTCGAGAAGAAGATTCGCGAAGCTGAATCTGCAACCGGATCGGTTGTCGGCGCAACTGGCGCGTTCTATGCCGTCCGCAAGAGCCTGCTTGTTGCACCTCCGCCAGGCACCATTCTCGATGATGTGTACATCCCGATGCAGGTAGCGCGATCGGGCGCACGGGTCTCGTTTGACGCGCGAGCCAAGGCGTGGGATAGCCCTGACCTCGGACGCAATCGTGAGTTCAAGCGTAAGGTGAGAACGCTTACCGGCAATTATCAATTGCTTCAGCTAGCTCCGTGGCTGCTGACTCGCGAGAACCCGCTGCGCTTTGAGTTCATCAGCCACAAACTCTTCCGGTTGCTGATTCCTTTTGCGTTGGCCGGACTGTTGGTCGCTTCGGCAGCATTGCATGGCACAATTTATCGCACGGCCTTGGCGGCGCAGTTGGCAGTATATGGTTTGAGCTTGCTAGCGATGGTTCGCCTCCGCCTGGGAATTGTCAGCCGTGCCGCAGACGCGGCGCACACCTTTGTGTTTCTGAACACCGCGGCACTCGTCGCGTTTATCAATTTCATCACCAGACGAAAGCCGGCATGGGGTTAATGATTCAATTCGTGGTGGAACTCGTTTGCCGCACGGAGGCCCAGCCATGTGCGGCATAGTTGGCATTATCGGCCAGCCTGGCGAGATGATCGATCCTTCCATAATCGATCGCATGTGCCAGACCATTGTGCATCGTGGGCCGGACGATCAGGGCGTGCGTGTTCGTGGAAACGTTGGGCTTGGTATGCGAAGGTTGAGCATCATCGATGTGGCTGGTGGCCGCCAACCGATCCATAATGAAGATGGCTCCGTCTGGGTGGTCTTTAACGGAGAGATCTATAACTTTGCCGTGCTGCGCGAAGAACTCGAGCACCGCGGCCATCATTTCTATACCCACCACAGCGACACCGAAGTCATCGTTCATCTGTATGAGGAAATGGGAGCGGAGTTTGTGCGGAAGCTCCGCGGAATGTTCGCGATCGCCATTTATGATGAACGCCGTCGTAAGTTACTGCTGGTGAGGGACCGACTCGGCAAGAAGCCTTTGTATTATGCTTTCTCCAATGGCCGCTTGCTGTTCGGCTCAGAAGTTAAAGCGATACTTGCGGCGGCTCCGGACCTTAAGAATGTGAGCCCGGAAGGCCTGCTGCAGTACTTTTATTTTGGATACATCCCAGACCCGTTCACGGCCTTTACCGGGATCTCAAAGCTTCCTGCCGGCCACGTGCTTGAATCCGCCGGCAACCACGTCGATATTCGACAGTATTGGGATTTCCCTGCGTACGGCACGCGAGCACCACAATCCGAACAGGAATGCCTGGATGAACTGGAGCAGCGGGTGACCGAAGCCGTGCGTCTCCGGCTAGTCAGCGATGTCCCGCTCGGCGGGTTGCTGAGCGGCGGAGTCGATTCGTCGCTTGTTGTGGCCCTGATGGCGAAGGCCAGCAGTCGGCCCGTTAAGACTTTCACGATTGGTTTTCGCGCGCAGAATTTTGACGAGTCGACATACGCTCGGCTGGTATCGGAGCACTTTGGAACCGAACACCACGAACTGATAGTCGAGCCCCAGATTGAAGAAACATTAGATTCCCTCTCACGGAATCTGGAGGAACCCTTCGGCGATTCGTCCATGATACCAACCTATCACGTATGCCGGATCGCGCATCAACACGTGACCGTTGCGCTGTCCGGAGATGGCGGCGACGAATTGTTTGCGGGATATGAACGTTACCAGGTCATGATGAACCGGCAAAATACGGATCTGCCGCGTTGGATGGGACGCTTCTATCGCGACCACTTGCATCATCGAATGCCCTCGGGTCTGTACGGGAAAAATCTTGTCTGGAATCGATCCTTGCCGTCTGGCGAGCGGTACATTGATTACATGTCGATTTTTCCCGCTCTTCATCGTGAGAGCGGGTTATTTGCGGCAGAGTTCATTCACTTGGCTGAGAGTCTTCCCGATCCTTTGCAGCAATTCCGGCGCTTCCACAAAGACGCTCCTGCGCGTGACGCGCTGAGCCGCATCCTCTATTTGGATAGCAAAACCTATCTGACGGGAGACATCCTTACCAAAGTGGATCGCATGAGTATGGCCAACTCACTTGAGGTCAGAGTGCCGATGCTCGACCATGAGTTTGTGGAGTGGGTATCCGCCTTGCCCATCGAGTGGAAGCTTCGCAAAGGTGCGCAAAAATACATTTTGAAGAAATTGGCCGAGCGGGTCGGGGTTCCTCCAAGAGTTTTGCATCGTCCCAAGCAAGGCTTCGCTATGCCATTGGTGGACTGGATCAAGAACGATCTTAAAGAAAGTTTTCTGTCTGTTTTGCTCGAGCCGCGGACGTTGCAGCGCGGATATTTCAGACCCGGAGCCGTTCGGACGTTGCTTTCCGAACACCTACGAGGCAGAAGAAATCGATCGGGTCTGTTATGGCGAATGTTAGTACTGGAACTTTGGCATCGAAATTTTCTGGAAGCCAAGACCGATTCTATAGTGAATGAACTTCCGGCCGCGTACGCTGCAAAATCCTTCGACTCAACCGGCGAGCACCGTATGGCCTCGCGACGAGCTTGAAGTAATCCGTTCCGACCAGAGAATGACCCGCCACGCCGCAACCACGCAGGCGCGAAGCAAGACTCGATCGCGAAATCACAAAGCTCTCCGGCATCCGGGGACGATTGCGCCTGCTACCTTTTCGACGGCGCAGATAGGGGTGCTCTGTCTGCTGCTCGCAGCAGCAACGGTTGTGCTGTACTTTCCTGCTACTGCCCATCCGTTTCTCGGCTTCGATGACTCGATTTACGTTACGGCCAACAAGCATGTCAAGGCCGGACTAACCTGGAGTACGATTCGTTGGGCATTCAAATCAACGGAGCAGGCCAACTGGCATCCGGTCACATGGCTTTCGCACGCGCTTGACTGTCAGTTGTTCGGGATAAATGCTGCCGGGCATCACGCAGTCAATGTACTGCTGCACGCCTTCAATTCGGTTCTTTTGTTCCTTCTGCTTGGATGGATCACAGGACGCAAATGGCCGAGTCTGTTCGTTGCGACGCTGTTTGCTTTGCATCCATTGAACGTCGAGTCCGTAGCATGGATCGCGGAGCGAAAAAATGTCTTGAGTACACTCTTCTTTTTTGCCGCAATCGCCGCCTATGTGCGTTACGCGCAAAAGCCAGATCGACGGCAATATCTTGGTGTGGCGCTTCTTCTAGCGCTGGGGTTGATGGCCAAGCCCATGCTCGTCACATTGCCTTTTGTGTTGCTGCTACTCGACTATTGGCCGCTCAACCGACTGGAAGGCATGGAGAGATCAGTTCTTAACCTGCCGCAATGGCCAGCATTGAGGCTGATTCTGGAGAAGCTCCCACTGCTCTTTCTCTCAGCTGTCAGCGCTATCATCACTATCGAAGCGCAGCAGGGTAGTAATGCCGTGAGAAGCATTGCAGATTTTCCCCTCCCTGTGCGCGTTGAAAACGCGATCACTGCCTACGCGCTCTATCTTTGGAAAATTGTTTGGCCCACTGATCTGGCACCGCTCTATCCTCATCCGGGGGAGACATTGCGCACTTGGCAATGGATGGGTGCGCTGCTCGTGCTGCTGGCTGTCAGCTTGATCGTCTTCAGGTTCCGCAAAGCGCGCTATCTGCCCGTGGGATGGTTCTGGTTCTTGGGCACGCTGATTCCTGCGATCGGCCTGGTTCAGGTCGGCGACGCCGCCATGGCGGATCGCTATTCGTACATTCCGGCGATCGGGATTTTCATCATGTTGGCTTGGCTCATTGGCGATTGGGCCGAGGCGCGACAACTTGGAGGGAGGTTGCTGTGGGTCTCATCCATCATCGTATTGTTCGTGCTCGCGTTCACCACCCGGAAGCAGCTCAAGTATTGGGACAGCGATTACGATCTATGGAGCCACACTGTAGCGGTCACCACCAACAACTTTGTTGCCCAACATAATCTCGGCGGAGCACTTCTGCACTTGGGGCGCCCAGACGACGCCCGCGAGCATTTTCAGGCGGCGCTGGACATCAACTCTCACGACGCTTTGAGCTTGATGGATCTCGCTATCGATCAGTACAAACATGGCCAGACTCAGGAAGCCTTGGCCAATCTCGCGATGGCCGGCCGATTCGGACATGCCAGCCTGCGAAACCTCGTTTATACAAATCAGGGAAGGATTTATTTTGACCAGGGCAAATATCAAGAGGCTCATGAGAGTTATGCGCATGCCCTGCAGTCGGATCCAAGTCAGCCCTACAGCTACATCTGTCTGGGCATCCTGTATGAAAAAGAAGGCAACCTGAACGATGCTCTGCAGAGCTATGCGCGAGCTATCGAACTTGAGCCGACCGACGAAGGGTATGCTCGACTGGGGCATGTTTTGCAACGAATCAATCGTCCAGAGGAGGCCTTGGCGGCATATCAGGAGGCGCTCAATATTTCTCCGCAATTGAAGGATGCCTTGAGGCCATTCATTGATAGTGCCATCACGGCTGCCCGTCAGAATCGTTGAGATCAGGAACCAGTTGGCGATACAAATCCAGCACCGCTTGCAGATTGGTATCGTCGGGGATCCCTGTTTCGCGTGGCCGGCCGGCAGACAGAGCCAGTGTCTCGCTGACCGCAACCGAAAGAGCGTTTACATCAGAGATTGGGACTAGTCGAACCCCACTCGGACGCATGTCATTGTCCGTGGCAATGACCGGAGTTCCCAGATAAAGGGCTTCGCGCACCGAAATTGCGTCGCCATCATACAACGTAGTGCGCAGCATCGCGTCAGATCGATAAATGGCGCGCATCGTCACCGCGTGGGGAACATCCCCACCGAGCAGAATATGTTGGGAGAACGGTTTGGCCTGAATGAACCCACGAAGTTCCTCTTCGAGGCTGCCACGGCCCAGAAGTACCAGTCCTGCGTTGGGTTGGTTCAGGAGCAACTGGCCCAGCGCCTCAATTTGAACCTTTAAATCGTATTCCGGCTCAAGCTGTCCCGCCGAAATGAGCACAGGTTGATGGCGCGCAATAAATCCAGCTAAGGGCTCGGTAAGCTCTCCCATGTAATCTTCCCCGCCAGAGAAAGCGTGCGGCGCAATAATCCGGGTGCGCTCGCGGGCCACTCCTAGTCTGAGAAAGAGATCGGCGATCTCCTGATTGACCGCGATCAGACGATCGAAACGACGGAGCACGAATCCGTCAAAAGAATGCGAACCGGTCAACTGAGCTTTCGGAGTTGACGGATAACCGCCAGAGTGAAACGTAAACACGGTCTTCTTGCGGGGAACGGAGGTGCATGTCAGAGCCAACCGTAAGACCCGCTGGCTTAGCATTCCACCAACATGAAGATGCAAAACGTCATAATCGAGCCGGAACAGCAGTCGAAGAAGTTCGAAAGCTCCCGCCGGGTAGTAGACTCCGTCCCCCTCGGTTTTTCGATGTCGCGTAATGTTGATGACGGCGCACGATATTCCGCGCTGCAGGAGAAAGCTGCGAATGGCCACAAGATTTGTCTCCACGCCTCCGTGCGGCGGCGGATATGGTCCGAGCAGGAGAACTCTCATCGGCTGTGTTCCTCGGCAACTCTGGATAGAACTTGCGCGAGATCATTTGTGGCCTGTGCCCAGCTGTACTTGTCGCTCACCAGCTTTCGTGCCGCGCTGCCCAGCCGTTGTCGTTCCATCGGATTGCGAAGCAGTTGTAGAGCGCGGCTGGCAAACGCGCTCGGATCGTCGGCAATGAGTAGGTGCTCCCCGTCACGCACCGGCAGGCCTTCCGCTCCGATCGTCGTCGAAATAACCGCTTTCCCCATGCTCATCGCCTCAAAGATCTTCAATCGAGTGCCGCTGCCAATCCGCAGCGGAACCACGCAGACGGACGCGCTCGATAGAAAAGGTCGTATGTCCGCGACCCATCCAGTCAGACGTACATTCCGCTCGCTGGCGGCAAGATCTGCCAACCTTCGCGATGGCTTGCGTCCAACCACCGTGAGCGAAACATTCGGAGTCTGTTGCCGCACGAGTGGCAGAACTTCCTTGACGAAGTAAATGATGCCGTCCTCATTTGGAAGCCAATCCATCGACCCGGTAAAAACCAGTGAATCTGGCGTCTCCGACGATTCGCTCGGCCGAAAATACTCTACATCGACACCAGTGGGAATTACGCTCACTTTTCCCGCGTCGAGAAACTGGCGGAAGAACTTGCTGTCGTCTTCAGAGACCGTGAGCACATGATCTGCGAGAATCGAATATGTTCTTTCCGCCGAATGCATGGTGCGCCATTCTCGCCACGAAAGTGCTTTCCAGAGCGGGTTTTGGGCGACCTGGTAATGGCGCTCCCAGATTTGTGATTCCACATTGTGCGCAAATAAAACTTTGGGCGTTGAAATCTCCCAGGGAATTACCCCGGCGGCCATGAGAAAATCACAAATGATCACGTCGAAAGTTTCATGCCGAAGCAACCGCGACAATTCATCGCGAACCCGTCTTCTGCAGTATTTCGCAATGTTGTAAGGCTGCCGCGTCAGCAGGTTCACGGCATAACCGGAAAAGTCGCCAAAGCTTTTGGCGGCCGGCAAATCAAGCAGAACGCATACGACCTGCTGGAAGATGCTGTTCAATTCCTGGTGTATATCGTTCGGATCGGCAGCATAAAAAGAAAAAAAAGTAACTGAATTTTCTTTTGCTAGCTCACGAAGCAAGTTGTAGCTTCGGATCTTGCCGCCGCTGTCGGGAGGAATTAGTCCGCCGGCCTTAACCCAGAGAATCTTCATGAGCGAGTTATATTCTTCACTGTTTTAGCGTCCGGCACGTGCAAGACTAGCACGCTATACGCTCAAACCGCTTTGAAATGCAAGATTAAAGAACTCACATTTAGCATACGATGTCGATTGAATTTTTGGCGAAACCTCGCGCCCGGCAATCCGAGCATTCGGCAGCCCTGCTCCAACGTCGGAAGGTTTTCTTTCTTGTCGATTCGCTGGAGAGCGGTGGTACAGAGCGTCAGGCTGTGATGTTGGCTACTCGATTGCCAGTCTCAAAATACGACGTGACTCTAGGATGCCTGCGCGCCACAGGCCCACTGAAAGAAGAGGCAGAGGCTTCATTTCTGCCCATCGTCGAATTTTATCCGTCACGAGGCATTGATTCACTCGGCGGTATGCGCCAGCTTCTGCGCCTGGCGTGGTTACTGAGGCGAGGTCGCTTCGACATTGTTCACTGCCACGATCTTTGGTCTAACCTCATGGGAGTTCCAGCGGCGCATCTCGCTGGAGTATCGGTAATTATCTCCAGCCAACGCGATCTCTCCCATTTGCCGTGGTACAAGACCAAACGCCGTCACATTCTTCGATACATCCAGCGAAGATCGAACGCCATTCTGACGAACGCAAAATCTATCCGCGACCAACTCGTCAGCCGAGACCAGCTTCCGAGTCAAAAGGTTCACATTGTGCATAATGGCGTGGATTTGGACGGGTTCGATCCGTCTCTGCGGTCCAGCCGCGTGTTTCCCGTCGGCGATAAAGGTAAGCGGATCGTCCTTGTCGGGAACATGCACAGCGACGTGAAAGGACATCCGTGGCTCATCCAGGCCGCTGCGGTTGTACTAAAGGAGTTTCCCGATACAAAATTTATTCTCGTCGGCGACGGTGCACGACGCCGTGGATTTGAGTCGCAGGTTCGAGCTGTGCGTCTTGAGAAAAGCTTCGCATTTGTCGGCCGGAGTAACGACGTCCCTTCGATTCTGGCTGAATGCGATATAGCTGTACTTCCTTCATGCGCGGAAGGATTGCCCAACGCAATTCTCGAATACCTCGCCGCGGGTCTTCCTACGATTGCAACCAGCGTCGGCGGAAATACCGAGGTCATTAACGATGGAGTAACTGGTGTGCTGATTCCGCCGGAAGATTCGAACGCGCTTTCAAACGCTCTGTTGCGCTTGTTGCGTGATTCCGGTCTGAGCGCCACTTTGGCAGCCGCTGGGCAAAACTATGTTCGTCGCAACTTTAGCGTGCAGCGCTTGGTCGATGGCATCGATTCCCTGTACACCGAGCTACTCGCAGAGAAGTCCGCCCAGTGACTCACTCCTCGCCAACGCATACCAGACGCAAAAATCGCTGGCAACGACTTATCTCGGCGCCGCCCGCAGAGATTCTTGATCGAGTGCGGCAATACAGCGTCTCGCGTCTTGACTTGGTCGCCTACAACCTCGGCCGGCGGTTCGATGCTGCGACAAACGAAAGATCAGGGCCGCAGCCCAATTTCTTTTTCACTTCCAACGAAATCCCGCTGATTTGCTCTCAACTGCGGCGACAATTACCGCAGCAGGTAGATGAAATTCTCGCGCAGGCCGAACAAATCTGCCGCCATCGCTTTGACCTCCTCGGATACCGCAATATTGAATACGGCGAACGCATCGACTGGCACTGTGACGCCGTCCATCGCAAATCTGGACCACGCAGACCCTGGTTCAAGATTCCGTATCTCGATTTCTCTCAAGTCGGAGACCACAAAATTACATGGGAGTTGAATCGCCATCAGCATTGGGTAACGCTCGCGAAAGCGTATCAACTGACCGGCGATCAACGGTTCGTGGGTGAACTCCTCAACCAATGGCGCGATTGGCAGAAACAGAATCCATATCCAATCGGCATCAACTGGGCGAGCAGCCTTGAAGTCGCATTTCGTAGTTTGTCCTGGTTGTGGGCTTACTACCTGTTGGCGGGAACCTCGGTTCTGCCGGCCCCTTTTCGCGGTGAGTTGTTGCGCGCGCTACGCGTGAACGCCCGTTTCATAGCGCATCATCTCTCCACTTACTTCTCGCCGAACACCCATCTGCTCGGTGAAGCCGTCGCGCTGTTCTTCATCGGTACTCTCTGCCCGGAATTGCCTGGCGCAGCGAAATGGCAACGTCGTGGTTGGCAAATTGTTTTGCAGGAAGCCGTACGTCAGATTCAGCCTGATGGCCTCCACTTCGAGAAGTCGACCTACTATCATGTCTACGCTCTCGACTTTTTTCTGCACTCGCGCATTCTTGCTTTGCGCAACGGACTGCCCATTCCGGAAGAGTTCAGCAGCGTCATCGAAAAAATGTTGGATGCTCTCTGCGTTCTCGGCCGTGCCGGCCCCGTCCCGCAGTTAGGGGATGATGATGGTGGCCGCGTATTTGATCCTCGCCGTAATCGTGCCGCACATCTGCTCGATCCGTTGGCAACCGGCGCAGTCTTGTTCGAGCGAGGCGACTTCAAATCGGTCGCCGACCATTTCTGCGAAGAGACTTTATGGCTGCTGGGTGCACAAGCGGCTGCGACCTTTGATCATCTGCCTACAAGAAAAATCGACTCCACTTCAACTGCTCTCGAATCCAGTGGTCTTTATTTCATGTCGGACCGCGAGAGCAGTTCGCAGTTGGTGATCGATGCCGGTGCGCAAGGCGCATTCTCGGCTGGGCACGGGCATGCAGACGCGCTGAGCGTCACTCTAAGCGCCAACGGCCGTCCCTTGCTAATCGACAGAGGAACGTTCACGTATCTGGGTGCGGAATCTGAGCGCGACGCATTTCGCGGTACTAGCGCCCACAACACACTACAAGTCGACGGATTAGACCAGGCCGACCCCAACGGTCAATTCGGGTGGACCCATCTTCCAACGGTCAAGACTGAGCGCTGGATCAGCGGCCGAGATTTCGACCTGTTTGTCGGAAGCCACGATGGTTATCAACGTTCCGGCGTCGTGCATCGCCGCTCTGTTTTTCATCTGAAATCGAATTTCTGGTTGATTCGCGACGTGGTTTCGGGTCTTAGCGAGCACCGCCTCGATCTCCGGTTCCATTTGGCGCCCGCGCTCATGCCGGACCGAACTTCAAACGACACGTTCGTGGATGAAAATGGTTCAGGTTTGCGCATTATCACAACCGCTGATCGCGGCTGGCATCAGGAAGTGGTTCTCACGTCTTTCGCTCCCGCCTATGGGTGCGAAGAGCCTGCCCATGCCCTGCTCTTCAGTGCAGCTACAGCTCTGCCCACAGAATTTGTCTCATTGATATCGTTGTCTTGCGGAAAAAAGCCGGCAGCACACAAATTGTCGCAATTTTCCACCGAGGATGCTGTCAAAGCCTATCGTTTCGAAATCGACGGTGAAGAACATCTCCTCTTCTTTGCTAACCAAAACCACTGGCGTGTCGGACCCTGGAGCAGCGATGCTGAATTCCTCTACTGGAGTTCATCCGACCATCAGTCGTTGCAGCGCCTGTTCCTTTGCAACGGCACCTTCGTTCGCTTCAACGACCGCGCGATCATAGCCTCGCCTAACCCGATCGACCGATGTGAAGTGGTTTGCGATGCGCAGCGAATGCGAATCATCCCTGCGAGCCGCGCCGCCATTGTGAATTCCAGCGAACTGGCATCCATCTACCCGGGTTCAGTGTTCGTCAGCACTGTCCCTGATTCGCAGGAGCCTTGCGACTAGCCATGTGTGGAATCTGCGGCATTTATTACACCGACAATGACCCGCGAGTCGATTCCGCAGTCCTCACAGCGATGAACGCTCGTATCGCGCATCGCGGTCCTGACGACGAGGGTTTTTTTGTCGAAGGCAACGTCGGTCTCGCCATGCGGCGTCTCAGCATCGTCGACGTTCAAACTGGTCGCCAACCCATAGCCAACGAAGACGAGAATCTCTGGCTCGTTTACAACGGCGAAATCTATAACCACCGCGAGCTGCGCGCCGACCTTCAGGCGCGCGGTCATCGTTATCGTACCAGGAGCGACACTGAAACCATTCTTCATCTCTACGAAGAGTATGGCACCGATTGCGTGAATCATCTCCGAGGCATGTTTGCCTTTGCAATCTGGGACAAACTGGCTCGGCGGTTATTCATTGCTCGTGACAGGTTAGGAATCAAACCTCTTTATTATTGGCACAACAATGGGACTTTTCTGTTTGCCTCAGAGATCAAGTCAATTTTGTCCTACCCGGGCGTTCAGCCGACATTCAATCGAAGCACCCTAGCCGAGTATCTTGCTTTTGGCTATGTCACCGGACCAGAAACCATGTTTTCTGGTGTTCATAACCTGCTTCCGGGGCATACGCTGAAACTTGGGGAAGACGACAACCTGGCGATCCATCAATATTGGGATCTGCCGATCGCAGATGTCGGGACCTCACGACCTAAGGCATTCTACGTTGGCAAATACCGCGAAATGCTGGAAGAATCCGTGTCGTCGCACTTGATGAGCGATGTTCCCTTGGGTGTCTTTCTTAGCGGAGGCCTCGACTCGAGTGTCATTGCCGCACTCACTGCCAAGATTTCCGGGCGTCAGATCGAAACCTTTTCCGTTGGCTACGCTGAAAGCGCCTTCAGTGAGTTGCCGAGCGCGCGCCAGGTTGCCGAGCATATCGGGTCGAGTCACCACGAAGTTCGGATCGGGCGAGAAGGATTTTTCGAGGTACTTCCTCAGCTCATCTGGTATGAGGATGAGCCAATCGCTTGGCCCTCGAGCGTCTCGCTGTACTCCGTCGCAAAGCTGGCCCGCGAGTCTGTCAAAGTTGTCCTTACCGGCGAAGGTAGCGACGAGACATTGGCCGGTTATGCACGCTATCCCTGGACCCTCCGAAACGTTCAAATGGATTCGGTTTATCGTGCGCTCACGCCAGCATTGATCCGCGGCCTGGTACGGAAGGGAATTGATCGCAGCCCCCTACCCGCCGGAATTCATCGTAAGCTGGCTCACACATTCTTAGCCCGCAACGGCGGAGAGTGGTCATCTTTTTACTTCGATAACTTCTACTCGGCATTCTCCGCCAAAGACCAATCCCTGATGCTCAATGGTCAGGTATCCTCGACAGGAGACGCTTATGCCGGACCTCTGCGCTACTGGGACAAATCGACGGGAGACCTGCTGCATCGACTTCTCTACGTCGACATCAAGACGTACCTTGTTGAACTTCTCATGAAGCAAGACCAGATGAGCATGGCTGCATCGCTTGAAAGCAGGGTGCCTTTTCTTGATCACAAACTGGTCGAATTCACCGCCGAAATCCCCGTAGCGTATTCGATTAACGGCCTTACCGGAAAGTCGATTCTCAAAGCTGCTGCTTCCGATCTTCTGCCCGCTTCCATTATCCATCGTCGAAAAATGGGATTTCCCACACCATGGGCGAGTTGGCTGGCAGCAGAACTGCCCAACATCGAGTCGATTCTTCTGTCGCAACGTGCTCGTTCCCGGGGCCTCTTCAAAGATGAGGCAATCCGTGCCCTGCTCGCCGAACATCGAGCCGGACATCGCGACCACAGCACCCGCATTTGGCGTCTGCTCAACCTGGAACTCTGGCAGAGAGTCTTCATCGACGGCGGCGAAGCCACACCCCGCGGAGACACTTCGACGTTTGCTCGATTCGTCCATACAATGTCCTAAAATCAAGCAGTGTTCAAGCCCGGTTATCCTTGCCAAAGCCCCGCGAGCTAGAAACCGGATGTGAAGGCTAAGCACGATTTGGGGAGCCTGATGCTTTAATCGTATCCTTCCACATGCCTGCCACCTCCCACACGCCTGCCACCTTCAGCCATCGCATCGAGGGACCTGTAGGCGGCGGTTGCAAAGTTAAGTCTGTGACTTCGGCGCTTGGTCATACTCCCTCTTGCTGAGACCGTCGCCAGGCTTCACGCACAATTACTCCGATTGGGGCGAACAAGAGAAACGACCATCTGCATATCTTGTCCAGTGCGCAGAGTGCCATTACTGTGCTATTACTGCCGGCATTGGACTGTTGGCCTGCGCCGAGCGTAATTTAATCCTAATCAGCCATCTTCTAGAGGTCGGCCTTCCAGTCATGATAGTGAGCGCCGTTCTCCTTATGCAGGCAGGATTCGACAGGCTAGAGACACGGATCGCCCATGGCTCTCGCCAGAAGCCGCGCTAGTTCATCGCACTCCGTTTGTTCCGAAAACCTTTGATTCGCGAAGGATCTCCACATTGCTCACCGGCTTGGAGCAGTTAGGAACGGTTACCCGAGGGGTGTAGAATTGCGGCGCTCATGTCCGAAAGCGAACAGCGGCGGAGACGCGGGAATCCAGATTGGGGAAAGCCTGTTGCTGTGCGATCTCCCGACACCCTCACAGAGTTCGAGATGCACGTCAAGAAGCTCGGGTTGCGGCAGGGAGAGTACGTCGAATCACCCCGCCTTCGAAGTTGGTGTGAACGTCACCGAAATCAGTTTTACATTCCAGAATGGCTGCTGAAGGAATGGGGCATCGAGGTCGATGGCTTCTACGGCAGTGGGTGAGCCATCATGAGCTTTTCGGCGCCCCCGTTTTCCGTGCCCCCCGAACCTGGGAACTTTGAGCGTGCGACCATCGCTAGATCTTCGCCGGTCTCCATAAGGACTTGACTGTTCGCCGGAGCAGAGCGGCAATGTTCATAGCTGTTCCAGGAGACAATACATGCCCAGCTCGGTTGACGAACGCTTGCAATGGTTGAGGACCCTCAATTCCGCTGCCCTCGTAAAAGAATGGAAAACAGCATTCGGAAAACCTCCGGCAGCTTCTCTGCGCCGGGATCTCATGATCCCAATCCTTATTCATAGGGATCAGCAGAACGAGAACGGGAACGGCAACCGTTCCCGCGATGTTAGCCAACGGCTGAAGCAGGCGTCCGACTTAACCCATACTCGCCGCCAGCCGCCTTCCTCCGACCACATCCAGCAAGGCACACGCCTCATCCGGGAATGGCGCGGCCAGACCCACACTGTCCAAGTCGCCGAAAACGGGTTCCTGTACAAAGACCATCGTTACGAGAGCCTCTCTGAAATCGCCAGTCTCATCACCGGCACGCACTGGTCCGGCCCACGCTTTTTTGGACTGAGACCCCGGAGATCCGAAGATCAAAGGAATTTCAAGCCGGTAGGGAAGCAGAACGGGAAACAGGCATCAGCTCGTCCATCAAGACGCTTCGCTGTGCGGTTTATACGCGCAAGTCGTCAGAAGAAGGTCTTGAGCAATCCTTCAACTCACTGCATGCACAGCGCGAAGCTTGCGAAGCCTACATCATCAGCCAAAGACACGAAGGCTGGAAAGTGATTGCTACCCAGTACGATGACGGCGGTTACACCGGTGCGAACATGGACCGGCCGGCCTTGAAGCGACTTCTTGAAGATGTGGGCCGTGGCCAGATCGAAGTAATCGTCGTCTACAAGGTCGATCGCCTGACACGCAGCTTGGCCGATTTTGCCAAAATCATTGAAGCACTGGACGTGAAAGCCGTGTCCTTTGTTTCGGTTACGCAGCAGTTCAACACGACATGTTCCATGGGCAGGCTAACGCTGAATGTCTTGTTGTCATTTGCACAGTTTGAGCGCGAGGTAACCGGAGAGCGGATTCGGGACAAGATCGCCGCCTCGAAAAGGAAAGGGATATGGATGGGAGGGCTGGTGCCGCTCGGTTACCGGCTGGAGGGAAGGAAATTGCTTCCGGACCCTGAGGAGGCCAAGGTTGTGAATCGCATCTATCGTTTGTATCTCGAACTGGGATGTGTGGCGAAGCTACGCCAACGACTGGAGGAAGAGGGGACTAGAAGTAAGAGCTGGGTGACACGAGACGGGAATCGAATCGGCGGGAAACGATTCTCGCGAGGAGCGCTTTATGCCATTCTACGGAATCGCTTATATCGAGGCGACATACGGCACAAGGATACCTGGTACCCGGGATTGCACGACGGCATCGTGGCCGCCGACCTGTGGGAGAAAGTGAAAACCCAACTCGCCCGCCACATTAACGGTCAACGTCGAGGGCTGAACGGCAAGTCACCGAGCCTGCTGACCGGCCTATTAGAGGACCAGCACGGAATCCGTTACACGCCCTTCCATGTGATGAAGAAGAAAAAGCGATATCGATACTACGTTTCGCAAGCAAGAATTCAGGCCGATCCGGATCAACGTATTGAACGCGCTCGCGTACCTGCTGAGGATACCGAGCGTTGTGTGATCGATCGACTGCATAGCTTTCTAGGCTCCAAGAACGACATCATGAATGAATTGGCGAGCCTAGACGACCGTGTTGTGACGATTCAGGGCCTTATGCGCGGGGCGGAGCGACTGGTTGGCCGATGGAAGTCGATGCAGCCTTCCGAGGTTCGCGTATTGCTATCGTCCATTGTTCATCGCGTTATTTTGCACGACGACTCAATTGAGCTTGTGGTGCACAGACGCAAACTCCGCGAGATGATCCTGGGTAGGGAAGTGGCTCCCGGGGAGGACGCAGTCCCCAAACCAGTCCATCCTGACCCTGAAGGCCTAATTCGTCTCCGGGTGGATGCAGAGCTGAAACGGTGTGGATTGGGAATGCGGTTGGTGGTGCCGCCGTGCAACGGAATCGAGGCCCGCAACCGAGTCGAGCCCGCCTTGGTGAAAGCGGTGGTGCGATCCCACGAATGGTATCAATGGATGCTTGACGGCGTGGTGAATGGTCCCGCATCAATCTCACGTCGCACGGGGCTGACGAAGACGTACGTTAGCCGGGTATTTCGTTGTGCTCGACTAGCACCAGATATCGTCGACGCCATTTTGGACGGTCGCCAGCCCCCGACCTCACCTTCATGAGGCTCTCCAAGGGGTTCTCTTTAAGTTGGGAGGAACAACGTCGGCAACTGGGATTTCGTGTCCCTAACACGAATCGGGAGTAATCGCTAGCATGAGGTGGTTCCCCTGTCGACCCTTCGCTGGGTTTGGGCTCGACAAACGAAGTTTGTGAGCACGAGCATCGTTCTAAAAACCGACGGTGGGCGTTTTCACGATTAGTCCCAGCCTCACCCATCAGGTCCGGGAGTTGCTTCTTGCGCTAGCTTTTCGCTCCGAAATGCGCACACTCGACGGCATATCACCTCTCTTCAATCATTCACCACCGACAGCCTTCGTTTGCCCGACGGGGTATCATTTCCCACCGCCTGTTCTTTTTCGCGGATTCCCTGAAACCGCGTAGTGATTCCCTGATAGTGAAAAATAATTCCCTGTTCCGTTTTTAGGGAATTCAGGAAATTCGCCCAGTAGAATCAGCAGATTAGAGAGACTGGAGCGGGTTCTTGAACCCAAAATTCCGCAAATTCCCTGTAAATTTCCCTGTTAGCAGGGAATTGCCAAGAGACGAGTTCGCACCGGACTGTCCGCTCCGCCAGATTCCCTTATGAAATATCGGCTCGTCGCAGCTTTGGCGCTGTTCGTGATGCCCATCGCCACATTGCGCAGCCAGGTCGTAGTAATTGGGCAGAGCCGGAACGCTGGATTTTCACCGGGGAGCCCGGAGTACTGCGCTTCTGTTGAGCCGTTGCGGGCTAATCTCGTTCTGACAAGGAATTCGACCCTCCAGGGCCGTATCACCGATCAAACGAAGGCACCTTTCGAGAACTCTCCGATAGAGCTCAGGCGCTTCGTTTCGGAATCTAAGCAGGAGAGCGTTGGGAGATTCTCAACGGATGCTGATGGCAAGTTCAACCTCGGAACAGTCAAACGCGGGGAATATCGTTTGTTATTGTCTCCAAGCAGGGCATTCAAACAGGCGGAAAGGTTGGATTGTTCGTCGCGTACCTGTACCTTGGATACTGTTTTGATCGCTAACCCTACCGACGAGGTTGCAAGCTCTTGTCCGATTCGCTAGGAGTGGCTTCCAGTCCAATTCGCTGGGGTGTTTGATACAAGATCCTTCGCTGCAAGAGCGCGGATCAGGATTTCGGCACGCGGCGCAGACGCCGCGTGAACGCCTCAAGGTCAAATCCCACCCTCTCCGCCAGTCAACCAGGCCCATGGAACTGCCTGCGGTTCCGCGAATTGACCTAGCCTAGTCCCGGAGCGTACATTTCAGCGGAGGCTTGGGTATCGTTTGATACCTCTGTCTCACCGATCGCTTCTCGTTGCTCTTCCGCCAAACTTGCCTTAAACAGTCGCTCGCTCTGACATCGAAAGGAGTCCAAATGAACAGCACAAATGGATCGAAGCAGGCCTCACTCGGTGTGAACGTTTTTACCGCCCCGGGAAAGGCGATGGTCGGCGAGCGGCCGAAGGCCTTCGGTGAAGCGCTGGGCTTTGACCCGATTACGTCGACATTAATCTTCGGCGAATATGACGCGGTGCTGGTGGACGCAATGGGAACAGTGGCCGAGGCCAACGCCCTCGCAGATTGGATTGCTCTGCACAACCGCAACCTGGAGACCATCTATATAACCCACGCCCATTTCGACCACTTCTACGGTTTGAGCGTTCTGCTCGACCGTTTTCCAGCCGCTCGCGCCATCGCAACCCCCAAGACGCTGAACGCCATGCAGATGTCTTTCACTCCTACCGTGGAGCGCCTGGCAAAGCGGATGTTTCCTGAGCAAGTGCCAACCAAGTTGGTTCAGCCTGAGCCCTACGAGCAAGGCGCGTTTACACTCGAAGGCAACGAACTGCGCATCATTGAGCAGGGCCGCACCGATAGCCCCGATTCAACATCTCTCTACGTTCCATCGATCGGCCTGATTGTTGCCGGCGATGTTGTGTACAACCAATGCCGCATGTACGTCGGGGACACCACGCCCGAGAGCCGAAAGAATTGGATCGCAGCGCTCGACCGGTTAGCTGCGCTGAACCCGACGATGGTCGTCGCCGGCCACAAGAAGACGGGCGCGCCCGATTCTCCGTCGACGATCCAGGAAACCAAGCGCTACCTCGAGGACTTCGACCGGCTGCAGAGAACCGCAAAGTCTGACCAGGAACTGTTCGACCAGATGACGGCGCTCTACCCGGATTGGGTAGCCAATCAGTCGTGGCTGATGTTTGGATTCCCGGCGGCGTGAGCCGCGGGCGCCGGGAATACAACTAGCTGCCGCCTCGTCGCGGCGGCATCGAACTCATTCCCGTCAATTCAGCGTGAGCGAGATTTTTTCGCCGTTCAGCAGGTATTGCAGGCTATAGACCGCCTTGTTGCTGCGGGGCAGCGAAAAGTAAAGATAGCCGGCGACGGGCGCGGCGGTCGATCCTTCGGGCAGGCCTTTTTCGCTCAACTCGGTTTCCATGGCAGAGCGGTCCTGATCGCTCGCGCCCGGTCCGCGGCCGCGAGGGCCGGGTACAACGCTCACTCCAGCCATGGTGGCAACGCCGCCCCCGACCGGGCCGTAGGCAGGATCATAAGTGGGGCTGCTGCGGACTACGCCCACGTTGGGTGAAACCGCAACGTCGCGCTGATCGCGGGCTTTTTGCTGCAGGCTGGCCGCGACCACTTGAGGACTGGAAGGTTTGGCGGCGGTGTCGGAGTCTTTGACCTGGAGATCGAAGTCGTTGACGGAGACATCCGACGGCTTGTCTTTACCGGGGTAGAGCGCCACTTCAACGACTACGCAGCAGCGGTTGACGTCTGAGGTGAAGGCCTTGCGAGCTTCGTCGGAGGTGAGCAGCCGGGCACCGACGGCAACGCCATTGGATTCGGCGTGAGCGCTGTAACGCGACGCACTCGAGCGGGGCACGGTTCCTTTGGGTCCGGCGAAAAGCAGGGTGGTGAGGCAAAACAGGGCACAAAGTGTGCGGATCATGTTTGTGCGAATCATGCTTGTGTGAATCATGCTTGTATGAGTCACGGCTGTATGAATCATGGCTGCTCCTTTTGGAGTGTGTTGGGATCCGCGCTGGCGGTAATTTTCAAGGTCTTGCCGCTCAGCACGTAAATGCGTTGCTGGAAGGTCTCGGCGCCGGGCGTGGCGACGGCCAAATCGTAAGCTCCGGGATCGAGCCAGATGTTCTTTAAATGGTCGGCGGTGCCGGCGTAGGCTCCGTCGACAAAGACCTTGGCGTCTTTGGTTGGGGCGGCAAGCTTGACTTCGCCTTTGCCGGACGAGTAGGTGAAATTCGGAACGTAGGCGGGATAATACCAACCCCAAAACGGGTACCACGGGGCTGCCAAGTAGTAAGGATAGTAATAGGGATAAAGTCCGGGGCCTTGGAAATAACCCGCAGTGACGGTGCCGAGACGCAAATGCCAGTTGCGATCGGACGATTGGCTTTCCGCTGGTTGCTGTTTGCTCGAAGGTGGCGAGATTGAGGAAGTTTGAGCGCTGATGCCCGGGACAGAGGCAACAAGGATGGCGACGATGCACAGAGCCTCGCGCATAAGGCTAACCTCTGAGGAAAGATTCTACACCCAGGCCTAAGGGTTGCCCAAGTGGGGGATTAAAGGTTACGCAAGCCGCAGTTTTCGGCGGTCTTCGCGGCGCTTGCACTATACTTAGTTCTCCGAATAGGCGTACCCACGATGCTGACGTCCCTTTTGATAGGGTTTGCGGGGTTGGTGGTAGCTGTCGGACTTGCCGCGCTCCTGCTGCATTTACGAGACCGATTGGCCAAGGCCCAAGGCAAGACTGTGGCACAGTTCCAAGCGCCGTTTTTCGCGATTCTTCAACTTCGCGCTACCCTTGAGTATTCCATTCTCGGCGTGCTGACGGTTATTGGCGGAATCTTCTGGGTTCTGGACCGCAGCCGCCAACACGAATCGGATTGGTGGTACGGTCTGCCACTTATTCCCGCCGGATGGGTGTTCATTGTGCTTCTGACCCGTCGAAGTTGGTGTCGTTATCTTGAGCTCCGGCGGGTCGCGGAAAGGGCGAAGGGTGAGCCGAGTGGGGGCCGTCCTTACCCACCCGAAATTGATTGACTTGCGAAACTTCACGATCAGGCAACGATTCAGAGCCGGTGGGAGCTACCGTTCCGTTACTTCCCGGACATCGAGGGTTGAATCGGCCAGGATGACCGACTGGTGGGCGATCTTCTCCAGATCGTCGGCGTGGAGGACATCGCGAATAGCGACGACCACCACCCCTTCAGCGAACTTTTCCGGGTTCCACGATTTCAGATGGATTTCGCTTACCGAGCCATTGCGAACAAACTCATCGTCATCGGCGCCCAGGACCAGCCGAAAATGCGGCTGCAACGCTGGCGGATTATCGGGGCGGATACTGCGGGCAACCAGCGCGCAGGCGGAGTTGTAAATCCGTCCGGCTTCGGCAGGGAAGAACTGCTTTTTTTGCGGATTCTGGACCTCGAACGGCGCGGGCTTGGCTGACTGGCAGCAAGCTGAGATCGACAAAACCAGCAGGGCGGCCGCTGCCAGGGCAGCTGGCGGAGTCGCACGCTTGAAAGTTGCGAGGGAAAAAAGCAGGGCAGAGACAATCTTGGGGCTCATAACGGCATCCTCCCGCTGCGCTTTGGATGCGGCAAGATGTCGAAGGTAATAAGCGAAGGGTCGTTGGCGTGAAATGGCCGGTGGGCGCAACTCGCGCTACCCCAATTACACTTCTTCTATGGCAAAGACGAAGAAAAGCTGGAAGACCAAGCTGATTCATTCCGATGCGCGGGTGCCCGAAGGATTTCGCTCGCTGGCCACGCCCACCTATCGCGGATCGACGGTGCTGTTTCGCGACGCGGCGTCGGTGAATGACACCTGGAACCAATACGAAGCCGGGTACACCTACGGTTTGTACGGCACGCCGACGGTGCTGGAATTGGCTGGACGAGTTTGCGAGTTGGAAAATGGCTTTCGCACGCTGATTACACCGGGCGGGCAGGGCGCGATTTCGATGATCGACTTTTCATTCTTGAAGGCGGGCGATCATATGTTGCTGCCGGAGAGCGTCTATACGCCGAATCGCAAACTGTCGAGCCGGGTAATGAAGCGGTTTGGGGTGGAGGTCGCGTTTTATCCGCCGACGGTGACCGCTGCCGAATTACAGCCCATGTTTCGCGAGAATACGCGGCTGATCTGGTGCGAGAGCCCGGGGTCGATCACCATGGAAGTGCAGGATGTGCCGGCAATTGTCGAAGTAGCGCACCGAGCCGGGGCCTTGGTGGCGCTCGATAACACCTGGTCGGCGGGAGTGTTTTTTGACGCGTTTGCGCATGGGGTGGACATCTCGATGCAGGCGCTGACCAAGTATGTCGCTGGGCACAGCGATCTGCTGCTCGGGGCCATTACGGTGCGCGACGAGAAACTTTATCAGCAATTAGGAAGCACGCATCAATTGATTGGGTCGCCGGCATCGCCGGATGACTGCAGCCTGGCACTGCGGGGAATGAAGACCATGGCAGTGCGACTGAAGGTGATCGAGGAGTCGGCGCTGGAGATCGCGAAGTGGTTGGCGAAGCGAGCGGAGATCGAACTGGTGCTGCATCCGGCATTGCCGTCGTGTCCGGGGCATGAATTCTGGAAGCGGGACTTCACGGGATCGGCGGGGACATTTTCGATTGTGTTCGGCCAGAAATTTTCAAAGCAACAGGTGCAGGCGTTTGTGGATGCGCTGGAGCTGTTCAAAATCGGCTACAGCTGGGGTGGGGTGACGAGCCTGGCGACGGCTTATGATTTTCAGTCAAGTCCGAACCGGCCGAGCTATGGACACCGCATTGTGCGGCTGAATGTTGGGTTGGAAGATACGGCGGATCTGATCGCGGACTTGGAGCAGGCGTTAACTGGAAGCAGTGGTCGCTGAGGCGCTGAGGGAATCGTGGCGAGGTCAATCCAATTGTTTCAAAGGATATTGATGGTTTGGGGAACGGGCGCCCACCCCCCGTCATTTTCCTCGCTCCAGGGCCCGTAAACCTCTCAAAGCGTCTTCCATGCGTTGCCGCTCCGCGTGATGGTCAACGTCAGCCTGGATCTCTTTGAGCCTTAATCGCACTGCCTCTTTGGCTGCGAGAATGCGTTCGGGTAGCTTTTGAGGATCGAACTCAAGCATTGCGGCTCTGTAGACTTCGAACCAAGAGTTGTCTTCGCTGGCAGACATCTGCGGGTCGTTCTCCAGTTCCGTTAATCTCACCGGTCTGGGATATTCACTGGGTGCGCCAGGCACGATTGCCGTGAGTTTGCCCCGAAACCTTGGAAGAGCCACATTCACTGCAGACGGGCAGCGTCACTTCCATAATTTCGTCGCTTCCCCAGAACGAGATGGTTGCTTGCTGGAATTCTGCGGCCGCACCGCATCCCAGGCAAATTCCTTCCCTGGCTGAAAATTTCGCGCTGCTGAAAAAAGCGCGGACCGATTCCTGAATTGCCTTTCCGGTTACCCCAGTCGCCGATGGCTCCCGGCACGAATTGTCTTTTGCTGATCCGATGAGCGTCGTCCAAGTTTCATTGCCGCAAGGGGCCGTATCCGCGGAGTGCAATGGAGCAGGTTTCGGGCGCTTCCCGGCTTGAGCTCGGTATTGTCGAGTTCTCGACCAAACTGCGCCGCTTCTCGTCTATCAGCTGCTGGTTCAGAGAAGCGATTTCAATCTCCAGCGACCCAATTTTGGCGTTTAGACCGGCAATCACATCCAGGATTGGCGTTGGCAAAGATCGTTCCCAAACATCCAGCTCTCCAGCAAAAGCGAACACCGGACTGGGCCGAGCGCCCTTGATACGGCGAACGGGAAGTCCGAGACCTTCCCATCTCTGCACAGTCCTCACGCCCCGGCGCAAATACGCAGAAATTTCCTTCCAGCCCGTCAGAATTCTTGTGACCCTATCGCTGCTGTGGACCAACTGACGATTTGGTGATGTCACCGAGGAGCGAACCCCCTTTGGCAAGATATTTGTGAAAAAATATACGCTGCCGATTGGCGGGACGCTGTTCAATCGGAGACACCCGATCAGATAGGCTGGGCACCATCCAGTTTTGTTGCTACCAGCACCTCCAGAATGGTGGCGGTGCTGCGGATGGTTCCGCAGATGGTGAGAATTGCGTCGGTGACGGTGGGGTGGTCTTCAGCCAGCAATTCCAGCCGTCCGCTGACGTCTTTAAGTTGCTGAGCTTCGTGCAGCAAAGCTTTTGAGCGCATGTGAGCCTCCTGAACCGGCTAAGAAGGGAAGACTTCAGATGGGCTGCCTTAGCTCAGGAGACCTGAATGAGGAGAGGTATGGACCCTCGACTGGAGCGTATCACAGGAGGAAGCCGGATTATTCAAGAAGAACCACATTGAGCAGGGAACTGTGGACTTCTAGTCCACCGTTGTAGTCGATGAAGCCCAGCTTCCTGAACTTGTTCATGAAGGCGTTCACCCGGGGACGGGTGGTACCGACCATCTCGGCCAGTGTTTCCTGACTGATTTTGGGAATCTCGGTTTTTTCCCTGATGCCATCTTTTCCGAAGCCGGCGAATATAAGAAGAATGCGGGCCAGACGCTTCTCGCTGGAATTGAAGATATGGTCGATCAAGTCTTCCTGATAGCGGATGTTCCGCGATAACAGATGCTCGACGAACAAATCTGAAAATGTGTGTTCTGCGTGAAGCACGCGCAGCATGGCACTCTTTTCAATACGCATGAGTTCACAATCGCTCACGGCAGTGACAGTCGCCATGCGAAGACGGTGCCGGGCAAGACTATCTTCGCCGAAGAAATCGCCCTCGCTCAGAATCGCGATGGTGGCCTCTTTGCCGGTTTTCGAGACGACTGTCAGTTTCACTTTTCCCGATTGAATGTAATAAACCTCATCACACGAGTCGCCCTGAGCGAAAACTGTCCTACCCTTCGGGAAAGATACGATTTTTCTGCCCCGCCCGATGTGCGCGAGGAACATCGCGGGGTCGAAGACGGGCTGCTTTGGTTTGCGCGGAGTCATCATTGGCCGATGCCCGAACGAAACATTGTATTACTAGATTCTGGATGAGTTAAGGGGATTTTTTCGGCATCCGCTTTGGGTTGAACCGACGGCGATCCTAGTGAGGTTTGGCCAGCAGCGCTTTAACCGGATCGGGCAGGGTGAATTGAGAGTCGGGAACATCGTCGAAGGTGATCGAGCCGATCTCCTCAGTTAAGGTTTGCTGCGGCTGTTTGTGATCGACGCGAGTGGGGATGAGCCAGCCGTCGAAGCTCTTATAGTCGTTGAAGACCACGCTTTCGTCCCCGGGACCGCCGCGCCAGGCGGAGTTGAAGCGATAGCCGATGAGCAGACCGGTTTTCGTGTCGTAGAAATGTTCGTTTGGTTTGCCCCAATTGTTTATGCCCTTGAGGTGGTAGCAGGTGTGGCCTTCAAAATCGGCGATGTCCACGACGCCCATGGAGTTGAAATAGTCGAGGATGCGCGCGGGGTAGTACATATCGGCGTCGCGAACTTTGGATTTTGCCTCGTCGCCTTCAATCAACGCGGCGCTGCCGGCGGTACTCATTTCCCAGGCGGTTTTTCCGTCATAACCGGACTGGTATTGGCCGCCATCAGGCAGGTCGAGCACTTCATGGCTCTTGCCGTTTTTGTAGTAAACCGCTCGATTCAGGCTGGCGTGCTTGTCACCGGCGGAAACGTCCAGCTTTTCGTGAACGGTCATGGATTGATGTTTGAAAATCGCGTCGTGTCCCCCGACCGCGTCGACGTAATGCTTCATCACGTCCTCGACCTTAGGCAGTGACTGGGGATTTGGAAGGTCAGCGGAAAGCCCGGCGGATGTTCCCAGAATCGCCGCGAAAACTATCGCTGCGAACTTCAGGAAAACCGGCCGGGCCGTTGTCATGAGTCCTCGGATCTGCGAGTAGTTATTGCAGCACTACTTCCTGACCTTCTTTCAATCCGCCGAGAACTTCGGTCTTTGCGCCGTTTGAGATGCCGATGTTGACGGCGATCTTCTTTTTGCCATCTTTGGCGCTGGAGTCGGGAATCTCAACCGACGCTTTTTTGTCTTTGTCGTAGATGATTGCGCCTTCCGGAATCTGCAAGACGTTCTTATGCTCGTCCAGAATGATTTCGGCGTTGGCGGTCATTTCGGCTTTCAGTTCGCCGCCGGGATTGTTGATGGACACGCGAACTTCAAACGTCGTGACATTGTCTTTTTCTACGCCCATCGGGGAAATCTTGGTGACTTTTCCGTTGAAGGTCTTGTCTTTGAAGCTTTCGACCTTAATTCGGGCAGGCTGGCCGAGATAAACCTTCCCAATATCGCTCTCGTCGACCTTGCCTTTGACGTAGACTTCGCTGGTATCGCCGAGCGTCATCACCAGCGTGGCGGACGAGCCTAAGACCAGGATCGAGCTGACCGCGTCTCCCATTTCAACGTCGCGCGAAAGCACGATACCGTCGATAGGCGACGTGATATCGGTGTAGCTGAGCTGTTCTTCCAACTGCTTCAGGTTCGCCTCGTCCTGTGAAACTGTCGCTTGCGCCTGGGAAATCTTCGCCTTCAACACCGTCACCTGGGCTTTGGCGACGTTCTGTTTGTTCAACGCCAGCTTGTAGCTTTTGTCGGCGTCATCGAGAGCGGTCTGAGAGACGACTCCCTCCTGCGCCATCTGCAGGTTGCGATCGTATTCGCGCTTGAGCAACGGAACATCCGGGCCTTCGGCATCCACTTTGGCACGCTCGAAGTCGGCCTGAGAGCTGGCTTGCGCAGCCTGCGCCGCCTCGAGCGCGGCTTTGGATTGCTCCACCTGCGCTTCAATCTCGACTTTATCCAGCTGCGCCAGAAGCTGGCCTTGCTTTACGTTATCGCCGTACTCGACATAGAGCTTTTTCACGATGCCGCTGGCCTTGGATTTAACTTCAACCTTGGTGATGGGGGTGACTTTGCCGGTGGCAACCACGCTCTTCGCTAGGTCGCCCTTTTCCACTTTGGCGAGCTTGGTGGGGTCGATTTTGGTGCCTCCACGGCTGAAAGCGTAGAGGGCAACGGCGCCAATCAGTACGACGGCGGAAACTACAGTGATGATTATGATCCGTTTGCGGCGCTTCTTCTTGGCGTTACCGTTTCCGTTCACAGCATCCTCCTGCACGAAACTGCGTCGTGCGATCTCATGGGTTGGTACGCAGTCGGCTTCTAGTTTGTTCCGGAATTTCGGCCTTTTCGCTGCCGGCCGTTTTGGCAGCCTATCGGGTGCACTGTCTTAGACCGCCCCTAGGCAGAAAGGAAAGCAGGGCATATCAAACTCTTGACCCTTAATAGTTAAGGTCTAAGCCTGCAACGCTTAGGTTTAATTATATACGCGGCTGCGCCGCGGTCGATGGAGGGGATACTATCCGGGAGCTGGCTACCGGATGCCTTTTCTTTCGTAACCGGCTGGCCGGGCGCTGCGCGGCGGCCGTTTGACTCCAGCACGGAGCTGGCGCACGTCGATCTTCAGTTCGGTAATCGTTCGGCTCAGCGTATTGCGATGCATAGCAAGCTGGCGGGCGGCGCGGCATTGGTTGCCGTTGTTTTCTTGAAGTACGGTGAGGATAAATCGTTTCTTAAACTCCCGCACTGCCTCTGAGTAGAGAATATTGCTTTTGTACATCTGTAGTATGAGGGCTTCCAGCTGATCTTTCACAATCCATCTCTCGTTTTCTGAAAAGCTTAGTCAATCTGCTTTTCGCTGCCAATGCCAGATGATTAAAGGACGCGACCATCGGGCGGCGATCACATCGACCGTTCCTGCCGCAGCAAGTCGAGTCCCTGATAAAAACGTGCACGCAGCTCCGAAGGTGCGACCCAGATTGCGCCCCGTCCGACGACCAGGAAGTACGGCGCAAACCTCGAACCTTCGAGCCACTTGGATGCTGGATTGAACGCTGCCATACCCATCAGAACGACTGCGACGATCAAGCAACCACGCAGAAGCCCGAGCGCTCCACCCAGCAAGCGATCCACAAAACTCAATCCCGCTTCTTTCATCAGCCAGCGGGTAATCCTGCCAGCAATTCCGGCCAAAATCATGACCGCCACAAAGATGGCAAGAAACGCCACCATATCGCCAAACCACGGCGAACTCAAATACGGCGCAAAACGCTGCGCCAAGGGACGGTATTGCCATGCGGCCAGAAAATACCCGAAGACGAGACCGGCAATTCCGAAGATCTCCTGAAAGAATCCCGCGCTGGCCGCCTGCGCTGCCGACAAAACGATCACTGCCACAATAATCCAGTCAGTGGCCGTCAACGCGTTCTCCTCAGGTAATAATCTCTACGGAATTTCCAGCTCGTGCCCGGTGAGCCGGTGATAAGCCTCCAGGTATTTTTCGCTGGTCTTGCGAGCCACGTCCGGGGGGAGGGCCGGTGCTGGCGGCTGCTTGTTCCAGCGAATCTGTTCCAGATAATCACGGACGTACTGCTTGTCGTAGGAATCCTGCGCCTGCCCGGCTTTATAACGGTCCGCCGGCCAGAAGCGCGAAGAATCCGGTGTTAAGACTTCATCGGCCAGCGTGATGCCCTGGTCGGTGATGCCAAACTCAAACTTGGTGTCGGCAATGATGATGCCTTTTTGCCGCGCATAACTCGCGGCTTTGGTGTAGATGGCAAGCGTAAGGTCGCGCAGTTTGCTGGCTTGTTCCTGGCCGACAATCCGCGCCATCTCTTCAAACGGGATATTCAGATCGTGCCCGTCGGTAGCTTTGGTCGCGGGCGTGAAGATCGGCTCGGGAAACTGCTCAGACTCCTGTAGCCCCTTGGGTAGATCAATTCCGCAAACCTTGCCGCTGGCTTTGTATTCCTTCCATGCCGATCCGGAAATATAGCCGCGCACTACGCACTCGACCGGGAACATCTCGGCTTTCTTAACCAGCATTGATCGGCCCGCAAGCTGGTCTTTATATTTGCGCGCGACCGCCGGATATTTATCTACGTCGGCGGTGATGAGATGGTTGGGAACGACATCCTTCAAAAAGTCGAACCAAAAAAGGGAAAGCTGCGTGAGCACCCGGCCCTTGTGCGGGATACCGGTGGCCAGCACGTAATCGAAGGCGGAGATGCGATCGGTCGCCACAAACAGCAGCGAGTTCGCATCAATGTCATAAATGTCGCGCACCTTGCCGCTGGCGCGATGGGTTAGGTCAGGAATATCGGTTTGCAACAGGACGGCGTCTAGAAGTTCGGGGCTCATTGTTAGATTCTAAGGCGAAACGTTTGGGTATTCTAGCTGGCCAGAGATTTTTGTCAACGGCAGGAATCACGGTCAGGTCGAAGATTTCCAGAGACGGCGGCGAAGAAAAATTTGACAGTCTGCTATGTGGCTGAAACAAGGCTGCCAGAGCGGGTTTCGGAGCGAATTGTCATGTGGAAAAGCTGAGGAGGGCAGAGGATAAAATCTTGCCTGCGAAAAACTCAATTTTGCTTTAGCTGCCGCCGAACCGATGGCGCTTACGCCGTCGCACCAAACCGCACGGAAACCAGCTTCGAAACCCCCGGCTCTTGCATGGTCACGCCATAAAGCACCGGAGCAATGCTCATGGTTTTCTTGCTGTGCGTAATCAGCACAAACTGCGTCTGCACACTCATTTCTTTTACCAGTTCGGTGAAGCGGCCGATGTTGGCTTCGTCGAGGGGCGCATCGACTTCGTCGAGAATACAGAACGGGCTGGGCTGGTATTTGAAGATGCCCACCAGCAGCGACAGCGCAGTCAGCGCTTTCTCGCCACCTGAGAGCAGGAGGACGTTTTGCAATTTCTTCCCGGGAGGCGATGCCACAACGTCGATGCCGCTCTCGGCGCTGTTTTCTTCGTCAGTCAGGCGCATGAACGCATGACCACCACCGAACAGTTTCTTGAATGTGACCTGGAAATTCTCGTTGATCTTGCCGAAGGCCTCTTCGAACTTCTGCCGCGAAATCATATCGATTTCTTTGATCGTGGCCTGGGTGTTCTCGATTGAATCGAGCAGATCTTTTCTTTGCGTTTCCAGGAACGCGTGCCGCTCGGCGGTCTCCTTATATTCTTCGAGTGCCATCATGTTGACTGGCCCCATCGCGTCGAGCCGCGTCCTCATGTCGCGATACGCCTGGTCTTCGGCGGTGAGTTGATCGCCTGAGACTGGGACAATCGCGGCATCAGCCACCAGTTCCTGCCGCTGCAGTCCCAGTTCGTTCATACAGGTTTCTGCCATGTACTGCGCATCGGCGGCCAGCTTGGCAATGGCCGTCGAGAGTTCGGCGCGCCGGTCGCGCGATTGCTCCAGCAGTTGCCGCGCAGTCTTGAGTAGGGAATCAATCTCTGCCAACCGCGTGCGTACGCCGTCAGATTCGGCCTGCAACAATCCATCTCGCGTTTCGGCGGCGTTGCGTTCTGCGCTCAGATCGGCAACTCGAACCGTCAATTCTTCATTGTCGCTCTGGCGCTGCAGCGTCTCGGCACTGGCCGCTTCCATTTGCGAGATCAGCGTGCCAACGCGTTCGCGCACTTCGCGGGCCAGCGTCTCGATCCGATCGAGCACTGCGGCCGCCGAACGATTGCGTTCTTCAAGCGTGGCCACCAGGGCCATTTGCTCGGAGGCTTGCTGCGCGGCGATCTCGCGGTTCTGGCGAAATTCGGACAGTCGACCGGCCGCAGCCGCAGCTTGCCGTTCGATCTCCTCGCGACGCTGTTGCATGCCGGCCAGGTCCTGCTGGCGCGACCGGATCAGCCCCTGCTGCTCTTGGCGGTCAGTCATCATCCGCGAATGTTCCTGCCGCGCTGTATTCAACCGGTCTTCTACCCGCGCCATTTCTGCGTCGAGTTGTTGCAGCATATGGCCGGAGGTCATGGCCTGTTTTTCAGCGTCGCGCTTTTCCGCTTCCAGACGGTCCAGCAGGGAAGAGAGTTCTTTAATTTCACGCCCCAGTGTCAGCACGCGCATCTCTTCATGACGCAGCGCATTTTCCAGATCGGCCAGCAGCCGCGACACTTCGCGAAGATCACGCTTCATCGATAACGGCCCTTGTGTCAATTGCCGTCCGCCGGTGACCGTCACATTGCGAAAGCATTCACCCGATTGCGAAAGGAAGAACGCATCCGGATTCTCCAGCGCCAACGCCCGCGCTGCTGCCGGATCACCGACGATGTATCCGTCACGCAACTTCGGCAGAATGACCTCGAGCGAACGCCCGAAACCATTCAGCACACGGATCGCATTCTTCAAGGGCAGGATCGGCGCCTGATTCGGCGTCATATTTCTCGCTGCCTCGTCCACCGCGAAAGAAAACTTCGCCTGCGCATCTTCAGGGTGAACCAGGAACGTGGCTCGGCCGTCGACGTCGGTGCGCAACAGGCGCAACCCTTCGTCCGCTGCATCCCACGACTTGACGACGATGTAGTTCAATTCATCGCGCAGGAAATCCTCGACCACTCCTTCATATTGGGGCTCGACTTCCAGAAAGTCTGCCAGCACGCCGGCGGGCTTCAAACCGCCTTGCATGCCGCCGGATTGGAACAATCGCCGCACCGATTCAGTCGAGTAGCCATGCTCGGCAATCACCGCTTCGAGTGATGCCCGCTTGCCGACAGCCGATGCAAACTCAGCGCGCAGGCCATCGAGCCGGCTTTTCGACTCCAGTTCTTCGCGCCGCTTCGACTCCAGCGTCTCGCGAAAGCGCACAATTTCTTCGGAGAGAACGAAGACCCGCTGCGAAACCGTATCGAACCTGAGAGCGAGCTGACCGCGTTCGCCTCCAAACGCCTCGACCTGCGTGCCGGCCGCGGCCATTTCCGCCTGCAAGCGCTGCGCCTCGCGATCAATCGAACCCAGGCGCTCTTCCGCTTGCATGAGCTGATTCTTGAAATCGGCTGCAGCGGCCACGGCTTCCAGGACCTCGGTCCGCGATTGTTCCTGCTGGCTTTCCATCTGCCGAAGAGCGTCGGACGCAGCATTTGCCGACTGTTGGCTTGCCTGCATCGCCTGATGCGCGGAAGCCAGCTCGGAAGACGTTGCTTCCAAGACCTTGCGGTTGGTTTCCTCTTCCAGTTCGACCGACGCGAGCCGATTTCGCGCCTGCTCCAGTTCCGCTTCCCACGACGCCGACCGAGTCTTCAGTTCAGCGCAGCGATCTTCATTCTCTCGTTGTTTCGCTTGCGCCCGCTCGACTTCGACCTTGATCTCGCTCAGCCGTTCGCGGTTTTCGCGGATCTCGGTTTCGATCGAATATCCGCGCTGTGTGCGCTCGCTTTGCTCGGATTCGGACTGCTGAACTTCGTCCGCTTGGAGCCGCATTTCTTCGGATAGGGCAGTGATCTGTCCTTCCAACTCGGCGTTCTGCTCGTCCAAATGTACGAACTTGCTGGCCAGCACCAGGCGCAGTTTCGCGCGCATCTCCTCGCGCAACTTGGCGTAGCGCTCGGCCTTCGAAGCCTGCCGCTTCAGCGAATTCATCTGCCGCGTGACTTCCTCAAAAATGTCATTCACGCGCGACAAGTTGACCTTGGCGTCTTCGAGGCGCGCTTCGGCCAATCGCTTCTTCGTCTTGAATTTCGTGATGCCCGCGGCTTCTTCGATAATCGCCCGCCGGTCCGTGGGCCGGCTGCTGAGAATTTGCCCGATACGCCCCTGCTCAATCAGGGCGTAGGATTCCGGGCCAAGCCCTGTGCCCATGAACAATTCCTGAATATCGCGCAAGCGGCAGAGCTTCCCGTTCAACAGGTATTCGCTGTCTCCCGATCGGAAGAGCCGCCGTGTGACGACGATCTCCCCCGAGCGGAACTGTTGCTGAAATTTTCTCCGCCGGATCTTCAACACCACCTGCGGCCCTTGCGTTTCTTTGCCCGAAATCACCCGCCGGATGGGCACAACCTTCACTGGTCCCGGCAACTCGCACAGCAGCAGGTCTTCATCGTCGACCGATTCCGCCAATCCCGGCTGCGCATCTTCCGTCAGTCGATCGACTTCTTCCGCGGCGCGCGCCCGCACTTCGGCTTCATCCCAATCTTCGGTCAGCGGCATCTCGTCCTGAATATCGACTTCGGTTGGATCCGCCGCGTCCGGCCCGTCGTAAACCTCGGGATCGATCAGCGTCAGCGCAACTTCGGCCATGCCGGTCGGTTTGCGGTCGCGCGTACCCGCAAAGATTACGTCTTCCATGCGGGATCCCCGCAGTGTCTTCGCCGACTGCTCGCCCAGCACCCAAGAAATCGCGTCGGCGATATTGGACTTTCCGCAGCCGTTTGGTCCGATAATGGCCGCCACGCCTTCACCGTGGAATTTCAGCTCGGTGCGGTCACAAAACGATTTGAATCCCAGGATTTGCAGCCTTTTCAGTTTGAGCAACTTGAACTCCTTTGTAGAGGCGTTGCTTGCAACGTCTCGGCTTGCAAGGTGATCGCACCGGACCGCGCAACAGCGCTATCGGCATGCCCTCTCACCCTCTTTACTAATCAGATTCCTCCGCTACGCACTTCGCAAATGGCCGACCCGCGGCTGGACAGGGCTGGGCACAGATTGAAGCTACTGTAACGGCGAAATTAAGCCGGGGTCAAGCAAGAAAACACTATATATGGTGCCGCCTTGTGCATAACCCCGTCATTTTGCACACACAATGTAACAGTTATCGCTGACACGACGGGCGAGGAAGGTAGGAGGGGAAAATCGCGAGAGCCAGAAAAGCATAGCGCGGGGCATAACCGAACGCAACGAAGAACTGCGAGCATTTGGGGATCAGAGCCAAGGCCGATTGCGGTTGTTCCAGGCGGTTGCGAGCAGGCAGGCGATAAGCAGTGCGTTGTATTCCCAGCCGCCGTTGGCGTGGCCGCCGACAACAAAAAAGCCGCGATGGCGGTTGAACATCATAATGCCGGTGAAGTAGATCAGCGACAGAATCAGACTGATGGGCACGGCGAGAATGCGGAGAGCAAGCAATGTCGAGCCGGCGGTTTCGGCCAGCGTGATCAGGAACGCGAGCAGATGGCCTGCGGGAACTCCTTCTTCTTGAAGAATATCGCCGAGGCCGGTGACCTCGCCCATATAAAAACGGTAGACGCCATGGGTGAATAAGATTGCGCATACCGTCAGTCGGACGAGATCCGGTCCGAAAGTCTCTTTGGATACGATTCTGCGCAACCAGTTCATACTTTCCTCCACGGGTCGATCGATTGTAATGTGCCGAATCCTTTGGACGCTTTGGTCAGCCTTCGGAGAGCAACGATCGGCGAGTGCCAGCCAAAGGCCTGCGAATGACGTCGTTTCCCAGTTTTGACAATTTATTTGCAAGTTCGTCAAAGTCCGATGGCTCGGCTTGCCGTACACTGTCTTGGCTCGGCCCGGCGGCTTGAAAGCCGCGCCGGACGCGCAAAATCGAACCCCCGGAGATCGCAACGAATGTTTAAGCCAGCCCTTTTTCTATCTTTCGTGCTTTTGTCGGTTTTTGCTTTTGCCGCCAATAAACCTACGGTCACTGTGCTCCATGAATTCAAGGGAACCAATGACGGTGCGTATCCTACCTCCGGTCTGAACGCCGACGCAGCGGGAAATCTGTACGGCGCGACGCAAGAGGCTGGATCCGGCAACGCAGGCACGATCTACCGGTTCATTCCCGACGGGAACGGAGGCTGGATGTTTGAGGTGATTTACGCCTTCACCGGTGGCGCGGACGGCGGAAGCCCGTTGGGCACGCTGGTGTTTGATGCGCAGGGAAACGGTTACGGAACAGCTGCGTCGGGCGGAGCGAATGGGCTGGGCGTAGTTTACAAGCTTACTCCGCCCAAGAGCGGAAAGACTTGGACCGAAACCGTTTTGTACAGCTTCAAGGGCGATACCGACGGTCAACTTCCGTTCGGCGAAGTAGTGTTCGATGCTGCCGGTAATCTGTACGGAACTACGTCACGTGGCGGTATGGGCCATGTCGGTTGCTTCCAGGCGGGTTGCGGAACCATCTACGAACTGACGCCGAGAAAAAACGGCACCTGGGGCGAAGCCGTGCTTCACCGCTTCAGTGACGCTTTCGGTCAAGGCGCCGAACCGCGCGACGGCCTGGTATTTGACGCCGCTGGCAACCTCTACGGCACCACCAATTCCGGCGGAAATAACGACGCCTGCAATACCTTTAACTCCGACGGTTGTGGCGAAGTATTTGAGCTTGTCCACGTTGGCGGAGGCCAGTGGCAGTTGGTGACCATTCGCGACTTTAACGACACGGATGGCGGCAATCCGCGCGCCGGCGTAACCCTCGACGGTAAAGGCAACCTCTATGGTGTAACCACCATCGGCGGCAATCTTGGCGGGGGAACTTTGTTTTCGTTCAGCCAGCAAAATGGCAAATGGGTGAACGGAAAAGGCATCAACTTCCCCCACGAAAGCCAGCCGTCGGGAAGACTGGCGCTCGATCAGTCCGGCATGATCTACGGCACAACCTACGAAGGCGGCGCGCACGTGGCCGGAAGCGTCTTCCAACTTGATCCGGCGACTTGGAAGCACCAGACCATTTACAGCTTTCCCGTCTCCGGACCGGGCACAGGCACCGACCCGCAGAACGGCGTCTTTCTTCAAAACGGCGCGATATTCGTGACTACGACCAACGGAGGCGATCTCAACGCCTGCTCGCCGAACCCGGGATGCGGCGCCGTGGTCATGATCAGCACGGGCGGCGGGGCGAAGTAGCGCGAGCTAAAGGCCGTTGAGCGCAGCATCCGCGCCGTGATCATTCCAGCGGCGAGATCATAGTCCGCCCCGTGTCTGTTAACCAGATGATTAATACAAAGGTGACCGTAAATCATTGATAACAGATATTTTAGTATCTAAGTATCATATTTATCAATATTTTAACTCGGTATGCTTCATGGTTGACATTGATTCTACATGACTTACACCACAAAACACAGCTCTCATCGATATGTGCTGATATGCCATTCCGAAGTAACGGCCTGCAGCCCTCTTATTCGCTATTATTACTCTTTGGATAATGCCCGGAATGCATCGCTTAATCGGGCACGTGTCTGAAAACCGCGTGACTCTCCCGGCCCGTCAGAACGCTGCCGCACCGGCTTCCGCGACGGACTGGTCTTGCTCTCCGCTGCCTCCGCTGACGCCGATGGCTCCCACGACCTTGCCATCGCGCTTCAGCGGAATGCCTCCGGCGAAGATCATGATGCGGCAGCCGTTCGACACGTGGATGCCGAAGAACTGGCCTCCGGACTGGGCATGCTGCGCCAGGTCCTTGGTGGCGATGTCGAAGGCGCGCGAGGTGTAGGCCTTGTTGATGGAGACGTCGATGCTGCCGATCCAGGCGCCATCCATGCGGACGTGCGAAACCAGATTGCCGCCCTCGTCGGCGACGGCGATGTTCATTGGCTGTTTAATCTGCTTGGCTTTCTGCTCGGCGGCGGCGATAACGCGGCGCGCATCTTCAAGTGTGACCATGAGAGTTTCTCCGAATAGGAATTTGAGTGCGTGGAAACGGAATGCTCAAGCATTGTAGCGCGGGCGGGGTGCGGGAGCCGGGCGGCGTGGGTATTTTGGCCGGTCGCTATAATGTATCTGGATAGGTTTTAAAATGCCGCAAATGACGCCCGAAGTCGCGAAATTGCTCGAGCAGGCGCTCTCACTGTCGGTCGAAGAACAAGAGGCGCTGGCCGACTCGCTGATTTCAAGTTTGGGCGGCAAAGTGGATGAAGGCGTCGCCGCAGCCTGGGAAGAGGAAATCAAGAAGCGCCTCGCAGACCTCGAGTCAGGCAAGGTCAAAACCGTTCCCTGGACTGAAGTTCGCCGCCGGAATCTAGCGAAGCTGCCGCGTGCCCATTAAAACAGTCGAACTACTCGAAGGAGCAGCTGCGGACTACGATGCGGCCTTTGATTGGTATCTGGCGCGCAGTCCCGAGGCCGCTCTCGCGTTCGACATGGAATTTGAACGAGCGCTTGGAGAAATCGCGCGAGCGCCGGAGCGCTGGGCCCTCGGCGCTTATCAAACCCGCAGATTCCTTCTTCGGCGGTTTCCGTATCTAGTCATCTATCGAGAACATCGAGACGCGGTGCTGGTGGTAGCAGTGGCACATACGAGCCGCAAGCCGGGGTATTGGAGAGACCGGCGTTGATTCGGCCGGGGAGGTGATGTCATGGCGAAGTTCTATGATGTGCCGGTGGAGTGGAAGGACGGGACGACAAGCCAGGGGCGTGGCATCGGAAACAACGCCGCATGGCGTTGTCGATGCGGCGCCGTTCTGCTTGGCCCGCACAAGGATTTGTACGTGATCCCTCCGTGCCCGGGTTGTGGCCTGACATTCGAGATTCTTCGGGGCAGTGTGCCGCAGTTTGTTCGGCGGGTGGTCGAGCGGTAAATGTTCCGGTGGATAGCGTGGCGGAGGGGCCTAGGAGCATAGTCCGGCCTCGCTCGGCTGGCCTCAGCGGCTAAAGCCGCTGGAATTGAAGATGTCTTATCGCAGCGCTGAGCGTTGCGCCGCCCAAAGGCAAAACCGCTGCATTGAATCTGTTGTCGTTGGCATGGGCTTCGTTTTGCATGAAAGTGGAGAGATGTCCACCGCAGGCGGACGACGGCGGTAAAGTGAAATACCGGGCGCTGTTCCGTTTGGAGTTCTCCCGCCTGCAAAACTGCCGACGGCGTGCTTTTGGGTGGCGCAGCGCTTTAGCGCTGCGATAAGGTCGGCTAATGAGAGCGGCTTCAGCCGCTGAGGTCTGGAATGGCTGCGCCTCGCAGAGGCAATACCGGGCTTGGCACTTACTTCATCACTGCGGACACTTTTCAGAGGCATAGTTTGTTTCAGTCGGAGAGAATGGCTGAACTGTTTCTGGAAGTGGTTTTTCATTATCGGTCGCAACAGAAATATCTTCTGCATGAATTTGTGATTATGCCCGATCACTTCCATCTGCTGATCACTCCAGCGCTGACTTTGGAAAGGGCGCTGCAGGTGATCAAGGGAGGGTTTTCGTTCCGGGCAAAGAGGGAATTAGGCTTTGGCAGGGAGATTTGGGAGAAGAGCTTCCATGACCATCGAGTGCGGGGCTGGGAAGAGTATTGTGCCTTCAGGAGGTACATTCATTTGAATCCGGTGAAAAAGGGGTTAGTGACTCGGGCTGAAGAGTATGCTTACAGCTCTGCCAGACCTGGCGTGAAATTAGATGATGTACCCCAGCGGCTAAAGCCGCGGGATTCGGTAGCAGTCTATTCGCAGCGCTAAAGCGCTGCGCCACCCAAAAGCAAGACCAACCCAGTGCTCTTAAAAGCTGACACAAAAAAACAGGGCGGACATTTCTGTCCACCCCAGGGTGACTCTAGAGATCCTTCGACTCCGGCGCTTGGCGCCTTCGCTCAGGATAAGCGCGCGCGACTCCCGCTCCCCCTCGCTTTCGCTCAGGGTCGCTCACGCCGCGCAAGCGCGCTTAGTACATATCCCCCATGCCGCCGCCGTGGCCGCCGGGCATCGGAGCTGCCTTCTTATCTTCCGGGATCTCCGAGATCAGAGCCTCAGTCGTCAGCATCAAGGACGCGATGGAACCGGCGTTCTGCAACGCGGTGCGCACGACCTTGGTCGGATCGAGCACGCCCGCCTTGACCAGATCTTCGTACTCGCCGGTCAGGGCGTTGTAGCCGTAGTTGTTGTCCTTCGAGTCGTTGACTTTGCCCAGGACGATGGCGCCTTCTTCGCCGGCGTTCTCGGCGATCATGCGCAAGGGTTCCTGGATGGCGCGCTTCACGATGTTGACGCCGATCTGCTCATCGCCTTCGACCTTCAGCTTGTCGAGTGCGGCTACGCAGCGGGCCAGTGCGACTCCGCCGCCGGGGACAATGCCTTCTTCCACGGCTGCGCGGGTGGCGTGCATGGCGTCTTCCACGCGAGCTTTCTTTTCCTTCATTTCGGTTTCGGTTGCGGCGCCGACTTTAATGACGGCTACGCCACCGACCAGCTTCGCCAGCCGCTCCTGCAACTTCTCGCGGTCGTAGTCGCTGGTGGTCTTGTCGATCTGGCTGCGAATTTCCTTCACGCGGCCTTCGATCTCGTTGTGCTTGCCTTTGCCCTCGACGATGGTGGTGTTGTCCTTGTCGACGGTGATCTTCTTGGCCGAGCCGAGATCGCTGACCTGCACGTTCTCGAGCTTAATGCCGAGATCTTCGGTGATGGCCTTGCCGCCGGTCAGAATGGCGATGTCCTGCAGCATGGCTTTGCGGCGATCGCCGAAGCCAGGCGCCTTCACCGCGCAAACCTGCAGCGTGCCGCGCAGCTTGTTGACCACCAGAGTGGCGAGGGCTTCGCCTTCGACGTCCTCAGCGATCAGCAACAGCGGCTTGCCGCTCTTGGCGATGTTTTCGAGCAAGGGAAGCAGGTCCTTCATCGAGCTGATCTTCTTTTCGTGGATCAGGATGTAGGCGTTCTCAAGCGAGGCTTCCATGCGCTCGGGATCGGTGACAAAGTAAGGCGAGAGGTAGCCGCGATCGAACTGCATTCCCTCGACGACTTCGAGCTGGGTTTCGAGCGTCTTCGACTCTTCCACGGTGATCACGCCATCCTTGCCGACTTTCTTCATGGCTTCGGCAATGATGTGGCCGATGGTCTCGTCGTTGTTCGCCGAAATCGTTCCGACCTGGGCAATCATGTCGCCCGAGACGGGCTTCGAGAACTTGTCGAGCTCGCCCTTGCCGCGCTCGCCGGTCTTCTTGTCGATTTCGCCGGCCACGACGTTGACGGCCTTCTCGATGCCGCGTTTCAGAGCCATCGGATTCGCGCCTGCGGCAACGGTCTTGACGCCTTCGCGGTAGATGGCCTGCGCGAGCACGGTGGCAGTGGTGGTGCCGTCGCCGGCAACATCAGAAGTCTTGGAAGCGACTTCACGAACCATCTGTGCGCCCGTGTTCTCGAGCGTGTCTTTGAGTTCGATTTCTTTGGCAACGGTGACGCCGTCCTTGGTGATGGTCGGCGAACCGAATTTCTTTTCAATGACAACGTTGCGGCCTTTGGGGCCGAGGGTGACCTTCACGGCGTCCGCGAGGGCGTTAACGCCACGCAGGATCGCCTGACGGGATTCTTCTCCGTGAACAATAAGTTTTGGCATTGTGTGTATTCTCCTAATAAGTTTGTCGCAGCGTTGGCTGCAAAATTTCTGGCTGGGTTATCGCTGATCGGCCGCTAGCTTCCAGCTATTAGCTTTCAGCTTGAACCCGTGCTATTTACGCGAACCAGCGGTCTCTTTCTTGGCGGCTCCGGTGAGGATGCCGAGAACTTCTTCCTCGCGCATGATGATGTAATCCTCGCCGTCGAGCTTGATTTCGGTGCCGGAGTACTTGCCGAACAGAATGCGGTCGCCGTCTTTTACGTCGAGCGGGCGGATTTTGCCATCTTCCATGATCTTGCCTTTGCCTACGGAGATGACTTCGCCCTCCTGCGGCTTGTCCTTGGCGGAATCGGGGATGATGATGCCACCCCGGGTGGTTTCAGCCTCTTCCACGCGGCGGACTAGAATCCGGTCGTGGAGTGGAGTAAATTTGGCCATGTTAAAGCTCCTTTCAAAAAATTGTTTTAGGTTTGAGTGAGGTAAGTAGAGGGCCTGCTAGCACTCATTGCTTACGAGTGCTAATGTATCAGAAGTGAGTGGGTTGTTGTCAAGTATGGGACGGTTTTGTGCGTCTAAGTATATGAATATATTAGAGAAATATATATTGATAATCGTCTTGATTTTCGCGGTGTTTTCGTCCTTGGCTGTGGCCGAAGACTCGCAGACGCTGCTTTTGACAGGCGCCAAGGTTTATCCATCGCCCACGGATAAACCGATCGAGGGCGCGAACGTGCTGATTGTGCAAGGAAAAATTGCGCGCGTGGATTCGTCGTTCATCGTGCCGAAGGGCGCTCGGGTCATCGACTGCAAAGGCAAGGTCATCGTCGCAGGCTTCTGGAACAGCCACGTGCACTTCACGGAAGGCGTCTGGCAGGACGCCGGCGGCCAGTCGGTCGAGAAGCTCGAGTTCCACATGCAGGAGATGCTGACGAAGTGGGGTGTGACGACGGTCTGGGACCTGGGCTCCGATCCTCCTAATACGATCACACTGCGTAAACGCATCGAGGCGGGCGAGGTGCGCGGACCGAAGATTTTTATGGCGGGAGATATTTTTCCGCTGGGCGGGCATCCCGTCTATCTGCCCGCGGAAATTGAACTGCCGGAGGCCGGAAACGCCGCCGAAGCTTCGTTGATGGCGCGCGGATATCTGTCGATGGGTCTCGACGGGATCAAGCTGTTTACCGGCTCGTTCATGGGAGATAAGCCGCCAGTCAACATGCCCACGCCAGTCGTCAAAGCTGCCGTGGACGTGGCCCACGCGCAGGGCAAGCCAGTATTTGCGCATCCGCAGAATTATGCCGGCGTGGATAACGCGCTGGCTGGAGGTGTTGACGTGCTGGCGCATACGATTCCAACCGCCGGTCACTATACTGACGAAGAATTGGCGGCGATGAAGCGGCAGCATACCGCGCTCACTCCCACGCTGACTTTGTGGACCACCGTTGTTCCGGATGTCTCCGTCCAGAATCAGTTGGTGGACGCGGGCGTCGGCGAGTTGAAGCAGTTTTTCTCGCAGGGAGGAACGGTTTTATTCGGCACCGATGTGGGTTTCATCGACAAATACGACACCATGGAGGAGTATGAGTTTATGGGCCGCGCCATGCCCTGGCAGGATGTGCTGGCTTCGCTCACGACCAATCCCAGCGCCTATTTCAAGGCTCCGAGCAAGGGCAAAGTCGAAAAAGGCATGGACGCGGACCTAGTGGTGCTGGACGCCGATCCCGCCGCCGACGTGAAAAACCTGGCCAAGGTCGCCTATACCATCCGCGGCGGAAAGATCATTTATCAGGAGAAGTAGCCCGGCGAAAAATGCCCGACGCTCCGATGCGGCGCAGGCTTAGAATTAAGTCGTTATGAAAAGGCACGCAGTTCTGGTTGTCGCGGTGGCGCTGTTGGCTACATCCGTCTTCGCTGACAAACATAAGAAGCCGGAAGATCCGACGTCGACGATCAACTTCGTGGTTATCAAAGACGACAACGGCAAGCCGGTGCGCAATGCCGGCGTGGTGCTGCATCTGGTCAATGACAAAGACAAGCAGGAGCGCGGCGGACTGGAACTCAAGTCCGATCCCGATGGCAAGTGCTCGATCGACGGCATTCCCTACGGCAAGGTGCGGGTGCAGGTGATCGCCAGCGGCTTTCAAACATACGGCGAAGATTACGATGTGACCGGCGCGACCATGGACATCACTATCAAGCTGAAGCGGCCGGGGCAGATGTATTCGGTTTACGATCAACCTACGGGCAGCGACCAAAAGCCAGACCAGACGCAGAAGCCTGCCGCGCCACCCAGGTAAACCGGCCTTTCAGTGCGTTTTTCTGAAAAAATATTTTTTTGCATTTCTCACTGATCACGCGTAGTGATTGGTAAGAGGGCATCTGCTACGCGTAAACCTTCGCAGTAAATAATCCGTCATTATCATAAGCATTGGCAGGATGCGCATTTCTATTCTCAAAAACCGGGCGGCTGGGATTGTTTTTCTGCTTGCGCTTTCCGGCGCGGATGCTTTTGCCCAGGGCGGACCACCGTATTACACCAACGATCCCGGCACGCCCGGCAAGAACAATTGGGAGATCAACCTGGGGTACATGCCATTTCTGTATGACGGCTCATCGATCACCCATTCGCCGGATGTTGACATTAATTTTGGGCTGGGCGATCGCATTCAGCTCACTTATGAGAACGCATGGCTGCGCGTAGTCAATGGTCCGCAGCCGGCGAAGTATGGTCTGGGCCAGAGCCAGCTGGGTGTCAAGTGGCGCTTCTACGATACTGGCGAAAAAGGCATGTCGTTTTCGGTTTTTCCCCAGCTGTCGCTGAATAACCCCAATGACTCGGTCAGGCGTGGCATCACGCCGGCCGGGGACAGCCTGATCCTTCCGCTCGAATTCACCAAGAAATTCGGCCCCGTCGACGTTAACCTCGAAGGTGGATACAACATCGTGCGCAAAGGCCCCAATGGATGGCTGGCGGGAGTGGTTGTCGGCCACGACATCAGCGAGAAACTTGAGATCGATGCGGAGATGTATGCCACCGGAACCATCGGCCCGACTTACAGCCAGACCACCTTCGAGATGGGCAGCCGCTATCGGCTGCACAAACCGTTTATCCTGTTGCTCATGGCCGGACGCAGCATACAGCCGGCCAGCAGCACGCGAGTTTATTTTGTAGGATATTTCGGTGTGCAGTTGCTTCTGCCGCCGCGATCTTATGAAAAGACTGAGCCTGGCGAAGGTGTACCGTAAGCTTTCGGAGGACTTATGGATTATCTGCTGAAGACGGAACCGTCGGAGTATTCGTTTGCCGATCTGGAGCGCGACAAAACCACGGTCTGGGATGGAGTGGCAAATCCCGTCGCATTGAGGCATCTGCGCGAAATGAAGTCTGGCGACCGATTGGTGATTTACGAGACTGGCGATCATAAAAGCGCGGTAGGAACGGCGACGGTCGTCTCGGCAGATGCGTCAGACGCAAAGAATCCGCGGGTTGAGATCAAAGCGGGCAAAGCATTGGCCAAGCCGGTCACCCTGGCCGAAGTAAAGGCCAATAAAGCCTTCGCTGATTCGCCGCTGGTGCGGCAGGGAAGGCTGAGCGTGGTACCGCTGAATGCCGCGCAGTGGAAGTTTCTGACGGGACAATAACGGGGCGTTAGTTTAGAGCAAAGGAACTCGGGACCGGACAATGAGACTTGATACGGAATTTCTGAATGCCATCGGCGTGGCGATAACTGCGTTCGCCACTGTTTTGCTGGTAATTGCGACCGCGCTGCTTGCCAGGGCCACCAACCGGCTCAACCACATTTCGGAAGAATTGAAGTCAACCCAGCATAACGCTGCTCTTACGCAAGCTCTGAACGTAGTAAATTTCACGATCTTAAGCCGGGATGAAAACCTGGCGACGGCTGACGCGCTTATTGGGCCGGCAGCGGCGAATCCCTCGATCGAAAAGTCTCGAGAGCGATGGATTTCTTTCCTGTTGCTTAATGTGGAATCGCTCATATTTGCCACGCGTGAGCAGGACGAGTCGTTCCGCCGAATCTGGGAAGCCACGCAACACGGTGTCCTCGATTACTTGCTCAAGAATGACAATGTGATGGAAGTGCTGCGCACACGCGGTTACACCCGCGAATTTATCGAGTACTGCGAAGCCAGACGGCGGGAGCTACTGCGAGATTCGGGAAAGCAATAGGGTCGATAAATCGTTAAAGTATATACACCGTAGACACATCGTGTATACTATGTATATCTGGAGGGAACGATGCCGCGCGCGCAAATTGTGAAATGGGGAAACAGTCTTGCGGTCCGGATTCCGAAGGCCGTAGCCGCTGAGGTAGGAGTCGCCGAGGGCGACCCGATAACGGTTGAGGCTGGACGCGGTCATATTCGCTTGCAGACCGTCGAACGCGTCCCCACCTTGAAGGAATTAGTCGGGCGCATCACGCCTAAGAATCGGTATGCCGAAATTCGCACCGGGCGCGCGCGCGGCCGGGAAGCGGTGGAGTGGTGAGCCGCTACGTTCCTGAAGCGGGGGACATCATCTGGCTGCAATTCGATCCGCAAACCGGACGCGAACAAGCCAAACGCCGTCCGGCGTTGGTGATTACAGACCGCTCCTACAACCGCTCCAGCGGTCTGGCGGTGGTTTGTCCCCTAACGAGTAAACGCAAACCCTATCCGTTCGCCCTCCCCGCGAACGTGGGCAAGATTGAAGGCGCCGTCCTTGTGGACCACGTTAAGAGCCTAGACTGGGCCGCGCGCCACGCTGTTTTTCATTCCAAAGGCCAAACGCCGCTTTTGTCTCAGGCCCGGGCATACTTAGGAGTGCTGCTGGGAATCAAGTGAGCGATCGTTTCGACGTGGAGTAGTGGAGGCTCTGGACGGGATGTGAGATCGAGGAACGCAACGAGCATACTGGCGAGCCTACGACAGCATCTAGTCGGACGCCGAAGTTGATTGAAGCACGCGGGAAGCGGTGTGAGACCATTCTGGGGTACCTACACACGCGGCCACCCAAAGTCGCTATCGGAAAGAAATCCCTCGGTGGGTAGCGCACAGGTTGTGAAAAACTCCAGTGCTTGCTCGAGACTTTCGCCCGAATGCCAAGTCGTCATGATTACGTCGGCTCGAGTCGGTCCGACAAACCTACGTTCACTCAGACTATCGTCGACCACGATCTCGTCGAGGATGTCGTGAAGCCTCTCGCAACCCGGCCCCCACGTGCAGCAGTACACCATCCCTTGCCGAAGGGTTGCTAACAGAAACTCCGATATCGCATCAGTGCTGCTGCCGCGGCTGTCGGCGGCGACAAAGAGCCGGAAGCGACTATTCGGCAACTGCAACGACGCAGGCCATCTCAGGTCCTGCAGCCGAAGAACCGTGAACCGTTTTTGCTCAGCCATGCGACGAGGGTATCACCGCTGGTTCTTGCTTATCCCTCCAGCACTTTCCTCAACTCCCGCCTCAAAATCTTTCCCGACAATGTCTTCGGCACCGAATCCACGAAACGCACTTCTCTTGGCTGCTTATAGCGCGTAAGCCGGTCGGCGACGAAGGCGCTGAGTTCTTCACCGAGTTTTGTGCTCGAAGTAAAACCCTCCCGAACCACCACGAACGCCACCGGAATCTCTCCCGCTGCGGCGTCGCGGCGGGCAACCACCCCGCAATCGCGCACTGCCGGATGCTCCAGCAGCACGCCTTCAATCTCAGCCGGCGCAACCGGGAAGCCTTTGTATTTGATCATCTCCTTGCCGCGATCGAGCACATAAAAGAAATCCTCGGCGTCGCGCCGAACAATGTCGCCCGACCAGTACCAGCCATCGCGCAGAACCGAAGCCGTGGCTTCCGGCGACTTCCAGTATCCCAGCATGAATTGCGGCCCGCGCATGACCAGCTCGCCGGCTTCATCGGCTGCCGCTTCGCTGCCATCTTCTTTAACCACTCGGCAATCGGTCAGGGCCAGCGGCTGGCCAATCGAATCTGGACGATAAAGCTCCGGCTCAAGATACCCGATATGCGTGACTGGCGAAGCTTCGGTCATGCCATAGCCCTGGCAAACCAAAACACCCGTCGCCTCGCGAAAACGCCGCGCAAGATCGGGCGCGAGCGGCGCAGCCCCAGATTTCACCCAGCGCAGTTGATGATGCTTGGGAAATTGCCCAGCCTCGGCGGCCTGCGTCATCGCGTTCATCGCAGGAGGAACGACGGCCATCATGGTCACGTGCTCGCATTCCAGCAGCGCCGTCAACTGCGGCACATTGAAACGCGGCATCAGCACCAGCGTTCCGCCAGCCGTGAGGCAAGGATTCAGCACCACGTTCAATCCGTAGATGTGATAGAGCGGCAGAAAGCATAGGATGACGTCGTTGTGGCAGATCTCCGACGCGTGCGGCCCGAGAAATTGAAAGACATTCGCCACCAGGTTGTAATGCGAGAGCATGACTCCTTTGGGCAGGCCGGTGGTGCCGCTGGAGTAGGGAAGCGCTGCAATCGCGAGTTCAGACGGTTGGTCTGCACGAGGAAGCTTCGCCGACGAGCCTGCAAGCAAACCGGAAAATGCCTCGCATCCGCGGCCGGGTTGGCGCGTGGAATAAACTCGCCGCAGCGGAAGCCCGGAAAGATCGATTCCTTCGATCAGTGGGCCGTCCGTGATCAACACCGCGGCGCCGGAATTCTCCAACTGATGCCGCACCTCGCGCTCGCGGTAGCTCGGATTCAACGGAGTTGGAATCGCGCCTGCCATGGTGGCCGCATGATAGGCGGCACAGAATTCCCAGCTGTTGGGAAGATAGACGGCAATCACATCGCCAGGCTTGACTCCGGCAGCCACAAATCCGCAAGCCAGCTTTTCAATCAGTTCGCCGTACTCGGCGTAAGTAAAACGACGGTCGGCCGAGGGATCGACCAGCGCAGTCTTCTGCGGATAGCGTCGGCAGGAATCGAGAATGACGTCATGGACAAAACGGCCCTTGGGGTCGGCAAGAAGTTGCGTCCGGAGCATTGCGAGGATTTTACCGCACTGGACCTGCTAACCTGCTCCTAGCTGGCCAACTTGCGCAGAAACTCGCGCTCGCTCATGTGATACTTGAAGGCCTTGCGGCCGTCGATGAACACGACCGGAACTTCATCGGTGAATTTGCGATGAAGTTCGGCGTCGTGATCAACGTCAACTTCCTGCCAGGTAAAGGGGTTGTGCTTTTCGAGCTTGGCCAGCGATTCTTTAACTATTTCGCATAAGTGGCATCCCTTACGGGAGTAAACGACGACCTGGTGCGAGGCCGACATAAAACGAAGTGTAGCAAGCAGCCGGACCACTTCCAAATAAAATTTTGCCGGCCCGCCAACTATTTACGGTCGTAGAGCCGGTTTGGGCAGCGTGCCCATCCGGTACAATCCTCGGATGCGAATGCTTGCCCCAAAACCCCTCGCCGGAAAGTGCGTTTTAATCACCGGAGCCGCGAAAAGACTGGGCCGCGCCAGCGCCCTGGCCTGCGCCGAGGCTGGCGCCGACGTTGCCATCACCTTCCGCAATTCGGCCAAAGAGGCCCAGCAGACGGTCATCGATATCGGCAGTTTCGGCGTTCGCGCCTTCGCCCTGCGCTGCGACATTACCGATCAAAAAAGCATACAAGCCATGGCGCGCGAGGCCGCCAAAGAGCTGGGCACGATCGACGTTCTGGTCAACAATGCGGCCAACTACGAAGCCGTCGAATTCTCCAAGCTCACCGTCCAGCAGTGGGACGCCATCTTCGCCTCCAACACCCGCGGGGCGTTCTTGGTTTCGCAGGCCTGCATGAAGAGTCTGAAGCAGCAGCGGGGAAGAATCGTCAACATGGGATCGCTAGGCGGCCTGCAGCCGTGGGCGATGAACGCGCATTATTGCTCGTCGAAAGCCGCGCTGCACATGCTGACCAAAGTGATGGCCAAAGCGTTGGGGCCGGAGATCGCGGTGAACGCTGTCGCGCCGGGAATCATCGACATGGGCGGCGAAACCGCGTCGGGCCTCAAGTTTCTGCGCAAAATGAAAAAGCAGACCCCCGCCGGCCGCAACGGCCGCGCCGAAGACGTGGCATCGGCAGTGCTGTTCCTCGCCACCGCGCCACACTACATCAACGGCCAAATCCTCGCCGTCGATGGCGGGTTGGATCTGAATTAACTCGCCTAGCGCCCGGCTTCCGAGGTGGTTGGATCAATCATGCTCTTCACTTCCGAAATGCGGTTGGCCGGGAATCCACCCTCAGACGCATGTTTGCGAATCATCTCTTCGTTCGGCGCGATGTAAATGCAGTAAATCTTGTCGGGAGTAACGTAGCTCTGCACCCACTGAATCTGCGGCCCAAGGTTGCGCAGGGCCGAGCACGATTTCTGCGAGATCGCCTGCAATTCGGCCGCGGAAAGTTTTCCTGCCCCAGGAATTTCCCGCTCAATCACGTACTTTGGCATGATGTCCTCTTTGGTCTAACGAGTGAAACAGCGTAATGGGAATAGTGTGCCGGGTCTGGAGCGGTTTTGGCAAACCGCGGGCCGCGTATCGCGCGACAATTGTCAGCCGCTGGGGTTTGCGGTATCGTCGCAACTTGGCCATCAACTGGAAAATCCTCGTCGCATTTGCCTTGGCTTGTTCGGCCACGTTTGGCGTTGCGCAAAACCGCCCCGAAGACGGCGGCAACGAATTTCAAATCTGGACCGGCGGAGGCTACTCCGTCCCCGGCGGAACCCCCAACACCGGCGTGTGGAATGCGGGCGCGCGCTTCGGATGGATCCTCACCAAACCTCACGGCCCATCGTTTCTCAAAGGTCGGTTCGAGTACGTGCTCGACGCCACGCCGGTCTTTCTCGTCATGCAGAAATACAACACCGCCTACGGAGCCGGGTTTAGCCCCCTCGGCTTGAAGTGGGATTTCGCCACCCGCGGCCGGATCGAGCCCTATCTCGAACTCAACGGTGGAACGCTGTTCACCAATCACGACGTTCCGGCCGCAACTTCGGACGTCAACTTTACCGACGCCGCCGCGCTCGGCATTCACATCCTCGGCGCGCATTGGGCGTACAGCGTCGAGTGCCGCTACCTTCACATCTCCAACGCCGGATTGTCGAACCCGAATCCGGGCATCAATACGGTAGAAGTGCGGCTGGGCGTGGGGAAGTTTTGGAAGCATTGAGCGCCACAGATTGATTTGGTAGAGAACCGGAAACGTCAATGATGAACATCTTGCCCATAATCATCTTCCTCGGAAGTGCGCTGCTGCTGTTCGGAGTCTCTAACATGCTCCCCGACGCGCCCGCGGCTATGCACCCGCGCCGCCGCCGGATAATGATGCAAGCCATTGTTTCGTTGGCTGTGGTGGGTGAGTCTCTATTCATCGTCTTAATGCCAGCATTCGATCAACACGCCAAGGACTGGGCCTTCGCTACCGCGGGGATGGTCGTCGGTTATTGGCTGAAGCCAAGGTAGCCATCCAAGGCTGGCCTGGGGGCAACGGTGTCCTGACGTTAAGCGCTACAGGAGCGCGTTTTCAGATATTGAATCTCAGGAGTCTTGCATTCATCTTGGCGTCAGCCATACGGCGCGCGCGAGCCTTATCATGCTCCGTTTTGTTCACTGAAGCGGCTAACGGGAGGAAAATGGCTACAAAGACGGCAGCGAAAACCGCTACCAAGACGGCTGAGAAACTGGCCGCAGAAGCGACGGTTGCGTGCATGTCGGTCACCCTGCGGAGAGCTTACACAACCCCAAAAGGACAATCAACGCACTAATTAGGACACCCTTGGGGCCCGTTCATTTGCAGTTGAACAATCCTGCCAGCTATTCTTCTTTGTTTATGTCAACCCTTATCGAATGTGTCCCCAATTTTTCTGAAGGCCGCGATAAAGCCAAAGTCGACGCCATCGTCGACGCCATGAAAATCCCCGGCGTCTACCTGCTCGATCGCGAAATGGACGCCGATCACAACCGCTGCGTGATCACCCTGGTCGGCGAGCGCGATGCCATTCAGGAAGCCGCCATCCGCGGCACTGGCAAAGCCGCCGAGTTGATCGATCTGACAAAACATCAGGGCGCGCATCCGCGCATGGGCGCGACCGATGTCGTGCCATTCATTCCGATCGAGGGCGTCACTATCGAAGATTGCGTGGCCATGGCGCGGCACGTGGGTGCTGAGATCGCGAAACGTTACCAGATTCCGGTTTATCTTTACGAAGCCGCCGCCGCCACGCCCGAGCGGCAGAATCTCGAGAACATCCGCCGCGGCCAGTTCGAAGGTATTCGCGATGAGATCGCCACAAATCCTGCAAGAAAGCCCGATTTTGGCGATCCCAGAATACATCCGACGGCTGGCGCAACCGTGGTAGGCGCGCGCAAGTTTTTGATCGCCTACAACGTTTTTCTCAGCACCTCGGATGTCCAAATTGCGAAGCACATTGCCAAGGCCGTGCGCTTTTCGAGCGGCGGCCTGCGGTTTGTGAAGGGTGCAGGATTTCTGGTGCGCGGCATGGCCCAGGTTTCCATGAACCTTACGGACTTCGAGCAAACGCCGGTGCACCACGCGTTTGCGATGGTGAAGCGCGAAGCCGAGCGCTACGGTGTGGTTCCGGTTTCGAGCGAGATCGTCGGGCTGATCCCGAAGAAAGCGCTGGAGCAAGCAGCGGAATGGTTTTTGCAAGTGGAGAATTTCGACTCGTCGTTAATCCTGGAAAATCGGCTCTCTGCTGTGATGGGCGGCAAAATGGCGGTTGGCGGCCTGCGCGCGGGAGTCGAGCCATTTGTCGAGCAACTGGCTGCGCCAACGGCAACTCCCGGCGGTGGCAGCGCGGCAGCGGCTAGCGGCGCCATGGCTGCGGGATTGGCCGCGATGGTCGCCTCGATGTCACGCGGCAAGAAAGCTTACGCGCAGTATGAGAAACAATTGCGCGAGTCGATCGCCCGGCTCTCGCAATTGCGTGAAGAGTTGAAGTCTGCAATCGATGCCGACGCCGAATCGTTCAACGTGGTCATGAAAGCGTACAAGCAGGCAAAGGAAGCGACGAACGGAGACCAGATCATCGACATCGCATTGAAGCAGGCGACCAGCGTGCCGTTAGGAGTGGCCGAGCGCTCAGCGGAGGTTGCGCAGATGGCCGAAAAGCTGCGGTCGATCACCAACCCGAATATGAAATCGGATTTGACGACCTCGATCGCCCTGGCCAAAGCCGCCATTGAAGGCGCGCTGGCTAACGTTGAGATCAATGTCGAATCGATCAAAGACGCCAAATTCGTTGACGAAACCCGCAAGAAAGCCGCGGCGGTGCGCAAGTAGAACCGAGAGAAAATCGCTCGCGCCGGGTTTACACAAGGGTCGTGCCATGTACCGGGATGATCACGCCCTGCACTTTAGTTTGGCTGGCAAATTCGCCCGCAAGGATACAATAAGGATGCGAGCATTCCTGCCTTGAGCAGAGCTTCCGGCATCTAACGTAGATCAAGCTTCAGAGGTCATTGAATTATGAAATCGACAAAGTTGGTGGTTGCGGCGCTCATTCTTTCCAGCGTGGCTGCGTGGGCAGCCGCCATGAGCGGTTCGGCGCGCAACGTTATCCCCGGTGAAGTGCAGCAGATCATCACCGTCGACTACCGCGCACTCAAGAACAACCAGACCGCCATGGCGCTGAAGGCGCAGGTCCTGCCGCCCAGCTTGAAGGAATTCGAAGATTCGCTCAAGGGCATCGGAATTAATCCTGAAAAAGATGTCGATCAGCTCACCTTCGCTTCTTATCGCAAGGAAAAAGAAGGCGTCAAAGTTGTCGGCATCGCCTCGGGCTCATTTTCGCAAAAAGCCTTCGTCAAGAAGATGAAGCTGCAGAAAACCAAAGCCACCAAGTATCACGACAACGACATTTACCCCATGTCCGGCGGAATGCAGTTGGTCTTCCTCGACGAGAATTCCATGCTGTTCGGCGACGGTGCGGCATTACGCGGAGCGCTGGACGCCAAAGACGGCTATGCGACCACGCTCGATTCCAACCAGGAAATTTCTGACATGATCGGGACCGTCGAATCGGGCACCGTCTGGAGTGTGCTCGACCAGAAGGGAACTCAGAACATGCTGCTCTCCGCCCTCGGCGATGCCGGTAAACTCGCCGACTTCGACACCGTGAAGAAGCACGTGCTCGGCTCCGGCTACACCATGAATTTTGAGAGCGGCGTGAAGTTCGATCTCAACGTCCTCACTTCTGACTCCGTGACCGCAGCCACGCTGTCGTCGCTGGTGAAAGCTGGCGTGCTTTATCGTCGCATGACGGCAACGCCGGTTGAGAAAGCCGCGCTCGAAAACGTCGCCATCGATTCCGACAGTTCCACTTTGCAGATGCACTTCAAAGCCGACGACAAGCAGTTCCAGTCGCTGATGCACTCGGACCTGTTCGCCGCAGTCTCGAGATAATCCAGTTTAGCGTCCGGTGCTCGACTGTCACAGGCATCTGCGCCGGATCCACGGCGCCGGGCTCATTCAGACTTCCTTCGCCTTTTTTCACAGCCCGCGCTTCCCAGCCCAGCGTCTTTTCCGAACACCATAAACCCTGAATTCAGACTCCAGGTTTGCCAATCCGCTTCCGAAATCTTTAAAATGTTTTCCTCTGCAAAACACTTCGGTAAACAGGTTTTGACAATCGACGGGTCCCCGATTCGTTCGAGTCACAAAATGAAATTCCAATTACTAAAAGGGACTTGCGCAATCATTCTTTTCTCTTTTGCTACGGCTCTCGCCCTGGCGCAGCAGGGCTCTGACTCAAATCCCAATTCCGCACCAGTCCCCGTGACCGAACCGATATCCGAAGCCAGCTTTGCCAGAAACTTATACGCCTTCCCATCGAGCAAGCTCACAGATCGTTATTCATTTGATGACTCGTCTTCCCGCTCCAGGGACTATTTCGTCGATCCAGACGCGATGATCATCGCGCAACCGGCGGGTGAGCCGCCAAGCGACACCCATTTCAAATGGCGCATCGCCACCCAGGAGTCCTTATTGTTCACCGGCATTCAGCACACCTATAACCTCTGGACCGAGGCTGGGACTCGCGATGCCCTGAACGGCCATTGGTTCCAGGACTATGTGGATTCCGTCGGCGAACTTCGCGGCTGGAGCGATGGCGATAAGTTCATGGCGCCCTACGTCGGCCATACCATCGAAGGCTCGGTGTTCGGGTTCATCGAACGCCAGAACGATCCCAAATACCGCACCGTGCAGTGGGGAGACGGGCGCGAATACTTCATCAGTCTATTGCACTCGCTTGCCTACGCCGCGGTTTGGCACACGCAATGGAAAATCGGACCCATCAGCGAAGCCTCAATCGGCAACGTCATGTTGCACGCCTCCCCGGGATTCATCACCCTGACCGACACCCCGACTCTTGGTACCGTGTCCATGCTCGGCGAGGACACCTGCGACCGCTATCTCCTTATGGGTTTGGAAAACCGCACCGCGAATCGCGCCCTCATTATTCTGGCGCGCAGTTTCCTGAACCCTGGCCGCACCTTTGCCAACATGATGGCTTTCAAACTTCCGTGGACCCGGGAAACTCGCATCGGGGTATTCGGGCAGAACTTCCAGCTCCGAAAGCAACTGCTGGCGGAATACAAGAGAACTGGCGAAAAGCCTTTCCAGTATGTTCGCCGGGAAAATTATGCTGAAGGCAATTTCCATCGCGACTATCCCAAAGCCGCTCCCATCGAACTCACCGCCTTCCCGTTGTACGAAAAATTTCTAGGAAGTAAAGGCTGCATCGGTGGCGGCGGCTCCGGGGCATCCCGGATCGATCCGCAGTGGCAGGTTCTGGCGGAAGTCAGTGGATGCCTCATCATGGGCTGGCCGGCGTCAAACCAGAGCGGCGACTCCCTGTATTACGGCGGAGGCTTTCGCTGGACTCCGCAAGCTTCCCATCACATTTCCCCATACCTCCAGGTCATGTTTGGAGGCAGAAAGGTTACCCGCGAAGTCGACGACCTTGCTCTGCGCAAAAAGCTTTTCAAAGAATGGAACGACGGGGATGGAACCCTGCCGCATTATCCCAAGCGCAGCGATTGGTCAGTCGAATACGCCACTAACGGTCCAGAGCTGGGTTTTGGCGGCGGACTCGATGTAATCCTGGCGCGCGCCTTTGCCTGGCGCGTGCTCGACCTTCAATATTCACACTCATGGATGGGCGACGTTGGCCCCGTTCAGCCTCAGAACGCCGTCCGCGTTTCCATGGGAGCGGTTTTACGCATCGGTACATGGTGACCGCGCGGCGGCAAGTCGGGTCAGCTGAGTTATTACTATCGTCTGTTTACCTTGCGGGAACAAAAGTGGAACTGTGTTGCTTTCCCGGTACAATCACATCTAAACCGTAATAAGGAGTCAGCCGGGTTTCCGGCTGGCTTGATCTGGAGAATGTTTTTGTCCATGCGATTGGTGCGATCGACTCTCATTCTTCTGATCCTCATTGCCGTTCCACAAGCATTTGCCTGCTCACAGATCCCGTCCGGAACAATCTTTGAGGTTCGACTCGTCCAGCCAGTCTCCTCCTACAACGCCAAAAAAGGTGCCACGGTGCGGGGAATTGTTCTGGAGTCTCCCTACTGTAACGGCGATCCAATCCTGCCCATAAACACTCCCGTCGTTGGAACCGTGATTGCGGTGCATCGCGTCGGTTTGGGTCTCGTGCACGAAACCGCCAGCTTGCAGATCGAATTCTCGCAAATCATGCCGGCCGGCAATCCCGCGCTGCCGATTCATGGAGAAGTTCAGCTTGTCGAGAACGCGCGCGAAACCACCAAAAAAGGCGTCATCCACGGTATTCGTGGCACCGAAACCCCTCAGGGCGAGATCAGCAGCCGGTTGAAAAATCTGCCCTCCTGGAATCTATATCCCGATCCATTCTTAATGGGCTTCAAACTCCTCTTTCCCATATTTCCCGAGCCCGAGATTTACCTGCCCGCCGGAACCGACTTTCGAGTGGTTTTAAAAGACGATGTCCCACTCCCCGAGGGATACGTTGAACCCGAGCCATTGCCCACGCTTAACAGCGACGAAAGCCGGATGTTGTCCGTCACTTTGAATGAGCTACCCGCTCGCACCCTCGACAAAAATTCCCGGGAAGCGGACATCATCGATGTGGCATTCGTAGGCTCCCGCGAACTGCTGGAGCAATCGTTCACTGCCGCTCGCTGGAAACACAGCGATACTCTTTCCCGCCATACCGTACTACATCAATTCGACTCTTTTCTCACCAACAGCAACTATTCGACCGCCCCCATGTCGCGGCAGACCTTGAACGGCCGTACTCCCGATCTGATGTTGGAAAAGGGCTTGGACAGCTACGAAAAACGTGACCACGTTCGCATTTGGGCAGTTAACTCAGAACCGCAGGAAGGCCCGGTGTGGGTCGGCGCCGCCGTGCGTGAGACCGGCGCGAGCCTGTCAGTCAAGCAAAAGGGATTCATGCATCACGTCTCACCCGATTTGGACGAGGAACGCGAAGTGATCCTGCGCGATTTCGACGCAGCCGGCTGCGTTGCCTCCGCCGGGCTGGTGGAAAAAACCGATGCCAGGCATGCCGTCATCAACGCTACTCGCGAGGTCTTGCGCACCGACGGCAACGTTCTGGTCATCGCACTGAAACCATGCGACACCAGCAGGGAAGTCAAAGATTCACCGCGCTTCCGGCCCGGTTCCAGATTCACCCGTTTTGTTCGGAAAGAAATCCTGATCGTACGCAGCGATCTTCTGCGCGCTAACGTAATCTATGCTGCTTTCGATTTGGCCATGATTTCGGTCAAAGCCGAGCACCGCACCGCAGCCGAACGCGCCGCCCTCCGCTCCGTGGATTTGACTTCAGAGTCATCCGCTGCCGTTCAGATTCCTGCTGTTCACGCCGCAAACCGCCCTTGAGGCATCGAGCCGCGGCAGCTCCATTACAAGCCTGTCAAAGGTGACAGGTGCAATCTGGGCCGACCAAGGAGCAAGTTAGTCCGCGCGGCACATTCATAATCTCGGGGCAACCACAATGGTCGGACGGAGATCGGTCACGCGCGGGTTGATCCTCATTACGATTTCCGTTGTATTGGGTATGTTTACGAGCTGTAGCAAGAAACAGACGCCCCCCACAACGTCGGAGAGTAGCGCGCCGGAAGCTCAACCCTCCGCGTCCTTGGTCCCCGATGAAAACGCAGGCTCGCCACAGGGGACCTTGGTTCTGCCAACGGGTTTCGGCAAGCGGACCGGCGATCTTGACGAGATGGTGAAAGATCGCGCTATCCGGGTATTGGTCCTAGTTAACCCAATCAGCTTTTTCTATCAACAAGGTAAGCCTCAGGGCATTCAATTTGAGGCGTTTCAGGAGTTTGAGAAGTTCGTCAATCAAAAGCAGAAGACGGGCAAACTGCCGGTGAAGGTAGTATTTCTGCCCATGCGGCCCGATCAGCTTGAAGCCGCTCTGACACAGGGATTGGGCGACATTATCGGCGCTGGAGTGGTAATAACCCCCGAGCGTGAGCAGCGGGTCGCATTTTCTGTTCCCATTCAGAAAAATGTTCCCCAGATCGTGGTCACTGGATCAGCGTTGGCTAACGTGTCCAGCTTTGATGAGATGGGAACGAAGGCAATCTATGTCAATCCCATAACAACTTACTACGACAATCTCAAGAGGGTAAGTGATGCTCAACAGAAGGCAGGCAAACCACCACTGGACATCAAAGCCGCCGACACGAATCTTGCTGACGACGATCTGATCGAGATGGTCAATGCCGGTCTAATTCCGGCAACGGTGACAGCCAAAGGCCGTGCCGATCTGTGGTCTCAGGTGTTGCCGAACCTCAAACCTCATCCGGAATTGGTGGTCGCCAGCGGCGTCGATAAAGCATGGGTGATGCGCAAGAACAATCCCCAGTTCAAGCAATTGGTGGACGAATTCGTCGAAACTCACGGCGTCGGGACAGCTTTCGGTAATACGCTACTGCGTCGTTATCTGCAAAATACCAAGTGGATTAAGAACTCAAGCTCAAAAGAAGAATTACAGAAGTTTGACGAATATGTTCAGTATTTCAAGAAATATGCGGGTGAGTACAACTTTGACTACCTGATGTTGGCTGCACAGGGGTATCAGGAGTCGTTGCTGGATCAGAATACGAAAAGCCGTGTGGGGGCGGTCGGCATTATGCAAGTGATGCCAAAGCTCGCAGCTGCTAACCCCATTGACATTCCAAATGTGAGCGACGCCGATGCGAACATTCATGCCGGCGTGAAGATGATGCGTAACATCGCTGACACATATTTTACTGATCCCGGCATCGATGCCCTGAACAAAACGCTATTCACATTTGCCAGTTACAATGCGGGCCCGAACCGCATAGTTCGCCTTCGCAATAAAGCCAAGGACGACGGTCTTGACGAGAACAAGTGGTTCGGTAATGTCGAATTGGAAGTAGCTAAAGAAGTGGGTCAGGAAACGGTCACGTATGTCAGCAATATCTACAAATATTACGTCGCTTATAAGCTGACTCTCGAAGAGAAACAAGAGAAGCCGAGCGCATCGCAATCGGCGGCTAATCAAACCAACTGACACGATGTGGCAATTCTTTAACCGAGGTACAGTGATGCGGAGACCGCCAATGAAGTTCAGAACCGTCGTGGCAATTCTTACCGTGATTCTCCTGGCCGCATGTGTAGCGAACGCCGGCGATTCACCCGACAAGAAACGTGACAAGACCCGAAAAATGGCCGCCCAAACATTAAAAGACCTGTACAAGGTGCAGCCCTCCGCTAAGGAGGCGATTGAAAAATCGGCGGGATACGCGGTTTTTAACAACATGGGAACAAATCTGTTCCTGCTGAGCACAGCGCGCGGCGCGGGCATGGCGGTCAACTCTCAAACTAAACAGGAGACCTTCATGAAGATGCTCTCAGCCGGCGCCGGTTTGGGCCTCGGCATAAAGGACTATCGAGTGGTCTTCGTGTTCGAGAACGACAAGGCTTTATCTGAGTTTCTCAACTCAGGTTGGTCAGGCTCCGCACAAACCGATGCCGCCGCCAAGGCTGGCGACAAGGGCGGCGCCTATTCGGGAGCGGTTGAAGTTTCCCCCGGCGTCTGGGTCTACCAGATGACCAAGAATGGTCTTGCGCTACAGGTTACGTTGCAAGGCACTAAGTACTACAAGGACGACGATCTCAACAAAACATAGCTGCAGTTGAACCGGCCCGAGCGTCTTTTGCGAGGGATCTCAGCGCGCAAAGAGCTGGCGGCCCAAATGTGAGCTGGCGGGAAAGACAGCGCCTTTCCGGTTTTCGTCCCAAATCGGAACGCTTTGCCCTAATGTTTTATCCCCCGAGCCCCTCATTTCAACCGCACGCCTCCGGTGACTATCGTCTCCTGATTAACCCATCCAGACCGGCCGATAAAACCTACAGCCTCAATTCGTCCATCGCCCGCAATGAGCACAGACCAGCCCATCACCAGTCTTACCCCGCGCCTGCCAAAAACCCTCGCCTACGCAATTCTGGGGCCGGGGATCACGCTGCTCGTGGTGTCGGTCGTAGGTTGTCTGATTGCATCCTCCTGGTTGATCGAACGAGCCATTCGCGAACAGGCAAACGCCGATATGGAGGATTCGGTTTCGGAACTCAGCTCGCATCTGGGTACTATCGAGGACCTAAGCCAGGCTCGGCTGCAAACTGCACTCAATCTCCTCCGCGACCAAGTCCCGGCGGACTTCACCCACCACAGCCAACCGGAGTTGCAACAGCTCGTCAACCGAATACAACTCATGACCGGCGCTCGCGCTACCATCTTCGGCCGCAAGGACGCCGACTTTGTGCGCTTGGCCACCACCATTCCCGATCGGGACGGCGAATACGCAATCGGAACCAACCTTGAGAAATCATCTGCCGCCTACGGACCACTGTCTACGAGCCAGAGCTTCCACGGAGCGGTTGTGATCCTGCATCAGGCCTACATAACCACCTACGAGCCGGTCGCCGACAAACGAGATGGTTCCATCCGCGGAGCGATCTTCGTCGGATTCCCTCTGGTTTCGCTCCCCTCGATCGCCGACGCTGTAGGCAGGCCGCGAATTCTCGAACACGGCTTCGTTGCGTTGCTGGATGATCAATACCAGGTCGTAGGCCGGACGGAATCCGCTTCAGACCGCGAAGTGCGGGAACTCACACGGAATGGTTGCCGGCAAGGATGGGTGTGTCAGGTTCGACCTTTCGTGCCCTGGCACTATCGAATCGTCGCCGCCTTTCCCGAATCTGATGTCGATGCGCTCGTCCGCAAGGCCAATTTGGCCATCTGCGGCATCGGCTTCTTGCTTGCCCTGGCCCTCGGCGCGTCGCAATTCTATGTGTTCGACCGGCGAGTCAGACGCCCGCTTGAAGAAACTCGCCTTCGAGCGCTGGAAATCTCGCAGGGCAACCTCGAACATGTCCCGCTCACCATCGCCGATGAGCATGAACTGGGTAACCTGCGCGCCGCCATCAACGTCATGGAACGCGCGCTGCGCGAGCGCCAGCGCATTGAAAAGGATCTCGAACTCGCACATTTGGCAGCCAAGCACGATCACCTCACCCATGTCTTGAATCGTGCCGGTCTCGACGAAGTCCTGCACCGCGAGTTCGCGCGCTTCATGCGTTCCCTTGAGGTTTTTGCCGTTCTGGTCATCGATCTCGACCACTTCAAAGCCGTCAATGACACCCACGGCCATCTGGTTGGCGACCAGGTACTTCAAGCCACGGTCAAGAAAATTCAGGTTGTCTTGCGCGCTACCGACGTGATCGGCCGCTTTGGTGGCGAAGAATTTCTCGTAATCGCACCGCGCTGCGACCGGCCCGGCGCAATTGAATTGGGTGAGCGCATTCGCGCCACGATCGCCGGTGCTCCGATCGTTCATGGGGTGAGCATCACCGTCAGCGTTGGAGCCGCCACCAGCGATGAAGAGCCCAACGACGTGAGCGCCTTGATCAGTCGAGCCGACTCCGCTCTCTACCGCGCCAAGCAGATGGGACGCAACCGCCTGGAGCTGGCGCCAGCGCATGCCTGCGAGAACTCCCGCTAGCTTCCGTTGACTATTGCAGCTTCGCGTACTCGGCTTTGGCTTCCTTCAGTATGGGAATCTCTGGATCGGCATCTTTCCACAGCGCCAGAAAGTCTTTGTAAGCGGAGAGAGCGCGAACCCGGGCAGCATCAGCGTCCACACTTTTCGAAGTCCGCGCTTGCAGGGCGTATGCCTGGGCCAAACGCACATGCGCCAAGGCTCCCGTCCAACAGTTCCCGGCGATGCCGGGGTGATCAAGGATCCTGTGGAACTCGCTTGCGGCGGCGTTGCCCTGGCCGGCGGCGAGATACGCCTGACCGCGCGCATAGATCGACACGAGGCAGGAGGTGTTGCTACTGAATGGAATGAGCCCCAGCTCAATGTCTGAACCGGGGTGCAGTTCGCTCAAACTGCGGGCGGCATTGCTGGCGGCAAGCGCCTGCAGACCCTGAATCGTGGGCAGCCAGATAGCCTGCATCTGCGTGCCGAGCGGATACTGCCGGGCTAGCTCCTGGGCAATCGGTTCGGAACGGTTTTTGTCACCCTGCATGGCATACGTGAGCGCAGCCTCGATCATGGTTCCCGGGCTCGACGGATCGAGTTTCAATGCTTCCTCAGCCAGCTTGCGCGCTTCGCCGGGATCTCCGTACGCGGCCCGCTGCAGGGCAAAGCTGGCCAGGTTGATGGCGGCGCTCTCCTTGTCATCGCTTTTAATCGAGGAGTTCACCGACTCACGATTCAGTTCGCGAGCCTTCTTGACGTGGCCGGCATAAGCTTCGGTGTCAGAAGCAAGCGAGACCCCCTGGCTCTGATAGTCGTCATGTTCGGCGAACCAATGCAATTGCTCGGCCATGCCAGCGGAATCCGAGTTAAAGAACGCGACATCGTAGAGATTGGAACGCATAGTCGGGCCATCGAGCTTTTTCGCCTGTGCATCATGAAAGACCTGGCGGGTTTCATCGAAACGCGACAAAGCATTCGTGTAAGTGGTCAGATTCTCGTAGTAGGTCGCGTTGTCCGATTGAATGGTGATGGCCTGGCGGGTCAGCTGGACGGCCTTCTCGTATTGCCCCTGCAGTGCCCAGGCGAGGCCGAGATTGTTGTATGCATTGGCGGAGCGCGGATAACTGTCGATTTGCAACTGATACGTGCGGGCAGCCTTGTCCAGCTCGCCGGTGACGTTGCGATAGTACGCCGCGTCGATCGAGAGCCTTTCCACTTCGCTGGCATGATCGCGCAATTGAAACGCGCGAGTGTAATAGCCAATGCCGCGGCCCAACTGGCCGAGAGCATTGTAGTATCCGCCCAGCAGCCGGTACGACATGGCAAAATTCGGATCCAGCTCGATGGCGCGTTGATGATACGGGATCGCGGCAGCTGGCCCTTTTTCTCTGTCCATTTTTTCGCCGAGGGTATACGCTTTCAGCGCTTCCAGCGAAGGCGTGGTGGCTTCCTCCAGCGGGACGTCGAACTTCTGCACCGTGGCCAGCGATTCCCCCAGCTCGCCGCGCAATTTGGAGGCGGCCAGGCCCAGCGATTCCAGCACTTTTTCTTTGCTGGCGGCCGTCGCCTGTTCCTGGGCCAGAGTATCGCCATTGCTGCAGTTAACGGCTTTCAAGCCCAGCACGAACTCAGTGCCGAGCGTGCTCACCGAACCGGCTACATAGGCTTTGCTCCCGGCGCGCTGGCACAGTTCGCGGGCAAGATCGGGCGTGAGCTTGGTGCCCGGCGGCCGGGTCATCTCCTTCAGCAGCTTGGCAACATCGCTTTCCGGAAGAATATTAAGAAACGGAGATTGCTTCAGTGAAACACTGAGCGCGGTTTTAAGCGTATCGTCGAAGACCGCATCCCCGGTGGTGTTGGTGAAGTCAGCCAGGACGATGACATCTTTTTCCGTCAGCCCCCTGGCTTGCCGGTGCGAGAAATAGAACGCGCCCCCCGTGACTGCGGCAATCACCAAAAGCATTGCCATCGCCCAGAATAGCTTTCCCGGCTTTGCTTTGGCGGAGGGTTGCGGCGAAAGGCTAACGCCGGATATTTGCCGCCCGATATTTCCACTTTCAGTCTCTCGCTTCAGCCCCTGCAGGTCGGCGCGGAGTTCGGAAGCGTGCTGATAACGTAGCTCGGGGTTCTTCTGCAACGTTTTCTTGATGATCCGCTCGAGCGCTGGCGGAACTTGACCATTCCACTGCGCCGGGCTCACAACCTCTTCGTGCATGATGGCGGCGAACGTTGCTCCCAGCGTCGGCCTTTCGAATGCCACCTTGCCGGTTGCCATTTCATAAAGGACGGCCCCGAAAGAGAACAGGTCGGTGCGCGCGTCCAGAGGCTGACCCGCAACCTGCTCGGGAGACATGAATGTGACCGTGCCCATGGTGCTGCGATCCGTGGTCAGTTCCTTGTCTTCCAGCGTGGGATCGTCTGGACCGGAACCGGATCCGCTCTCGATGCGCCTGCGCGTGACATCGATCTTGGCCAGGCCAAAGTCGAGAATCTTCGCGTGCCCGCGTTCGGTGACGAAAATGTTTGTCGGTTTGATGTCGCGGTGAATGATCCCCTTCGAGTGGGCGGCATCCAGTCCGTCGGCGATCTCGACGGCGAGAGAGAGCAGAGTCTCCACATCCATGAACTGGCCGGCAATGCGGTGCTTCAGGGTCACGCCATCGAGAAACTCCATGGCGATGAACGCACGCCCATCCTGTTCGCCGATGTCGTAAATGGTGCAGATGTTGGGATGGTTCAGGGCAGAAGCAGCCTCGGCTTCGCGTTGAAAACGGATCAGGGTCTGCGGGTCGCCGGCAACATCTTCGGGTAGAAACTTTAGCGCCACAAAACGGTGAAGACGCGTGTCCTCCGCCTTATAAACCACGCCCATGCCGCCGCCGCCGATCTTTTCGACGATGCGGTAGTGTGAGATGGTTTCGCCGATCACTGGCAAAAATCTTAGGGCTATACCGAAGGCTAGTCAAACCGTGAAAGGGATTTTTGCGATCGTTTGAAACTTGGCTGGCGCAAATCGCGTTCACACTCAAATCCCAAAAAACGGCGAAGACAGTCCGATTGACTGAATGCGGGCTTGACTATTGCAGCCTGGCGTACTCGGTTTTGGCTTCTTTGAGGATGGGGATGTCGGGATCGGCGTCCCTCCACAGCGTAAGAAAGTCCTGCTATGCGGCTTTGGTGCTTCAAGCACGTCGATAACTTGGGAGCGTACAGCATCCCGCCGGAGACCGGCCTTCTCATCTCATCTGGTTTCGTCACGTGACCAAGCTCACCAGGCGACGCCGGCCCGGCTTAAGCCTAGGGCATAATAGTGCCAGTGGATTCGAAACCATTGAGGTTGGTGAAGAAGGTCGCGCTCTTTGGTGGCATCGGCCTACTGTTGTCGCTAGCCATCGCAGGTCTCGCAAGCATAGCCCCAGGTGTCTTTGGCTGGCTCACAGCGCCCTTTTGGCTTCTCCCAGCGCTCTTGGGGATCGGTGCTCACGATATGGCCAGTTTGTCTCTCTTCGTGCCCAGCGGCACCCTGTTTTACGGTGTTGTCGCATTTCTGATATATCGATGGCGCACTCGGCACACACAGTGAAGAGGGATTTTGAGTGTAATCGCCTTCCATGAGAAGGCCGGTCGGAGTCAAGGGTTTTCGTTCGTATTGGACATGCTGTTCTCCGCCGAGTCGATACTGCTGCCACCCTTCCATCCGCACTCTTGATGAGCGATCCCTCGCTCGGTGCAAGTTGAGTGTTCTCATATCAGCCGGTGCTGCCACCTAGTTACAACAATCGAGAATTCGCTGCGGTGGATCCGCCCTCATCAGCCGCGCATGCTTTGAGTGGCCGGCAGCGATGATCACAGAAGTCGCCCCTGCCGCGTTTGAAGGATTGGGCCATGGGAGTCATCAGTCCACGCCGTAGCAGCCCGCTGCCGGCGCCTATTACTTTTGCCAGTAGGTGAGGCGAATGTCGTGAGCGAGAATTCTGTCGAGCAAGTCCCACTTCCAGATCAGGCCGTTTATTAAGGAGCATTGCGATGAGCTGGTTAAAAGGGCTTTTCATATTTTGCCTGTTGTTAGTCGGGTCTCTTTCGGTACACGGACAAAACGTCAGAACAGAGCACGATCTTCTCGGCGAAAAGCAAATCCCAGCAGACTCCTATTACGGTGTGCAAACCGCACGCGCTCTGGAAAATTTTCAAATCTCCGGCGTTGACATCAATCATTACCCGGGATTTGTAGAAGCGTGGGCCATCGTGAAACTCGCGGCCGCACAGGCCAATGCCGATGTCGGGGCGATGAAACCCGAAAAGCTGGCGGCCATTGAGAAAGCCTGCAAAGCGGTGCTCGGCGGAAAGTATCACGATCAGTTTCAGGTCGACTGGTATCAGGGAGGCGCCGGCACATCCACTAACATGAATGCCAACGAGGTGCTGGCGAATGTTGCGCTGGAACTCTCCGGGCACAAGAAAGGCGACTATCAATTCATCGATCCCCATGACGACCTGAACATGTCGCAATCCACAAACGACTCCTATCCAACGGCGATCAAAGTTGCCTTTCTTCTGCGTAACGACAAGCTCATTGAGGAACTACAGAAGCTGATTGCGGCATTCCGGGCTCAGGGCAAGGCCAACCTCGAAGTCGTCAAGATGGGCAGAACCGAGATGCAGGACGCTGTACCCATGACCGTCGGCCAGGAGTTCTACGGGTACGCAGACGCCTTAGAAGGCGAAATTCGTCTTCTGCGCGATGCGGAGAAATATCTCTACTCAGTGAACATGGGTGCGACCGCGATTGGCACAGGCATCAACGTGCCCAAGGGTTACCCGGAAAAGTGCGCTGCCCACCTTGCTGAACTAACCGGGAAACCTATCGTCTCGGCCCCTGATTTAATTTCAGCCACCTGGGACCAAGAGGGATTTGTCGTCTATTCGTCGGCATTGAAAAGTCTGGCCGTGAAGCTTTCGAAGATCGCCAGTGACCTCATTTCGATGGTCACTGCACCCGACGTATAGCCGGATTGCGTTCCGGTGGCCGCAGCGCCCGCACAGCCCGAGCCTGCGCGGGGTTGCCGACATCCATCGCATGCAGCGCTCCGCCGATCTGATAGCCGGCTGCGGTTTCACGGGCGTCATTGTGCATCGCCGACTCCATGGCCTGCCGGGTCAGCTCGTCCGCGTCCTTCATCTTCCCGTCCCATGCCGCGGTATCCGACTGGGTGGCCAGCATCTGGTCCTCCACCCCGGGCTCGCCCATGGTGGCCGCTGCCAGCTTCGCCATCTGCGCGCGATCGTCGTTCAGAAAAGCCAATGTGTAACGAAGCACCCGCAGATAACCTTCAAGTCCGCGCTCTTCCGCCTGTTTGAGCAGCGCGGCTGCTTCCTCGAAACGGTTCAGATTCATGTAAGCCCTGGCGAGATTTCCATAGTTCCAGATCGCGCCTGGCTCCATTCGCAGCGCCTCGGCATATTCTTCCAACGCCTTCTGCAGATTCCCCAGGTTCCCATCGTCGTTCACAATTCCCAGGTTGCGGTGAGGCACCGCGTCCCGTGGATAAGTTTTCTGCCACAGTTCAAAAACCTGCGCCGCCTTCTCCAATTCCCCGGTCGCGTACAGGTAGTAGAAGCCCTCAATGGAGAACCGCTCACGGTCGCTTACCTTTGCGCGGAGCTCATACGCCTTACGAGCGTTTTCGGCTCCGCTTATACCCTCGGCCAGACCGCCGTAAATAACAGCCAGTTCCTGATACGCCATGGCGAAATTCGGGTCCAGTTCGACAGCCCGCTTGAAAAACGGCAGCGCAGCCGTGGCTCCCTTGGCTTCTTCCGTGCTTCGCCCCAGGCTGTACGCCTTGAGCGCATCGAGCGACGGAGTCGTCGCTTCCTCCACCGGCGTGGCGTACTTCTCCACCGATCCCAGCGACTCGCCCAGCTTTCCGCGGAGGGTGCCGGCGGCAGCGTCCAGCGCTTTCAGGACCGTTTCTTTGCCGGAAGCGCGCTCCTGCGCCTCGGCGAGCATGTCGCCGGTGCCGCAATTCACAGCCTTCAGGCCGATCACGTACTGACTGCCCAACCCGGCAATCGACCCGATCAGCATCGCTTTACTGCTGGTGCGCTGGCAGATCTCGCGGGCAATCTCCGGCGTCAACCGGTCTCCGGCTGCGCGACCCATCAGTTTTAAAGTCTCGTTCACTTTGTTTTCGGAGAGCAGCGCGAGAAATGGCGATTGTTCCAGTTGCACCGCCAATCCCTGCTTGAGGGTGTCGTCGAAGACGACGTCGCCGGTTTTATTGTCGAAATCGGCGAGAACGATGGTGTCTTTTTCGGTGAGCGGCTTGGCTTGCTCACGGGAGCGGTAATAAAGGCCGCCGGCGATTAACGCGGCGATTACCATGACGGATGCCACAATGAACCAAAGCTTGTGTGGCGCGGGTACCCCCGCCCGCGAAATGGCTGAGACCGCCGAGTCCGCGACAACTGCCGGCACGGGCCCGGAACTCGCCGCTCTCCCCGTCTCTGTGTCTCGCTTCAGGCGCTGCAGATCGGTCCGCATGTCGGCCGCTTTCTGGTAGCGCAGATTCCGATCTTTCTCCAGCGCCTTGTTGATGATGTCTTCGAGTTTTGGCGGAACGTTGCGGTTGAATCGAACCGCCGGCTCCGGATCCGAGGTCAGGATGGCCGTAAACATGAGCGCCGAAGTTTCTCCGGGAAACGGCAGCGTACCCGTGGCCATCTCGTACAGCACCGCGCCGAAGGAAAACAAATCCGTGCGCGCGTCCAACTCCTTGCCTCTGGCCTGTTCCGGCGACATGTACGCCACCGTTCCCAGAGTCGAGCCAGGGCTGGTCAAAAGCTGTTCGTTAGTCGTCTCGGTGTTGGCAGCGGCAATCTGACTGGAAGTCGAGGCTGCCACGGTCACCTTTGCCAGCCCGAAGTCCAGAATCTTGGCGTGCCCGCGCTCGGTCACAAAAATATTCGCCGGCTTGATGTCGCGGTGCACAATTCCCTTGGCATGCGCCGCCTCCAGCGCATCCGCGATCTCGATGGCCAGCGAAAAAATCGATTCGGTATCGAGCGGACGATTGCCGATCTTGTGCTTCAGCGTCACGCCATCCAGATACTCCATGGCGATGAAGGGTTGACGGTCATGTTCGTTGATTTCGTAGATGGTGCAGATGTTGGGATGATTGAGAGCGGAAGCGGCCTGGGCCTCGCGCTCAAAACGAGCCAGTGCCTGAGCGTCTTTGGAGACTTCATCAGGCAGGAACTTCAGGGCGACAAAGCGGTGCAGCTTGACGTCTTCGGCCTTGTAGACGACACCCATCCCCCCACCGCCGAGCTTCTCCACAATGCGGTAGTGAGAGATGGTCTGGCCGATCACTGGCCTGAAATCTTAGGACTAGCGGGAGGGCAAGTCAATGAAAGTGTCGGATTCGGTCTGGGGATGTAGTGCGGTTGGGGGTGGTTGGGAACTAATTAAGTGATAGGGCCGGTTCGCTAAAGCACTAATACATGCCGCCGGAGGTCAAATTGCCCGTGGACATTGAAGGCAAGCTGGGCGTAGCATTTGGGAAGATTAGTTGCTGCTCCCCCCGGTTTGGCGGCGGCCCGAAATCCTCGCGGAGTTGACCTTCACGCTATGACTTTGAAAATGTTGAAATATCACACATCCCGGCTGTTTTGGCTGTGCTTTCTGGCGCTGATGCTGGTCGCAACCGCTTTCGCAGAGTGGAATGAGAGTGTGCTTTACAGCTTTCAGGGCGGCAATAGCGATGGTGCCGTACCCGTCGGCGGGATTGTCTTTGACTCTAAGGGCAATCTCTATGGAGCCACAGCCGAAGGGGGTGGGCAATGCCCTCCGCTCTACTGCGGTACAGTCTTCCATCTGACACCTCCGGCAAAGAACGGCGATCCCTGGACCGAAACGGTCCTATACGTCTTCAAGGGCGTCGGCCCAAGCAGTGCCGACGGTAGTAACCCCGGCGGGGGTTTGGTAATGGACAGTTCCGGTAACTTGTATGGAACTACCGCCTACGGCGGGACCGGCAACTGCGTTCTCCTTGGCACGAAGGTCGGCTGCGGAACGGTGTACGAACTATCGCCGCCCGCAGAAAAGGGAGGCAACTGGACAGAACGCATACTCTACAACTTCCAGAGCGGCAAGGACGGGTATCTACCCATTGGCGACCTGACCTTTGACGCCGTTGGGAACCTCTATGGAGCCACGGTGTACGGCGGCGGATATGGAAGCTGCAACTCGCCGTATTACCAGTATTGCGGGACGGTGTTCCGTCTGCACCCGCCGAAGCAAAAGGACGGCAAATGGTCAGAAAGGGTTCTGTATAGCTTCAAAGGTGGTACGGCGGGAAAAGGGGGCGGCGACGGAGCCGAACCGAATGGAGGACTAGTGCTGGATAGCAAGGGTTCTATCTATGGCACGACATACTACGGCGGCGATGAGTCCGGCGAATGCGACGGCGGCGACACAGGCACAGGTTGCGGCACAGCATTCATGCTTAGCCCGCCAAGCAAGATGTGTAAGCCTTGGACGGAGACGACGCTGCACAGGTTCAACGTGCAGGAAGGTGCCACGCCAGCGGCAAGCGTTGTTCTCGATGAGGATGGCAACCTATACGGGACAGTATACGCCGGAGGTAACCAAGGGAGCGGAGGAGTTTTTGAGTTAACGAGTCCCGCAGGGAAATCTCATGTTTGGACAGAAAAAGTACTTTACCTCTTCGAGGCAGCGGCCGGTGGAGCAGGCCCAGAGGCCGGTCTCGTCATCGATGGAGCGGGCAGCATCTACGGCACGACATACTACGGCAGTGGGGATGAGCTGCAGGGGAGCGTTTTTCGCCTCAAAGCTCCCCACAAGAGCCAAGGCGCAAGGAGTATCGACTATCTGCACGGTTTCGTACGGGCACCGGACGGCCTCTTCCCCGCGGCAGGACTTGTGCTCGACGGAGCGGGCAGCCTCTATAGCACAACGCAAGAAGGCGGCATTGGCACATCATGTGGCCACGGCGGTTGTGGAACCGTCTTTGAAGTCTCACCCTAGTGCGTGATGTGCTTGTCCGAAAGAAGCTGGATTCAGAGCTAGATCAATGGAGAAAATCGCAATGAAAAACAGAATAACGTCGTTCGCGATCATGACCACGGTCATCGTCTGGTTTTCAGTTTTCTCGCCGGCGGGTGGCCCGGCCTTGTGGTCTCCTGTTTTTCGTTCCCCGTAACAGAACTGAGGGTGCCCCGTCCTCGCGCTTTTTGCGAGGGCGGGAACTGGAGTGCACCCCTGACGTGAGACAAAGAAACTAGGGACAGTTCTCCTGCGAAGAAGATTGTAAACCGGGGAGTGGGGTCTGGGG
>DASVWZ010000321.1:0-13614 GCA_036392935.1 Terriglobales bacterium | reverse complement strand
GCTACACGACCCTGGGCATAGCCGCCGCTGACTTCAACGGTGATAAGTTGCCTGACATCGCTGTCGTAAACAGCACCGGCGCAACTACCGCTAACGTCGGCGTGATCCTGAATACTTCATCCGGTGGCACAGTCAATTTCGGTTCGCCAGCGGTCCTGGCCCTGTCCGCCGCGGGCACGACGATAACCGCCGGCACCCTGAAAAGCGGGCAAAACCTCGCGGTTCCACTGTACTCGGCGGCCGCGCCGGTTGTGGCTACATTCCTGAATAACGGCCACGGCGTCTTCGGCGCCGAGAGCGATGTTTCACTGACAAACGGTGCGACCAGCTACTTCAATCCGTACGCGGTTGCAATCGGCGATCTCAACGGAGACGGCATTCCTGACCTGGCCGTTTCGATCCAGGACGCAACTAATTTCAATCAGGGCATTGCGGTACTTCTCGGGGCGGCGAACGGCACCTTCGGTGCGCCCACCCTCTGGGATTCCACATTGCAGGATCCCAATGTGGATAACCCGTCTCCGGCCAGTGTCGTCATCGCCGATATGAACGGCGACGGCATCCCCGACCTGGCTTACACCAACTCACAGTTCGGAACTGCTGGCATCCTCTACGGCCAGGGCGGCGGGGCATTTTTCAATCCGCTTGAGTTCCCTGCCAGCCGCTGGGCTTACAACCTTGTAGTCGCGCCTTTTAGCGGAGCGGGATCGCAGGACGTTTTCGTCGCCGGGTGGGGACAAAAAGCCGATTTCTCCGGCGTCACCGTTCTTCTGAACACCGGCGACACCGGGACCACCTTAACCAGCTCCGGATCGCCCTCAGGCGACGGCGAGCCTGTGACCTTCACCGCCACCGTGGCCACCAAAACCAAAGGCACCGCCGGACCCCCGACCGGTGTGGTGAAGTTTTTCAACGGCGTAACGGAACTGGGCGCTGCTTCGGTCATCTCCGGCACGGCTCGTTTCACCACCACGGCATTGGCCATCGGAACTCACACCATCACCGCCGCCTACCAGGGCAACGGAGGCGTGAGCTTCCTGCCCAGCGCTTCGAAAGCCGTCACTCAGGTTGTTACCAAGGCCACTTCGGTCACAACCATTAAATCGTCGGCCAATCCGCAAACGCCCGGTAAGGCAGTGATCTTCACCGCCACCGTGACCGCTTCGCAGCCCGGCGATACCATCGTACCCACCGGCACGGTGCAATTCTTCAACGGCAGCACGTCGCTTGGCACCGCCACGCTGAACTCCTCGGGACAAGCCTCGGTAACCGCTCCATCCCTCACCACCGGTTCGCACACCATCACCGCAACCTACAGCGGAGACACCAACTACACTGCCTCCACATCACAGCCCTTTGACCAGGTAATCGGAAAGGCTGCCAGCACGACTACCGTTACCTCCTCGGCCAATCCTGCGGCTCCCAAGCAAGCCGTAACCTTCACCGCGACCGTGGCCTCGGCTGTGGCTGGCGCCACCGTAGTTCCCACTGGGTCCGTAACCTTCAATGACGGCACGGTAGAGCTCGGAACCGGAACCCTGAACTCGGGCAAAGCCACGCTGACCACCAGCAGCCTGGCCATCGGAACGCACAGCATCACCGCTGTGTACGGTGGCGACACTGATTTTGACACCAGCGTCTCGCCGCCTCTCAAACAGGTAATCGCAGGGACCGGACCAGAATTCGGCTTGTCCGCCAGCCCAACATCGGCGACGGTAAATCCCGGCTCCTCGGCTACCTACAAAATCACCGTCTCACCCCTCAACGGCTTCAATGCGGCGGTGAGCTTCTCCTGTCCGGCTTCGTTGCCCTCGGGCGTCAGTTGTTCGTTCTCGCCAACTTCGTCGCCGACCGGAACAACGCTGACCATAGCCACGACCGCGCCTACTTCGGCGATGGCCACACCGTCAGAAACCAATAAACGCGGCAACACGATCTTGCTGGCCAGCCTCGGCAGCTTGGGCCTGGTCGGTCTGGTCCTGACCGGCGACTGGAAAAAGCGCAAGCTCTCCGGACGCGTCGTCATCATGGCCGTTATCGCGCTGGTGATGATCATGGCGTTTTCGGGTTGCGGCGGTGGCTCCAGCAGTGGTGGCGGAGGCGGTCCGACCGGTGGAACGCCAGCCGGCACCTACACCGTCAGCGTAGGTGGAACCGCCAATGTCGGTAACGTCGGCTTGGCGAATACGGTGAATGTAACCCTCATCGTCCAGTAATTAAACTCAAATGGCGGCTGGAATTCTCCGGCCGCCATTTGCTCCATCCTAACCTCGAATCCCCCGTGAACCGACTGCACCAGCTACGCACCAACGACCGCCTCGCCGAGGCATCTCCATCCCGTCTGGCTCTGCGCCAATCGAAGATCCACTCCCTCGGCTGCTACGCTACCCGGGACATCCGCAAAGGCGACTTCGTGGCCGAGTACACCGGCCCGCGGCTCACCCTCAAAGCCGCCGAAGCTTTGTACAACAACCACCACAAGACCTATTTGTTCGGATTAAGCAGCGGCCAGGAAGTAATCGACGGTGTCGGCATCGCCGCCTTCATCAACCACTCCTGCGATCCCAATTGCGAAACCGACGAAGTCCGCGGCCGGATCGTCATTTATTCCATCCGAAACATCCTCGCCGGCGAAGAAATTACCTACGACTACTGCCTGTACGACGGCGAACCTGACGACCAAGCCCTCTGTTTCTGCCGCTCGAAAACCTGCCGTGGCAGCATGTACTCGGAAGAAGAACTCAAGCGCCGCGCGCGGAAACCCCGGCGGTCCCAGAACTCGTAGATTCCCCAGGGCAGACAGAAATGTTTACCATTTAGTAAACATTATCGCCCAGCAAGTCCTTTATTATCTATATTTTGATATGTAACCATATGTAGAATCAATGCTTTACGTCGATATGACGCAGCCTTGATCCTTTGTAATCAATATTTTAGGTGGGTTAGTTGGGCTTGTGGTTCTTGCCATCCAGCAACTGATGCAGTAGCAGCGTCTCTGAGGCCTGCGCCGCCTTCTGCGCTCCCGAAAAGTGCGACCCCATGACCGAATCGTTGGCAATGGCCTGCCGGATCACATGCCGCAGATCGTCGCCTTCTTCCGATCCCTCGACAATCACTTGCTTGTAGAACCACAAAAAATGCCGCATCTGGTCGAGCGCCGACTTCAAAACCTCCAGCGATTCCATCTGCGGCAGTTGCGTCAGCATCTCCATCAGCTCAGGATCGCCGGGAGCTTCCATCACCGCGCAGTTCAGCTCCTGCTGAATCACGCGCAGGTCTTCGGTGACGCGCAGGATGCGAAGATGAATCTCGTCCAGAAAATCTTCTCGCGGCATCGTTTCGCCCTCGTAGATTACTCTCTGAACATCGCACCCGCAGGGCCTTCGCAACAGATGTCCCACGTGCATGCGCTTTGGTAAGCCGACGACACCGCCCGTAACTGTGCCGGAATCCGAGAATCAGACGATCCGTAAAACCCGATAATCGCCTGTAAAACCGGGCCTCGCCCCATATCTCCCGCGCATCCGGCCGCCCCCGTGATTCATTACCGGCACAGAAGTGTACGCTCATCGCGGCCCGCCGTAACTTAAGATTGCAGCTGTCTTCTCCCCTCAATTACGGCTGCGCTCCATCTCCAGCAACGCTTCTTTCCGCTCAAGTCCCCAACGGTAACCGCCGAGTTCGCCCGACTTCCGCACCACACGATGGCACGGAATTGCCACAGCGACCGGATTGGTCGCGCACGCGCGGGCAACCGCGCGGGTTGCAGCCGGTTGACCAATGCCCTTCGCCACCGCCGCATACGACCGCGTAGCCCCAAACGGGATCTTCTGCAAGTACCCCCACACTTTGCGCTGGAAAGCGGTCGCCTGAATATCCAGCGGCAGCGACCGTTCAACGCTTTCCCCGCGCATCTGCTCCAGCAGCTGACTTTTCAGCGGCTGCATGGCTTTATCGTCACGCCGCCGGATGGCAAACGGAAACTCATGCCGTAATCCCTGCTCCAGTTCATCATCGGAATCGGCAAATTGTATGGCGCAAACGCCCTTGTCGGTCGCCGCGACCATCATCCTGCCCAGCGGCGACTCCGCAAACGTATAACGAATCGGCGCCGCAATCGCACCCCGGCGGTATTTGTCAGGCGTCATGCCCAGCTGCGACGCAGTTCGCTCATAAAGCCTGCTGCTTGAGCTGTAGCCGGCATCGTACATGGCCCGCGTCACCGAATGTCCCGCGCGCAGATTGCTCTTGAGCTGCTTCATGCGGCAGGAGTCCGCATACTCGCGCGGCGTAATCCCCAACACCGCTTTAAAACGGCGCTGCAAATGAAACGGGCTCAGCCGAAACTCTTCGCTCAGCCGCGAAAGCGTCACCGGTTCGTCGAGGTGCTGCTCAATGTAGCGGCAAATGGCTCGAACCTTCGCCGCTTCCTGATTGGCGTCAGCAGCTTTCGGGCGGCAGCGCAGGCACGCCCGATATCCCGCCGCCTCCGCCTCATCGACTCGCCCGAAGAACGTCACATTCTCCCGCCGCGGGCGCCGCGATGGACACGACGGCCGGCAATACACTCCCGTCGACGACACCGCAAACACAAACTTGCCGTCCTGCGCCCCATCGCGCCCCAGCACCGCCTGCCATCTTTCGCTATTGGAATCGATTGCCACTTCGCCCGCTCCGGTAATATCGAGTATCGCATTGCTGTTTGTCATGCTAAAAACTTACCGCCAGCGCCGTTGCTGGACTATCCGCTTCTTGCGGTCAAAGTAAGATTTACGGGATTGCCGTCAAGTATTCAGACTATGGACGAACTCGTCGCCCGTCGCATCGCAAATGAGATAACGCTCTCAGCCGAGCGCCCTGCGCCCCAATGGCGCGAAGCCACGCCCATTTCATTCTGCGCGGACTGGCAGGGTCTGAATCCCGACGCCCGTTTACAGACTCAGGTGCAAGCCCTTTGGTCAGCTCAAAATCTCTTCCTGCGCTTCGAATGCAGCTACCGTGAGCTTCACATCTTCGACGACGCTGATCCAGCCGGACGCCGCGATCATCTCTGGGACCGCGATGTCGCCGAAGCTTTCCTCCAGCCACCGGACTCAGCCCCGAACTGCTACAAAGAATTTGAGATCAGCCCCAATGGCATGTGGATCGATCTCGACATCTTCCCCGGCGGCCGTGCCGATCTTCACAGCGGCTTAAAACGTTCAGTATTTCTGGATCGCAAGCAGAAAAAATGGTCTGCCGAGCTGGCAATCCCCCTCCGCGCGATAAGCTCACACTTCGATCCCACCGCGCCCTGGCGGGCAAATTTCTATCGAATCGAGGGGAAAAAAGAACCTCGGCAATACTTGGCCTGGCAGCCCACGCACACGCCCGAACCGAATTTTCACATCCCGTCCGCGTTCGGCATGCTTCGATTCGCAGCCCAGTAGACTAATCCAGCATCGGCATCTGCGCATGGAACGTCGGCGTAACCCCCGACCGTTTGCGCAATTCCGCCAGCAACGCCGCCGCCGCATTCTGATAGGTCTTCGCCGGGTCGGTCGGCTCTGCCCAGACCGCGTCATAAATAATCTGCGTCGCTTCCTTTAGCTCGATGTGCATCGCCGCTTCCAGCACATCGACTTTTTCCTGCAGTTGCTCATAGCATCCCTGGCAAACCGCCGCCGGCTCCGGGCCATTCGGATGGTTCTCGCCGCGCTCACACTTCGCCGTTGCCGCCGCTGCCACCGGCGCAGCCGGATGCGATGCCAGCATCTTCGCCTGAAACTCCTTCAGAAACCGCTCCCGCTCCTGCTCCAGCGCCTCCGGATCGGGCAAATTCTGTTCGCTTACCGCAACCGCAGACCGGACCGGCCGCACCGTTGGCGACAGCCGCTCGCTGCTCCGACAGATCGGGCACGCCTTTAAGTTCGCTGCATAGTAAGTCCGGCACTTGGCGCACGGCAGACCGTATCCAACCGGTTTCGGCGCCGGAGCCTCAACTGCCGCTTGCGCCGTTGGCGCCACAGCCGCCGAATTTTGTGTGGGACGCACCGCCGGTGGCACGCCTACAGGTTGTTTTGTTGCCGCCGCTGCGGATGGCTGCACGCCGTTCATAGCTTCTCCTGTAAATAATTGTAGATTCGGGAGTTAGCTTTGCCGACAGCACGTCCGTACATGCCCCACGGGGGATTACCCGCTGTTCTCCAGCACACCAATAGCGCCTGGAATATTTCCGTCTCGATTGGGGTTAGAATACGGGGAGCGTTTCGGAGGTCCCATGTTCGAAGGCCTATTTCAGCCCATGCATCTGCTGGTGATATTGTTTATCGCCCTGCTCATCTTCGGCCCCAAAAGGCTGCCGGAGCTCGGCAAAGGGATCGGCGAAGGCATCCGCGCCCTCAAAAACAGCATGAACCCTTCCGACCAGGCCAAGAGCTCCGACTCCAAGCACCCCGAAACCAAAAGCTGAAATCGTGCGGCATCTCATCAAAGTGCCGTAGCTCGCTCTCCGCAGTTTTGCAACTCCCGGCCAAATCAATTATTTTTGAAGTGCTACCCCGTCAGACCTAAATTGCCAGTCTAATCGGCACACCATCTCAAATTTGGAGGATCTTCATGAGGCAGTTGCAGTTTTTTATCGCGGCGACGTTCGTCTTTCTGTGCGCCGGGACCACGTTCGCGGACCAGATCGTACTGAAAAACGGAGACCGCTTGACCGGCACCATCACCAAATCCGACGACCAGACTCTATTGATCAAAACCGAATTCGCCGGCGACGTCACTGTGCAGTGGCCGGCTGTGCAGCAGGTCACATCCACCCAGCCTCTTCACGTGGCTGAGAAGTCGGGCGCAACCGTCGCCGGCACCGTGACCACAACCGCCGATAATCTCGTCGTCACCCCGGCGTCAGCCGCTCCAGTCACGGTTGCCAAGGCCGACGTCACGGCTCTGCGCAACGATCAGGAACAGGTGATCTTTGAAAAAGGGGAGCACCCGACCCTGATGCAAGGATGGAACGGCGGCGCAACTGTAGGATTTGGCCTTACCGGTGGCAACAGCGCAACTGACAGCCTTTCGCTGGCCTTCACCGCCGACCGTCCCACCAAGACCGATGACATCAAAATGTATGCCACCTCGGTCTACTCCCGGAACAACGCACCCGATGCCAATCCGGTTGTGACGGCAAATTCAATTCAGGCGGGAGCGCGGTATTCCCACAACATCACCGCCCGTTTATTCGGTTTCGGCGCGACCAATTTCCAAAGCGACGCCCTGCAATACCTCAACCTCCGGACCATTCTCACCGGTGGCTTGGGCGTCCATGTGATTAAGACTGACAAGACCATTTTTGACTTCCTCGCCGGCCCCGGCTGGACCCACGAATCCTACACAGGGTTCTACAATGCTACAGCCATCCCGCCCGGACAGGTCGCGCCCGTGTCAGACAGCTTCGCGATCATGAGCGTGGGCGAAGAATTTTCGCGAAAAATGCGTTTGGGAACCCTCATCACCGAAAAGTTCTATTACCTTCCCAACATCAGCCACACCGGACAATATCAGACCAACTTCGCGATTGGCAGCGTCACCAAAATCAGCAAGTGGTTTGGATGGCAAAACGGGTTCAGCGATATCTACGTGACCAACCCGCCGCCCACCACCCAGAAGAACGATCTTGTGTTTACCACGGGCTTGAATATAGCTTTCAGCCACTAAAACGCTGCTTGGCGAATCATCGGCGGGGTCACACCACCCCGCCGGTGATAACTTCTTTAACTTCGCCATCCGCGCTCAACACGACTAGATCGGCGTGAGATCCAGGGGCAATTTCGCCCCGGCCGCCCAATCCCGCAACCCGCGCCGGATTTAACGAAGCCAACCGTAAGCTCGACCGCAGATCCCAGCCGGCAAATTTCATCGCGTTGCGTACGGCACAACCCATCGTTAATACGCTGCCCGCGAGTCTGCCGTCTGCTTCACATCGTCCGTCTTTAACTTCAACCTCAATCTCGCCCAACCGATATCGCCCATCCGGCATTCCCGTCGCTGCCATGGCATCGGTGATCAGCACCGCTTTTTCAGCGCCCTTCGCCTGCAGGAAAAGCTTCACCACAACCGGATCTACGTGAATGCCATCGGCAATGATGTCGGCTGAAAGCCGCGCATTCGTCAGCATCTCGCCCACAATCCCGGGGTCGCGATGATCCAGCCCGCGCATGGCATTGAATGCATGCGTGAAGTGTCGCGCTCCAGCTTCAACGCCTGCGCGCGTTGCGGTCAGTTCGGAATCGCTATGTCCCAGACTGATGCACATGCCGCACTGCGACGCAGCCGCAATCACCTCATCCGCCCCATCAAGTTCCGGTGCGATCGTCATCATCTTGATCTGTCCGCGTGACGCCTGCCAAAACCGCTCAAATAATCCCAATGACGGCTTTTGCAGATACTTCGCCGGATGCACGCCCCGCTTTGCGTGGCTGATGAACGGCCCTTCTAGATGAATTCCCAACGGCCGCGCGCGGCGTTCGCAGCCATCGCTGCCGCCCTCTTCAATCGCCGTGGCCAGTCGGTCCAGCGCGGCGAGCGTATGGTCCAAAGGCGCCGTCACCGTCGTGGGAAAATATCCCGTAACTCCGTGCCTCGCGATGAACGCCTCGACTGCCGCAAGGCCCGCAGAATCAGAGTTCATCACATCGTGCCCCGCGGAGCCGTGAATGTGTATGTCGATGAAGCCCGGCGCAAGGATCCCATCTTCATAATCGATCAAGCGCGCTCCCGCGGGCGCGGGTTTTGCGCTCCGCGAGGTCACTTCGACGATGCGGCCATCCTCGATCAACAGCAATGGCTGGAAAAACACCTGGAGTGGCGTGTAAAGCTGGCTGGCAGTCAGCGCAATCATCAGACGCTTATTCTAAGCGGAACGAAAAGACGAGACAGCAAGGAACTCCGACTCGCCGAAATGAGCCCCTTGTCTCGCGCAGAACTATTGCCGGTCCAGTGACTCGTCGATTGCGACTTTCCCGCCCTTGTCGATGGAAATCACGCGGTGAATGCTCTTGTATCCCGACAAGGTAATGTCGAGCTCGTAATTCCCCGGATCCAGGTAGAACTCCATGGGCGAGGTCTTATCCAGCATGCGCTGATTGACCGACACCTGCGCACCTTTCGGAGTCGTCTTCACCGAGACTGACCCCATCCCGGTAACATCACCACCGCCAAAGACCTTCTTGAACTTCCCGCCCATCTTGATGTCGTCGGTATTGCCAAGCGCACGCATCGTCGCGGAGACGTGAGAAGTGGTTCCAATCGCCACGTTTGCCGATGTGCTCTCATCCAGGTAATTGCCTTTCTTGAAGGTGAAGCTGTGTGCGCCCGCCTTGTCCACCGTGAACTGCGCAGGTGTGGTTTTTCCAGTGTCCTTGCCATCCATCCAGATCTCGGCTCCCTGCGGGTCACTGTTCACGCTCAGCGTACCGGTCAGCGGCGCCAGTTGCACGCTCAGGAACGACTTGCTTCCCGCGGACACATCGAACGACCGCGAATCTGTCGAGAAGCCAGGCTTGCTGATAACCACATTGTGCTGGCCGGGAATCAGCGCAGACATCTCATACGGCGTAACCCACGAGGGATCGCTGTGGCCATCGATCTGAATCTGCGCGCCGCTCGGGTTCGAACTGATGTTGACGTCACCGGTTGCCACCGTCGTGGCCGCAACCGGAGCGGTCGCCTTGGTCTTCTTCTTCGATCCTGCCTTGGGCTTCTCTGAAACTACAACCGTTTGCTGTTCCTGCGCCGCTGGTGGCGCATTTGCCGCTTGGGCTTCCGGTGCAGCCGCCGGAGCAGCTTGAGCCGGCGCTGGGGCGGGCGCTGCCTCAGGTGCGGGCGTCGTCGCAGCCGTCGTAGCAGGCGCGGCAGCCGGTGCAATGTCATCTTCGTTCTCCGAGTGGTAGTGATACGCCATCGTCCCAACGATGATCAGAATCACCGCCACCGCTCCGGCGATGGAATAAACAAACAGGTGCGGTGGCGTTTTCTTGACTTCCGTTACCGCTTTCTTCGCCACTTCCTTAACCTGAATCTTCGGCTTCTCTTCCTCAACCTGCTTGGTGAGCATGGCCTTTACAACCGGATCGGGCTCTGCAGCCGGCGGTGGAGGCGGAGGCGGCGCAATCTTGATCTCTTTGAGCGGTGGCAGTTCGTCAATTTCGGAGAAGCTGAGCGTCTTGGCATCGCCCTTTTGGGCTCCGCCACCCATCAGGGGATCGACGGCGATCTTCGGAGCCTTCACCTCGGGCTCCTCAGCCACGAAGGCAGACATCAATTCCGGTTCCTGCTTAACCACAGACGAAACCGGCGTTTTCGCCTGCGGCTGCCAGTCAACTTCCAGTTCGCTTGCCGGTTGGCTGGACGCAGATTGGTTGGATAACGACGCGCCCGCAAATGCGCTCGCTGCCGCAGCTTTAGCCGCGCGATGAACCTGCGGCGCTTCCACTTCTGGTGCCGCCGCTGCAGGCTCCGATTTCACTACTGGTTTTCTCTCCGGCTTCGCCACCGGCGCAGGCGCTGCCGCCTCACTCGGCGCAGTGTACGATTCCGGCTGAATAAAGCCCGCCGGAGGTGCGATCCTGGCTTTCTTTGCAGGTGCTGCAGCCGGTGCCGCAGCCGGCTTGGCCGCCGCTTTCGCTGCATTCTCACGGCAACGATCCAGTTCTTTGATCAGCTCCGCTCCGCTGGCATACCGCTCCTGCGGATCTTTCGCCAGCGCCTTCATGATCACGTGGCTCAAAACCGGATGCAGTTTTACATTGATCTGGTCCGGAGGCACCGGCGCCAATTCGATGATTGCCTGGCGCACACCGGCCGCATCATCTCCGTCGAACGGTTTACGCTCGGTCACCATCTCGTAGAGAATCGCGCCGATGGAGAAGAGGTTCGAACGCGCGTCAACCGGGTCACCGGCAAGCTGCTCAGGCGACATGTAGAACAAAACCTCAGGCGGTGCGCCGTTGGCCTGCGCCGCCCACGCGCTCATGGTCGAGACCCCGAAACTCAGCACCTTCACGGTGCCATCCCACGCAACCATAATCTTCGCGGGTTCGAGCGTGTAGTGCGCCAACTCCTTCGAGTGGGCAAAATCCAACCCTTGGCACGCCTGCCGCGTGATGTCCATTACATCCCATATCGAGAAGCCTTCTTTGCGCGCGATCATGGTGGCAACACTGTTGCCTTCCACATATTCCATCTGCGCGCAGAACTTGCCGTCGATCACCCCGGCCTCGAGCAGGCCGCCGATGTTCTGGCTCTTCAATTTCTTGCCCGCCTCCGATTCCTGCGTAAGGTTCTCCACCATCGCCGTCGCCTGCTCGCCAAACGAATCCAGTTGCAGGGTTTTCAAGATGATCGGTTTCGCGCCTTCTGTCTCAGAGTCCACGACTTTGTAGACAGAAACGCGGTCGGAGTGGTTGATTTCGTTGACAATCTCGAAGCGGCCAATTTTGTTCGACATGGGTTCCAACCTCACGCGGGCACAGCGCTCCCGCAAAAAAGGTTCGGCGTTCGATGGGAGGGTGATTTCAAGAATAGCTGGCACCCGGCCCCAACGCAGAGTTACGGAAGTGCTGCACCTTGGGGAGGTGCTCCCCAGCTTAGATCGATCTTCGTCACACCCACAGAACGCTGTACTTCATTGATCTGAAAAGAGATCGTGCAGTCGCACCTTTCCACATCACAATCCCATGTGACCTTTGGCACAGCCGAGCGCCCAGCGGCAGAGAAGAATAGCACCAGTCCGGCGCGATTCCGCCTTTAATAGACGGCCGCCGGATCACAGCGGCAATGAGCCAACACGATAAAGCGCCAGCCTCAAAACCGAAGCCAGGAGTCAGAACTGAATCCAGCGGCAAACACCGAGGAACGATTAGGATAAGACCACTGACTACTTCTGCTTTCGGAGGCAACACAATGGCACTGATCGAAAAACTAACCCGCACAGAAGAACTGGTAGAACTCGAAAATCAATACGGGGCCCACAACTACCATCCGCTCGATGTCGTAATCGAGCGCGCCCAGGGCGTCTGGGTCTATGACGTCGAAGGCGGGAAATACCTCGACTGTCTCGCTGCCTATTCAGCCGTAAACCAGGGACACTGCCATCCTGCGATCCTGAAGACCCTCGAAGAACAGGCTCACAAAGTCACGCTCACCTCCCGCGCCTTTCGCAATGAACAGCTTGGTCTTTTCTATAAGTCCCTTCACGATCTGACCGGCTTCGATATGGCCTTGCCAATGAATTCCGGTGCCGAAGCCGTCGAAACCGCCGTCAAAACCGCTCGCAAATGGGGATACAAAGTCAAAGGCATCCCCGACGGCAAAGCCGAAATCATCGTCTGCGCCAACAATTTTCACGGCCGCACCGTGACCGCTGTCAGCTTCTCCACCGACGAGCAATACCGCGATGGTTTCGGCCCATTCACTCCGGGATTCAAAGTCATTCCTTTCGGCGATATCGACGCCCTTCGCGCCGCCATCACCCCCAATACCTGCGCTTTCCTGGTCGAGCCGATCCAGGGTGAAGCCGGAATTGTCATCCCGCCCGACGGTTTCCTGAAAGCCGCAGCCGATCTCTGCTGCGCCAACCGCGTCCTCTTGATGACCGACGAAATTCAATCCGGCCTCGGCCGCACCGGCAAACTTTTCGCCTACATGCACTACGGCATCACGCCCGATGTGCTGATCGTCGGCAAAGCTCTGGCCGGAGGGTTTTATCCCGTCTCCGCCGTGCTCGCGTCAAAAGAAATTCTCGGTGTTTTCCACCCCGGCGACCACGGCAGCACCTTCGGCGGAAATCCGCTGGGCTGCGCCGTCGCTTGCACCGCACTGCGCGTGCTGCAAGAAGAAAACATGATAGAGCGCTCCGCCGAACTCGGCGCCTACTTTCTCAATCTGCTCCGCACCATGCGCAGCCCGGACTTGAAAGAAGTCCGCGGCCGCGGGCTCTGGATCGGAATTGAGATGCACGGCCCCGCTCGCCCCTATTGCGAAACCCTGATGAACGAAGGGATCCTGTGCAAGGAAACCCACGACAAAGTCATTCGCATCGCGCCTCCGCTCGTGATCACGCGCGAAGAGATCGATTGGGCCTTTGCGCGGATCAAAAAGGTGATCGAAAAAACTTAGCTGTTAAACGTGATGGCCCCGCGCTAGGGGCCTCAATGCAATCGAGGAACGTTATGGCCATTACCAAGAAAGAAGCACTTGATTATCACCATGGAAGTCGTCCCGGCAAAATCGAGGTCACGCCCACCAAGCCCTGCCGCACGCAGCGCGACCTAAGCCTGGCCTATACACCGGGCGTCGCTGAGCCTTGTCTTGCAATCCACAAAAACGCCCAGGACGCATTCAAGTACACTGCGCGCGGCAATCTCGTCGCCGTTATCAGCAACGGCACCGCCGTCCTCGGCTTGGGTGATATCGGCGCCCTCGCCGGCAAGCCCGTGATGGAAGGCAAAGGTGTCCTGTTTAAACGCTTCGCCGACGTCGACGTCTTCGACATCGAAGTCGACAGCCACGATCCCGACGAAGTCATCAAAGTCTGCCAGTTGCTCGAGCCTACCTTCGGCGGCATCAACCTCGAAG
>DASVWZ010000320.1:0-12794 GCA_036392935.1 Terriglobales bacterium | reverse complement strand
GCGATCGTCCTTGCTCGGGATGACAGTGGTGAGGAAATGGGTATGTCGTCGGAATGACAATGGTTAGGGGGTCGTTACGGCACAGCCAAAGTCGTGCCCTCCTGATGGGGTTGGTTGTGCGGACCCAAAGGCAACGGCGGCGGACAGGAGTGTCCGCCCTACACGGTTTGTCGTCGGCGGTGCAAAACGCGGACGCTCGGGACAACGTTTCCGACGCACCACGGCGTATTCCTCATGGCTGAAGCGGTGAGGAATGACAATGGTTAGGGAGCGGTCGAGGAAACTCCGACCGCACGCTCATTCCTTTCAACGGTTGCGGCTTCGGCAAAAATCCTAAACCGCAAAGGGCGCGAAGGAGCGCAAAGGAAGCCTTAAGACACTGACGGCAGTAAGGCGCACGAAGGGACAGTCGCACGCGAGTTTCATTCCCTTCCGACGCGGCTTGGTGGCGCGCGTTGCCCTCACGCGATGTCAGGCGTCCCTACGGGACGCGGGTTCAGAGCTTGGCCTTGTACCCGCCAGTAAACTGGCGGGCTACTATCGGATGTCCCTACGGGACAGGGATGGCTGGCAAGCGTCCCTAATCGCACGAGCGGACAGCGGATTCCTCGTGGCTGAAGCGGTGAGGAATGACAATGGGATAGGGGATGGGTGCGGTACGACTAACGTGGCGCGCCTCCAGGTTATTGGCTGTTGGTCAAACGCAAGGTCCCTCGACTGCGGCGATCGCTCGCGTGGCGAGCGATCGTCCTTGCTCGGGATGACAGTGGTAAGGAAATGGGTATGTCGTCGGAATGACAATGGTTAGGGGGTCGTTACGGCACCACTGAAGTCGTGCTCTCCCGATGGGGTTCGTTGTGCAAACCCAAAGGCAACGGCGGCGGACACGAGTGTCCGCCCCACACGGGTTCGTCGTCCGGGATGCAAAACGCGGACGCTCGAGCCGACGTCATTGGTGGAAATGCAGGGACATTTGAAGTGGACGGCGGCTTATTGGTCTTTGCGGTATTCATCGAGGTAGATTGTCCAGGGTGGTTGGCCGAGGGCGTCGCGGTAAAGGCCGGTTTTGAAATAGACCCGGTGGAGGAGATGGCCGCGAGGGGGCAAGTAGGTAGTGGGGCCGCGGTAGTGGATGATGGGAGTGCGGTTGAGAGTGGCATCGACGAGGCCGGCGGCGGTTGGATCGAAGCGGATCACGAAACGGAAATCGAGCCAGCGGCCGCGGACGTCTTCGTTGGTGCGATAAAGCTCCTCGGTGCGGGTAGCATCGCGGCGAGTGACGCGGAGCCCGCCGTGGTCATAGTGGATGGCGAGCACGGGATTGTCGGGATGACAGTGCCAGCATAATTGCTTCCACTGCGCGATTACAAGACGCTCGGAGGGCTGGGCGAAATCCTGCGGAATAAAGAGGCTGAAGGAGTAAACGTAGGTGCGGCCGGGGTGGGAATACAGCCACCAGGATTCCATGAGTTCATCGCGCTCGGTCGCGGCTCCCTCTTCGCTGGCAGCCTCGTAACGATCGCCGGAGTGAACGGTAATGGCCAGGGCACGATGACCGGAGCGAACGATGAAATCCTCGGGCGCGACTGCTCCCGGGACGAAGCGGTGACGTGACCAGCGGATCCAACTGAGGCGGGGAGACTCGAAGCCGTCATAGACGTGGATAGGAACCGCCCGGAGGAGAATGATCGCAAGCGGCGCCAGCAAGAGCGCAGCTGCGAGCGCTTTGTAGAAGGTGTTCACTCAGCGAACGCGATCAGAATGATCAACGCAGTCATGAGGGGGAAACGGCTGGGGCGGCGTGATGCGTCCGATAAGGGGACCAGGGTTCCCAGGGTTTTCTCCGTTGGTTACTTGCGGTGTTGGATCAGGGGAGAATTGTACAGGAAGCCAGTCCGTTTCCGAACAGCGGCTTCTTCGGGGCGTCGACAAGATCTTGAACCACAAAGGTTGCGAAGAAACGCAAAGGAAGCAACAACCGCACGCGAGTTTCATTGCAGACTGGAGGGTCAGTTGGGGTCTTCGAGGTCGGTGCCGTCGATGGGCAGGCCGGCGAAGTCGTCGGCCATCTCGATGATGCTTTGATAGCGGTCATACCACTGGGTGGAGACTTCGTAAACCATCATGACGCCCTGGTGGGCGAAGCCGAGCTGGAGGAATCCGATTTTGCCGGCGTAGGTGCGGAGCCAGCGGGCGTCGTCGAGATCTTCGTCGCTGGCGAATTCGGCGTCGCTGAGGCGCTCGATGAGCAGATCGAGCTCTTCGCGCTCCATGCGCCAGGAATCGGTGACGAGAAATGGCGCGCCGGAGGCTTTGGCGAGCTCGACGAAATCTTTCCAGCCGTCGGGGTTGCCTTCGGCTTTCCAGATGACGCACTGGACTTCTTCATAGTCGACGGAGCCGGGGAAGCGCAGCATGCCGTGGCCTTCGATGAAGGCGATCATGTCATCGTTGAGCGCGGCGAGATCGTCGGGCAAATTGGCCATAATGGGGTGCGTCTGGTTATTGTATGCCGGATGAAGGGTGGGTGTCAGCGGGAGGGGGGCTACTTTGGCCAAAAGCTAAGAATCAGAAAAGCGCCTCCTAAATATTGAATGATGAGGCACAGCCAATATGTGAAAGGTTCCGTGGCGCGATCCGCAGTGCCACCTTTACCATACGCTTTCCCTGTAAATGTCCCAATTACTGCGAGAATCAACATAAGAACGCCAAAGAGGAAAGCCCCAAACGGCCACGGTTTGCTCCACGACTCGGGAATCATGTCAGCTGTGCCGTTCTTTCTGTTCCCCGTTATTCATAGCGTTCCCGGGGGCAGCTCCAGCGTAGTTTACTGTAGTCACCGCGCCCGGTCGGACCACTAATCCGCAGTTCCAAGCGCGGCGAGCACCTCATCGTCGACCTCCCATTGTTTCAAGATCCGGAAGATGATTTTCGCGCTGAAGCCAGCTCGCGCTAGCTGACGGAAGATGCGCGCGGCTTGCTTCTGATCTCTTGGTTTCTGTAAGCGTTTGCGACTCAGAAATTGGCGCGCCAGTTTTTCTTCGTTCACTTCGCTGTAGGTTTCGGTGACGGCTTTGTCGATGACTTCGCCGTGAACGCCTTTGGCTTTGAGATCGGTGATGACGCGGAGGCGGCCGAGTTTTTCGTTGTCGCGGCGGAGAGTGGAATAAGTTGCGGCGTAGCGCGAGTCGTTGAGATAGCCCTGGTCCTTGAGGCGGCGGATGATGAGCTCGACGAGGGTCTGTCCGAGTTCGTCGGATTCGACGCGGGCGCGGAGCAGGCGCTTCAGCTCGACGACGGTGCGCATGCGGCGGCCGAGCGCTCCAATGGCGTACTCGTAGAGTTCGGATTCGGTGTCGAGCTTGCGCGGGCGCGGAAAGGGCATCGCAAGATAATGGTACGCCGTTTTCTAACCACAGAGGCACGGAGAGAAATGCAGATTGAAGATTTCAGAATGCAGATTGTGGAAAGCGCAATAACCTCAATGGACACGAAGGCACACGAAGGAAATTCAAAACCGATCACCACAGAGGACACAGAGAGTCACAGAGAAAAGCAAACCCTCTAAGAATTGCCTCAGGCGCTGAAGCGCGGCGTTAGTTTTGGGCTGCATGGCGGCACGAGTAGAACTCGTGCCCTTCCCGGTTTCATACCCGAGAAAACGCGAAGACCACAGAGAGAAAAGCGGGCGCAAGGTGTTCGTACTGGGACGTTCTTAGATTCAAGATGGCGAAAGTCGATCATTTTGCTGGACTTTACCAGTCTTTACAAATGTTTGGTGACGACGGGAACCTTTGGCCGTCTATATACGTAAATAAAGAAGAAAGAATAAAGAGGTAAACAGTCATGCTGACCATCCATGTGGAGAAAACCGGAGATGTGGCGGTGGTGAAGTGCACGGGACGGCTGGTGCGCGGCGCGGAAGTGAAGAGGCTGCGGACGGCTGTGGTGTCAGAAAACCACATGCGCATGCTCATGCTGGATTTGTCGGAAGTGGATGCGCTGGATGCGGGCGGCCTGACGGCGTTGCTTGCGCTGCGGCAGTGGGCGCGCGAGCGCGGGGTGAAGATGCAGTTGGTCAATCCGTCGCACTATGTGCAGGAAGTGCTGCAGCGGACGCAACTCGACCACATTTTTGAAGTGTCGCGCTTCGATCACGCACTGTGGGTGCTGAGCGGTGCGGAGTGCCAGCATGCGCGGGTGGGCGCGGCGGCGTAATAGGGATGTGAGCCGAACGCGCGTTTTGATGTCGCGCCTGGGGCGCAACATTTCGCGCGGCTCACCCAGATCCTTCGCTTCGCAAAAAGCGCTTCGCTTAGGATGACAAATTTTATTTTGGGGAAAAAAGTGGGCGCGCTAAGCGGGCGCGCCCATAGTCTCAGGAGGACAAAATTTAGCGGCCGCCGTATCCGGCCGACTGCATGGCGTTCTTCGAGATGTCGCTGCTCGAGGAGATGCCCTGCATACGCAGCTTGAAGTCGTCTGCGTTCGAAGCGTTTTCGAGAGCGACGTCGTAATCGATCAAACCTGCCTGGAATAAATCCCACAAAGACTGATCGAAAGTCTGCATACCGTATTGTGACGTTCCGGAGGAAATCGCATCACGGATGGAGCGCGTCTTTTCCGGAACCAGAATGCACTCACGGATGTGCGCGGTGTTGATCATGACTTCGACGGCGGGCACGCGGCCTTCGCCATCACAACGGCGAACCAGGCGCTGGCTGATGATGGCGCGCAACACGGAGGCGAGCTGCAGGCGAATCTGTTTTTGTTCGGGCGGCGGAAAGACGGCGATGATTCGGTTGATGGTTTCGACGGCATCGAGCGTATGCAAAGTCGAGAAAACCATGTGGCCGGTTTCGGCGGCGTGGAGCGCGGTGCCGATGGTTTCGGTGTCACGCATTTCGCCGACCAGAATGACGTCGGGATCCTGACGCAGAGATGAGCGCAGGGCGCAGGAGAAGTTAGGCGTATCGACTTCGACCTCGCGCTGGTTCACGTAACCTTTTTTGTCGCGGTAGAGGAATTCGATGGGGTCTTCGATGGTAATGATGTGTTCGGCGCGGGTGGAGTTGATGCGATCAACCATGCCTGCAAGCGTGGTCGATTTACCGGAGCCGGTGATGCCGGTGACCAGCACCAGGCCGCGAGGCATGTCACAGATGACTTCGACAATTTTCGGCAGATAGAGTTCGTCGAGCGCGCGAATTTTTGTGGGGATGACGCGCAGGACGAGTCCGACGTTGCCGCGTTGCTGAAAGACGTTGACACGGAAGCGGCCGAGGCCGGCGACGCCGTAGGCCATATCGATTTCGGTGTTGTCTTTGAATTTTTGTTTCTGGCGGGCGGACATCATGCTGAAAGCCATGGTCAGCATGTCTTCGCCGCCGACGCGCGGCTGATCGGTCAATGGAACCAGGTCGCCATCGATGCGCAGATGGGGATGATTGCCGACTTTGAGGTGCAAGTCGGAGGCGCGGCGCTCGATGGCTATACGAAGCAGGTCATCAATATTCATGGCGAGAGTCGAATAGGACTCTTCGTATGATGAACCGAAAAGAAGGATGTCCCAAGATGACCTAAGTAATTGGACTATTGATTGGCCTGGAGACGCGCGGCGGGCGGGGGTTGGGGCATTGAGTCAACGAAAACCCGGCGCGCCGGTTATGGGTAAAATTTCTCATGATCATCCGAGCGGGGATTTTGACCGATCTGCCTGCAATTACTGAACTGATCAATCACTACATTGAGAATACGCACATTACGTTCGACGTTCAGCCGTATGTTCCGGCGCAGAGAGAAAAGTGGTTCCACGAGCACAACGATGGGCGGCGATACCGGATGCTGGTGGCAGAGGAGCCGGGGACGGGGATTTTGGGCTATGCGGCGACGGGCGCATTCAGGAATAAGGGAGCGTACGACACGACGGTGGAAATCAGCGTGGCGTGCCGGCCGGCAGCGACGAGCAAGGGCGTGGGTGGAGCGCTTTATACCGAGCTGTTCAAGCTGATTGAGGGTGAGGACATTCACAGCGTGGTGGCGGGGATTGCGCAGCCGAATCCGGCGTCGGTGCGGCTGCATGAGCGTTTTGGATTTAAGAAGGTTGGGACGTTTACCGAGGTTGGGCGGAAGTTTGGGAAGTTTTGGGATGTGATGTGGATGGAGAAGAGGATGGGTTAGGTTATCAGTCATCAGTCGTTAACCTGATGCTTGGGGTGTGGTTCGGCGCTGAGGCCTGTCAAAGGGTAGGGGCACCGTCGCTTGAGGATGACGATCGCAACCGCGGATTTTTGAGGTGGCTGTGCGCGGTAGGGAGTAAAATTTCATCCGCACGCATTTCTTCGCGCGCCCGCGCTGGGTTAACGGGCGAAAAAAGGAGCCTTTATGAAAATCCGCCATGGCCTTGCGCTTGGACTGTGCCTGGCATTGCAGTCCTCCGCGTTCGCCGACTTTCAATACAGCGAGACCACGAAAGTGACGGGCGGCTCGATGGTGGACATGGCAAAGTTTGCCAGCCGGTTCAGCAAAGGATCGAAGCCGATTACCGATCCGACGACTTCGTCGATTTACGTGAAGGGAAACCGCATGGCGAGGGTGAACGACCAGAACACCGAGATCATTGACCTGGATGCGGAGACGATCACGCGGATCGATCCGGCGAAAAAAGAATATACGGTGACGACGTTTCAGGAATTGAAAGAAGAAATGCAGGCGGCGATGCAGAAGGCGCAGCAGCAACAGTCGCAGATGCCGCAACAGCCGGCGGGCAACATACCGGCGGATGTGAAGTTTAAGGTCGCTGTTAACAATACGGGCGCGACGAAGGATGTGGTGGGAATGTCGGCGTCGGAGTCGATTTTGAAGATGACAGCGATCGTGACCGACCAGCAAAGCCAGAAAAGTGGAACCTTCGGGATTACAAACGACATGTGGATGGTGGCGGATATACCGGGCTACCAGGAGGTGCGCGACTTCAACAAGCGCATGGCGGAAAAGATGGGCGATATGTTCAGCGGCAGCGTTCCGCCAGCGATGATGAGGCCGGGGATGGGCACGAGCATGTCAGACATGCGGGATGAGATGTCGAAGATCAAAGGCACGCCGGTGAGCCAGGTGATACGGATGGGATCGACGATGGATGGGACAGCGGTGCCGGCAGCGTCAGAGGCGCCGTTGCCGCAGTCGAATACGCCGTCAGCGGGGAATGCGGCCGGACAAGCGGCAGGGCAGGCAGCCAACAATGCGGCGAACTCAGCGGCCAACACGGCTACGTCAAATGCGGAAAGCGCCGCGGGAAGCCATATGGGAAGCTTTGGCGGAGTCGCGTCGAGCCTGGGAGGGTTTGGAGGATTTCATAAGAAGAAGCCCGATCAGCAGCAGCAACAGCAGGCGCAGGCTGCGCCGCCAAACTGGGTGGTGCTGATGGAGACGACGATAGAGACGACGAATTTGTCGTCGGCCGCGGTTGATCCGTCGAAGTTTGCGGTGCCGGCGGGATATACGAAAGTGCTGTCGGAAGCGCAGAAGAATTTGCAGCAGAAGAACTGAGGGCACGGGCAGTCGACGCCCGTAGGTGGTCGGCTCCCAGTCGGCCCAGACATAGCTAGCCCTCCGCATGGGTACAATGTCAGGCGGAGGATTCATGCATAAATCACGCAGGCAATTTCTAGCCGGGTCGCTCGGCATGCTGGGCGCGGCAGCCGCGTTGCGCGGGCAGGCGCAGACTCCATCGAACTTACCGGCCGGGTCGCCAAGCGCGTTCGGAGTGGGGCCTGCGTTTGGACCGGAGGTGTCGGCGGGTACGTTTGCGGAAGCGGAAAAGCTGGTGCAAATCGAAATGATGCCGGCTGAGCAAGCGGAAGCGGCCAGCAACTGGCGAACCGCGATGGCTCCGCTGTACGAGCGGCGGGTTGGGCCGAAAAAAGTGGCGCTGGAACCGACGCTCTCGCCGGCAACGGTGTGGAATCCGGTACTGCCGGGCATGAAGACTTTGCCCGCGGAGAACCGGTTTGTGCGAAGCACGGGCGATCCGGGGCCGCTGCCGGCTAACGATGCCGACATTGCGTTTGCGCCGGTGGCGCAGCTTTCGCGATGGATTGAGACGAAGAAGATCACGTCGGACCGGCTGACGCGGATTTATCTGGCGCGGCTGAAGAGGTACGATCCGAAGCTGCATTGTGTGATCACGCTGACGGAAGAATTAGCGCTGTCGCAGGCAAAGCAGGCTGATCTGGAAATTGCTTCGGGGAAGTATCGCGGGCCGCTGCATGGCATTCCGTTTGGCGTGAAAGATTTGTTGGACACGGCGGGAATTCCGACGACGTACGGCGCGGAACCGTTTCGCCACCGCGTTCCGGACAATGATTCGGTGGTGGTAAAGCGGTTGCAGGACGCAGGTGCCGTGCTGGTTGCCAAGTTGAGCCTGGGGTCGCTGGCGCTGAACGACATATGGTTTGGCGGGCAGACGATGAATCCGTGGCTGCCGGAAGAAGGCGCGTCGGGATCGAGCGCCGGGCCGGGCGCGGCTGTGGCAGCGGGATTGGTGGGGTTTGCGATTGGCAGCGAAACCGGCGGCAGCATTGTGAGCCCGTCGATGCGGTGCGGGATCACGGGACTTCGCCCGACTTACGGTCGTGTGGCGCGAACGGGAGCGATGACGCTGTGCTGGTCGCTGGACAAACTGGGCCCGATGACGCGGTGCGTGGAAGACACGATGCTGGTGCTGCGCACGATTTCAGGGCCGGATGCGGGCGATGTGGACAGCGTGCCAAGTAAACTGGATTTCGACGCGGGGGCACCGGTGAGGGGATTGCACGTAGGTTACTTTCCGGGGTGGATGAAGTCGAAGCCAGCGACGGATGTGGATCGCGCTGCGTTGGACACGGTGGCGAAGATCGGCATGACGCCGATGGAAGTTGGGATTCCGGATTGGCCGTACGGGTCGTTGGGGCTGATTCTTTTTGCGGAGGGCGCGGCGGCATTTGAAGAATTAACGTTGAGTCATGGCATCGATCAGCTGAAAGTGCAGACGCCGGATGCGTGGCCGAATCTGTTCCGGCAGGCCAGGTTTTTGTCGGCGGTGGATTTTGTGCAGGCAGACCGGTTGCGGCGAAAAGTGGCGATGGAGATGGCGCGTGTTTTTTCGCAGGTCGATCTGCTGCTGGTGCCATCGCTGCGGGACGAGATGCTGACGATTACGAATTTTACCGGGCATCCATCGCTGACGTTTCGCGCGGGATTTGTCGAGGTTTCGAAGGCGCGAACGGATTGGGCTCCGGACCCGAGCCGGACGCTGCCGAGGTTCAATCCGCCGCGGCGGGTGCCGCATGGTGTAACGCTGATTGGCAGACTGTTCGATGAAGGAACGATGGGAAGTGTGGGGATGGCTATGGAACGAAGTTTTGGGGTGGTTGGGGAAAGACCGGCGGGATTCGAGTAGCTTTGGAATCGCGTGAGGCTGCTGCGAAAAGGAGGATTTCTAGACCGTGACTCAAGCTCGCCCGTTTCACTGTCGATCATATGTTTATGTCAAAGGCGCACAAGCCAGGCACCATTGCGTCCGCGCCTGCCGATCTGGTGGAAACAAAAGAAGGCGCAAAGAATGAAGCCCGCGATCTCGAGCTTATCAATCGCGCTGCGGATGAACTAAATACCGAGGTCGAAGATGTTCTTCGCTATCAGAACGCCGAGGATTAGCCGACACGGTTGGACCTGCGGTTCGCCCAGGAGTTCGCATTCTCGGTTCTTAGATCGGCTATTTGAAGAAGTCGGCCATGGGCATGGCATTGGTGGCCCAGCCTAGATTCGTGGTCGGCAGCCCAAGGCCTTCGGCCATCAGACGAAGGATGTCGCCTTCGTCATAACTCTTGTGGTAGTTGCGAGTGTCGCCACCGGGGGAGCGGTAGGCTTTCTTGCTGAACGGGCTGACCACGACCAGCTCGACGTGTCCGCCGCAGCCTTTGCCTTCTTTGGTGGTTTCGCAGTCGGGGGTTCCGTCGGTGGCGTTCTCATCGAAAACGATGATGAGCAGGCCGGCGCCCCCGGGCTGAAAGTAAGAGCTGGCGAGAAGCGGTGCAATTTCCGTCTTCAGCCAAGTGTCGAAAGTGCCAACGGGGCAATCGTGGGCGTCGTCGCAGCCGTTGGGCACGAGCCAGGAAAAAGTCGGGAGGGTTTTATTGGCGAGATCCTTGGCGAACTGGCTGAAACAGACGAAATGGCTCGTCTCTTTATTAATGGTGGTCATGTACTCGAGTGGGTCGTGGCGAACGTAATATTCGCCGTCATTCAGTCCGCCGCAGCCTTTGATGGTAGGCAGGCTTTCGACGTAATCCTTCCAGGTGCCTCCGGCTTTCTGGACCTCGAGCGCAATGTTGTTTTTGGAAACGGGGAAGGTTTGGGGAGTTTCGGCGTCGTTGTCGGTGAGGACGTATCCGGTAGCCGCGTTGAGATAGTTGCCGATGGAGGGATGAGTGTCGGAATAATAATTAATGCCCAGGCCGTATTTGTTGGCCAGCGACGTGAGGTAGGGCATGTTGCGAGAGTTGTAGGTGGTGGAGTAGTCGGCGTTTTCGCCGAAGACGATAAATACGTTCTTGAATGATGGCAGGGTTTGCGCGGAGGCGGAGAGTGCGAGAAGAAGAGTTAGGGCGGATACGAGTTTCATGGTCAGGGCTTTCATGGATGAGTCCTCGTGAATTCAGAGCAAGAATGTTCCCCAGCAGTAGAGCGGACCTATTGTAAACGAAGTGCGAGTCGTGCGGGACAAGTCCTGCATTCCCTTTCGTGCATCAAATCAGTTGCGCAGAAGCCATGAACGGTCTAGATTCAAAGTTGGTATGAGTCGCCAGGCAATTGTCGAAACGCCGTTCCCGACGCTGGAAGAAACTGCCCGGGTACTCGGTGTTTCCGTGACGCGGGCGCGTCGAATCGAGAGATTGCTGAGTCGTGAGGGACGCCCGTTGGCGAAACGTGTGAAGACAAACGGACGGATGACAAGGCGAGGTGCAACGCATGTTGCCAAGAAAACCTCGAGGCGGTCCTGAGCGGTTATCGGTTTTTCTCAATATCCCTTACGACAAGCAGTTTGAAAATCTGTACCTGGCCTATATAGCCGGGTTGAGCGCGTTCGGCCTGATTCCGCGCGCCACGCTTGAAATTCCCACCAGCCAGCGCCGTCTTGAACGGATACTTAAGCTTATCGGGGAGTGCGCGTATTCCATTCATGATTTGTCTCGCGTTCAATTGGACCGAAAGGCTCCGCGGGTTCCGCGATTTAACATGTCCTTCGAACTCGGATTGGCGGTCGCACAATCGCACGATCGGAATCGGAACACATGGTATGTTTGCGAGTCGGTCGCGCATCGGATCCATAAATCGCTAAGCGATCTGGACGGAACGGACGTTCGGATTCACAATGGCACTGTTCGTGGCGTGTTCGCGGCATTGTGCGACGTGTTTGTGCGCAAGGGACAGCAGCCGTCAGTGCAAGAGATGAATCGCATTTATCGCTCGCTAAGACGGAGCCTGCCAAAGATTATGCAGCAAGCGGGCGCAAGGAGCCCCTATGGTGCACGGGTATTCCACGATCTGATTCTGGCGGCGACGAGCGAGCAGCGAGGAAAGTGAAGGCGGTACGGCCACGCGAATTCGGGGCGGGCGTGAAGGCCCGGTCTTCCACGACTCGAATTCAATCGATCCTAGGAAGAGCACGGGATTGATGGCGAAATCTCATTCGCCGGACTGGAGACCAAACGAGCGACACCACAACAAAAACTTGGGTGAGAGCCCAAGGCCAAGCGACTAACAGGATCGCTCCCGCATAGGCAATCTTAGACGGTCCAACGACCCAGCCATATGCCAGTCCCAAAGCAATAGCCGAAGCCACTATGAGGACTGAGACCAGCATGCGCTTAACAATCGCCATTGCGAGCCGCATAACTACGTCCAATCTATGCTTTGAGCTCGGCCTGGGCTTTGGCGCGGCGCTCGGGGTAGAGCGGGAAAGCGTCGGCGAGGTGATGCACCTGTTTGCGAATCTTCGCGAGGACGGCGGCGTCGGTGCGGTTGTTCAGCGCTTCGGAGATCCAGGCGGCGATCTGCTTCATTTCGCCTTCTTTCATGCCGCGTGTAGTCACGGCGGGCGTGCCGATGCGGATGCCACTCGGCTTGAGCGGCGGATTGGTATCGAAGGGAATGGCGTTTTTGTTGACGGTGATGCCAGCCTGATCGAGGGCTTTTTCGGCTTCGCTGCCCAACATGCCTTTGGAGAAAACGTCGATGAGCATGAGGTGCGTGTCGGTGCCTCCGGAGATGATGCGGAAGCCTTCGGCGATGAGCGCGTTGGCGAGAACTTTGGCGTTGGCGACGATTTGGCGGGCGTAATCGCGAAATGCGGGCTGCATGCCCTCATGGAAGCAGACGGCTTTAGCGGCGATGATGTGGACGAGCGGTCCGCCTTGAGCGCCGGGGAAAACGGTTTTGTCGATGGGCGCGGCATAGTCTTGTTTGGCGAGGATCATGCCGGCGCGTGGGCCGCGCAGGGTTTTGTGAGTGGTCGAAGTGACGATTTGCGCGTGGGGGACGGGTGAGGGATGGACGCCGCCGGCGACGAGGCCGGCGAAGTGGGCCATATCGACGAGGAAGATGGCGCCCACTTTGTCGGCGATTTGGCGCATGCGGGGGAAATCGATGATGCGCGCGTAGGCGCTGCCGCCACCGATGATCATCTTCGGCTTTTCTTTTTCGGCAAGCTTTTCGAGATCGTCGTAGTCGATGGTCTCGGTTTCTTTGGTGAC
>DASVWZ010000319.1:0-2367 GCA_036392935.1 Terriglobales bacterium | reverse complement strand
CTCCCCTCGCAGCCCCCGCCCCGCATCAAGTCCTCGCAGCTCGCAACAACCGCGCCGCAACAACCCATTTTGTGGTGAAGACCTCTTGGGCGCCTCAACTGATTCTGAAAGGCTTACCCTCTGCAGACCCCTCGAACTGTGGAGTCGAGGTGTGACGCGGTGGTTTAGATGGGGCCTATCTGTTGCCGACCCTTTCGTCTGTCGGTGCCTCACTAACCCCATCCTGCCCCGTTTTCACACCCCGCTCATCGAACCGGACGGGCGCAATTAACGCATCCGGCTCTCGGAGAAAGGTTCACGATTTCGCCCACGGAAAACTGCTGGTCCGCGTGGTAAGGCGAACCAGTCCAAACACATCATGTAAGCCAGCTTCCGGAAACCGCTTGGTCGCTGGCCAGGCCACTTTGTGCTTGGCGCACAGCCACTGACGCAGCCTTTTCCGCGCATGTTGCTCCACAGCCCGGTAGGCTTTACTGACTGGACCCAGGCAAAAGTAGTTGGCCCACCCAATCATCATTCGGTTGAGTGTCCCGACCACGGTCTGCTGATCCAGCAGGGTTTTATTCCGCCCAGTCTCGCTGCTAATCGCCTCACAGATGCGGATTACCCGCTTCTTGGACGGAACGGTGCCCAAATAGGCCCGCCCCGTTTGCGGTGAGTAGCAACGCCCGAACGAGTATCCCAGAAACTCAAACTTCTCTTCCGGCAGCTTGCAAACCCGCGTCTTGGTCTCGTTCACCGTCAACTTCAGCTTCGTCATGATTCCCCGCATCGTGACCAGCGCTTCTTCGGCGTTGCCCCGACAGCAGATCACCAGATCGTCCGCGTAGTTGGCGATGTACGCCTTCCAACGCTTCTCGTGTCCCAACTGTTTCCAGCCGAGCACGAACCGACGCATGTATAAATTGCTGAGCAACGGGCTGATCGGCGCCCCTTGCGGGGTCCCCCGGCCGTCATCCCGATTGCGCGTACTCCGATGCTTTCTCCCGTGCTCATCCGTTTCTTCGACCGGAGCTTCCAGCCACATCTTGATCAGATGCAACATCGCTCCGTCTACAACACGGCGAGCCACCGACTTCATAAGATCGGAATGCGGGATCGAGTCAAAGTAGCCGGATAAATCCGCATCTACAATTTCTCCATGGCCCGTGTTGATCAGCTTATGGACGTGTTTTACGGCGTCCAGTGCGCTGCGGTCCTGCCGATAGGCGTACTGCTCCGCCTGCAGATCGGCCTCGAATATGGGTTCGAGTACCAAAACGGCAGCGGTTTCCGCTGTCCTATCACGGATAGCGGGCACCCCTAACGGCCGCTGTTTTCCGTCCGGCTTCGGTATATACACTCGCCTCACCGGAAGTGGTCGATACGGTTGACTTCTCAGCTCTTGCGCCAGTTCGTCCAGCCAGCGTTCTACCCCGTACTCCTCGATGTCTTCAAAGGTCTGGCCATCAACCCCTGCCGCTCCGCCATTGGCTTTGCAACAGGCGTACGCAAACGCCAGCACATCTTTTCGGTACACCTTGTCGTACAGCGCGTAGAAGCGAAAGCCGGGCGATCCCTTCGCTTTGTCGTGCAACGCCGTCTGCAACTTCTGAACACTACTCGGGGTTGCTAGGTTCATCACCAATCCCTCGGTCCTTTGCTGCTTCTTGCGTCTCCTTCCAACTGAGGCCCCTTCCCTCCCCCGGCATTACCCAGGCTTCATCGGTACCTACGGGCCTCTCCGCCACCCCATACGGCCCGGTCTGGCTCTCACGAGTTACCAGTTGACCGCCGCGGCGATCACCGCTGGGGCTTCCCGTGTTGCGTCTGGTCCCCTTTGTTTGCATGCCACCGCCAATACCCCGGCAGGACCGATGGGAACTGTTCGCTCGTCTTTCCCATCGACTTCGGCTTTCCCTCGTTTCGCGGCGGGTCAGCTCCTGCATCACCTGTTTCGAGGCCTGCACAGCGTTCACCATAGTTGCGGCCTGCAAACTCGCCAAGTCGCCTACGCGACCCTCTACATCAGAGGCTTCAGCAGCTTCGTCACCTCCACTACTGCTCCGATTGCTACCGGGTGGAGCGAACCAGTTCCCGGGCGGGACTATCCCCGCTGTGGACCAGCGCCTTTTCACGGCGCACGCGAAGGTCAGGTTAGCGCGGGGACCCCAGCACTCAAACTGCGTGTGCTCCCACCGAGCTTGCCGCCTGGCGAGACATTTCCCCTCGCTACGCCTCCTCAGACGTGCTTCAGCCCCTATCCAATTCCGACCTGCACACATCCCCGCAGCCATTCAAAACCCATAACGTCGAGAGTCCAAACGGCTCACTTCAAGTCGCTCTATCGGAAACGCTCCGGCCCGGAACTCACGCGCGTACCCGAAC
>DASVWZ010000318.1:0-1760 GCA_036392935.1 Terriglobales bacterium | reverse complement strand
GGACCTTAAGGTCGGTTGCCGCATAACAGTACTGTTATGCTAAATAGAGTTTGGTTCACAACAAAGGAGTCCTCGAATGTTCCAAGGTCGTGGCAGGTTTCCGGTTCAGCACCCACTAACGGAGAATGTTTCGGTCTATATCTCGAAAGAAACCAAGGCCAATTTGATGCGGTCGGCGCTTGAAAAGAAGATCACCCTTGCCGAGTTGCTGCGGAGAGCTATTGCCGTTCACCAGGAAGATGAATCCGGTGTTGCCGAAGGGCTCTGCCGGGGACCAATCCAGCAGAGCCCGATTCAACCCCTCTCGCCAGAGATAAGGTTCGGTACCGTGTCACAACAGAACAGCAGCACCTCAACTATTTACGCAGACCCTCCTCCAATCCTTGATCACGCTCTCGTCAACCTTCTGATACCAGTTCTACATCAGATTGATTTGACGATATAGGGGAATGACGTGATTGATCGGACGAGTCTTGGATTGCTCTCGATGTAGAGGATGGCCTGATCGAGCTTGGCCTGCACGGCGTCCATGGATTTGAGCGCATAGTTCTTGAATATCTTCTCGCGAATTTCGTCCCAGATATTTTCCTTGGGGTTGAGTTCGGGCGAATAGGGTGGAAGGTACAACAGCCTGATGTTGTCAGGAACCGCAAGCTCGCCGCAGCGATGGTTTGGCGCGCCATCGAGAATGAGAAGGATATCTTGTCGAGCGAACTTGCGCGACAGCACATCAAGAAAGGCCTGGAAGCAGGCCGTGTTCGAAGTCGGCATGATCAGATACGCGCAGCGGCCATCCTTGGGTGAGACCGCGCCGTACAGATAAATGTATTCGCGGATCAATTGGGCTGCCACTTCTGGCCTCGTTCCGATCGGCGCCCAGCATGGCCGGGGCCGGTTCATGCGGCCGAAGCGCGCCTCATCCGCAAACATGATGCGCAGGCGGCGACCACGCCTCCCTGCGGCCCGCCGGGCCCTCCTCACAGCGTCAGGAAAGCCGCTTTTTTAAAAGCGTTCTGCGCCGCCAGATCGCGCTTCGGATGAAACGGACGCGGCATCAGTTTGCGCCAGCCGTGCCGGTGCAGGAGATTATAAACCGTGCTGTCGCTGGTTGCGTGCCCGATCACCTTTTCGTAGGCGGCCTTGAGATCATGGATGTTCAGCAGCTCGCCGGCGCCGGCACGCTTGGCAAACCGCGCGAGCAAGGCTTTTTCCTCGGCCAAACTCATGTTCTCGTGCTTGCGTCCGCCATTCGGCTTGGGCTTGAGCGCCTCGATGCCACCCTGGTCATAGGCCATGTGCGCCCGGTTGACCGTGCTCAGAGAAACGCCCATCGCTGCCGCAATCGCGCCCTGCGTCATTCCGCTCTCGCGCAGCAGCACCATTTGAATGCGCTCGCGCTGCGCGGTCGGGATCTTCCAATACAGCGCAGTTTTCAGCCGCCGAACCGCGGACTTGCTGCATTTGACCATCTGTTCCCTCCGAATCAGATGGGGGAAAGCGAATCAGACTACAGTTCAAACGACAACTCCCGAAGTTTCGCTGCAGCGGGCCAACCCAAGCTTGCGATTCAAGCCGTTATGGAGTTGGTATGAGATGTTGAGCGGACTGCGGCGAGCTGATTCACGCTCTCCATGCCGCAGAGAAAGAACGATTCGCCGAGCAGGGATAGCGCCGATCTGTTGGCGCCGCTGCTGGCGCGGATCGACCAACTCGTCGCGCAGATTGCTGCCAGGGACGAGCGCATCGACGAATTGCTGGCG
>DASVWZ010000317.1:0-21534 GCA_036392935.1 Terriglobales bacterium | reverse complement strand
TTCGTTCATCTTGCCAACGAGTTTCTGGCGAGATCGCGCGGGCTCGCCAGTGCCGATGCGGGGCTGCCGGTTGAACTCGACGAGCAACGGGGCTTGCGCGAGCGGTCAGAGTTTCGCTTTCATGAGTTCATCGAACTGGCTCAGCCGGCGTCTCCGTTGCGCCACGCTGCCGATTTGGCTCTTGGCGCCATGCGTGCCCATTCTGTCATCGCCGCCGATGCGCACGAATTTCTCGATCGCCTTTTACAGACCAACAGCGAACGCGTTCGCAACGATCTCGAGCATCGCGTGGCGGAAAGCCGCCGCCAACTTGAAGCCTGGATTTGCGCGGTTTTGCGGCAATTAATTCAAGTTGCCGAACGCGCTTTGACACGAGCGCGCACAGCGCACGCCGAGGGCGCGGCGGCCGTCAATCTGTCTTTGCAGAAACTGGCGGCTGCCGCAATCGAACTCGCATGTCTCAGCGAAGGCTCTTGGGAACCAGTTCCATGAGTAAAGCACTCATTTTTGGGAGGGACGCTGAACTAGCTCAACTGAATCAGTTGCTGGCGCAGCATGTTTCGTTTCTGCTACATGGCCCGGCGGGCGTCGGCAAGTCGTTCCTGATACGGCATCTGGCCGGTGAACAGCCGGCTTTACTTTACTGCCCTGACTCGGCTTCCGGTCAAACCGTCTTTCGTTCAACCGCCGTTGGACTGCTCGCAAGAAAAAATCCTCGCCTGGTGAGCGCCTGTCGTAGCAGCGGAGTGAACGCCATTAAGGAGAAATCGGCTGTTTCTCTCCGCGGCTTTGTGACTGAAGCGCTGCGCGGCGGCACGCATACGCTTGTGCTCGACCACATTCAGTCTCCCTCGCGGTCCTTTGCCAGCGCCGTAAAAGATCTGTGCACTGCGACCGATACTGTGGTTGTGGCCGTAGCCCGTTCCGCCCACATGGAGGATGCTGGATTTCTGCTGCCTATGTTTGCCGATCGCTCGCAAAAATACGCATTGCGAAATTTTGATTCATCGACTGCAAACACCTTCGCCGCTCAGGCTGCGCAGAAAATGCAACTCGATGTCGCCAACCGCGAAGACGTGATTTCCAAGATCGTGCTATACAGCAAGGGCAATCCGGGCGCGATCCTTGCCATGCTGAAAATGGCATCAAATCCGAAGTATGTTGCGCAAAGGCATGTCAAGCTCTCTCCTCTTTATATTGATTTTCGCCTCAGCGCAGGTGTGACTCATGGGTAACGAATATGGATGACGGATTGACTGACGGCCATCGCCGAGCCGTTGGAAGCGGCATGCTGATCGCGGACTCCGCTGCAGTCCACATTCTTGATCTGCTGGATGATCGAAACACATCCGGCACAATGAAAGTAATCGAAGGTTCGGTCAGCGATCAAGAAAAAGTACAGATCAAATCATGCCTGCTGCGCTTGCGGCAACGGATTGTGTCTCTCGTGAATAACTACGAACTCGAGCCATCGAAACGCGATCTCCGCCAGGTTCTGGCTTCCCACATTTCGCAGCTATGGATCGCTTTAGAGAATAGCCGCCCGGCGCGGATTCGCGGCTACGGCGTTATGCCGGCCGCGACGGCCGAGGCGTTGGAAAGCGATCTGCAGGAGTTATTGCAAATTGCCCGCCAGTTGCGGGCGCTGTTGCACTCGTGATCAAAGCTTCGCCTGCCGCTAAAGAGTAATCCCCAGCTGAATTCCAGCTACTACGGCATTCGGTCCTTTCTGATTCTGCAACCCCCACAAATACTGCATGTGCGGAGTGATCGCGAGATAGCGCGAATGAATCCATTCGTAGTTCACTTCCAGCATGCCCTCCGTATTTTCAGGCGCGGCGAACTTGCTGCCGTCGGCGCGCAGTACGGCGACAGAAAGAATATCGTTTTTGCGCGGGGGAATGAGGCCCTGATAACTTGCACCCACACTCCAGAACGACGGGATCGGACAAATAATGTTGTGTGAGTTGTACGTCCATCCCGCCCAAATGGTTGCTCCACGACTCGAGCCAATGCCTTCGGGACGAAAGATCATTTGCTGGCCCATGACGTAAGCGCCGGTGTATCCGTTGCTGCGCAGGAGCGGATTATTCAGATGAGGAAACGAATTATTGCTGTGTAGCACGCCGGCTGTAATTTGTCCCGGCTTGCCTTTCGCTGAGGAACTCTGGTTGTGCAGGTAATCGATCTCGCCGATTACGAGCATGCCTTTGTTTCCCTCCTGCAGCGTGAAATCGGTACCGTGATTGGCCCCGTTCGCTGAATTGATATTCGTGTTGAAAACCCCACCGTTCAATTGGAGCTTCGGCGTCGCCAGGTATGAAATCTGCGCACCCCACTCTATTCCGGGCGGTGGACCGTAGAAAGTAACATCGTTGGCCCCCAGCGAAAACGGATCGGGGTTGATCCCATAGGTCACGTAATTTGCATACACCGGAAGTGAAGCAAATCCATAGCTCGCAGCGATGCGTCCAGCGAGTATGATCAGTTTTTGCTTCAATAACTTCTGCTGCAAGTACATTTCGCCCAAATAATAGGTTGGCGCGTAGAGCCCTGAGGTTGGGATGGTGGCGTTCAGCGAGCCGGAAAGATAGCTGCCGGTTCCCCACGAAAACCCGACATACGCCGACAACCCTTTTGCCCGCAAAAGTTCTTCAAAGTCTGCGCTGAATCCCAACGATAAAAGGCCAGCATAAGACCAGACTTGGTCGTGCCCTCCTGTCGCATTCGTCTGCAGCGCACCAGTGTAGGACGCCGTCGGCGTGATGCCGATGCGCTGCATCTCCCGCCGCAATTCGTTCCATCCCCGCGCCAGAGTTTCATCCAGAGTGAACTCCTGGTCGTTACACTCGCCACGCCGTCGCCGTGGATCGGCAGGGTTCTTGCATTTGAATGAGGCTTCCGCGTTGGTCTGGTTTGCCGACTGATTCGCGGTTTGGCTCGCCGTGTTCGATTGGCCGGAAGAAGTGCTCTGACTCGTCTGCGACGTCTGGTTCTGCGGCGCCTGATCCCGTGTTGCGTTTTGACTCCCCGCCCCACTCTGTTGCGCAGACGCTAATATCGCCGCAATCATCGTCCAGCCGGCAACCGCGGTTGCGAACGAGATTCGCATCTTCTTGCGCCACGGCCGCTCAGGATTCGTACTGCACCAGCGTGGCCATCCCCGCTGCCAGATGCCAGAGAATGTGGCAATGCAGATACCATATGCCGGGATTGTTGGCGTCGAAGGCGACAGTGACTGAATTTCGGCCTGGGACCAGAATGGTATCGCGCAATGCGCCCTTGAGCGCTTTGCCATTGATCTCAATCACCTGAAATGAGTGACCATGCAGGTGCATCGGATGCGGCATCGGAGTTTCGTTGACAAATCTCAGCGCGACCCTTTGCCCTTGTTTCACATGCACTTGCGCCGCTTGCGTGCTGGGATGTTCGGTGTCAAAAACAGCGCCGTTGATGGTCCATTGATATTTCGCCATGTCGCCGCCCAGTCGGAGGTCGAAGCTGCGATCAATGGCTTTCGGCGCAAGTGGTTGAGCCGCAATGACCTGGCTTTCCATGTCCAGATTTAAGAGCCCAGACTGGGTGTCACTTCTGACCGGCAATTTTTTTATCGACGCGCCCCGGGTCGCCAGAATTATGCCAGTCTGCTCAGTGGCGTACTCGCGCCGGGCCAAAATCGGGAAGGCGCCATCTCGCGGAATCTGCACGCGAAGGTCGATGCTCTGGGCGATTGCGAGTGGTAACTCAACTCTTTTCAATGGTTTAACTGGCATGCCGTCGGTGGCGATCAGTTCGCCTTGCAGGTCACCGAGGTGCACGAAAAAGTTCGTTCCCGAGCTCCCGTTGATGATTCGCAGGCGCAAGCGGGCGTTCTTTTCGACTCGGATCACGTCGGGATCGTTCAGGGTGCGGTCGTTGGCGAGGTAGGCGTCATAATTCACGTCATTGGCGTCGGGCTTGTCCATTGACATGGGCTTCTTGCTCATCGCCATGTCTTTTGTTTTGTGAAGGTTGGCGTAGATCTCACGCGGCGGAGTGAAGCTGAAATCCCCAAGGAAAATAACGATCTGCCGCTCGTCGGCGGGTTCGTCGGCCGGGTCGTGAACAATCAGCGGCGCTGAAAGCAAGAACGCCTCCTGCAGGCCCTGGTGTGAGTGCATCCAGTGGGTGCCAGCGGGCTGCACGGGGAAGTTATAGTGGGCGCTGGAGTTAGGCGCGATCACCGGTTGGGTCAGGCCGGGGACACCGTCCTGACTATTGGGCGGGTGCAAGCCATGCCAGTGAATCGCCGTCGGGGCCTGGAGACGGTTATCTACTGTCACATCGAAGGGTTGGCCGGCGGTAAAGCTCAGCCCCGATTTGCCGGTCGGCGAATCCAAGCCCATGAGGGTTGCCGACTTGCCGTCGATGTCGAGCGTGCGCAGGGTGGCGGTCAGCACTGTAGCCTTCGGCGGCACGGCGTCTGGAATCAACCACTTAGCCTTGTGTTGGCCGGCTAGCGTAGCGCCCATAAATGCGCCGGCGGAGGCCAGAAATGAACGGCGAGATAGCGGCGGAATCTGCAGCTCTGCACCCCTAGACTGGGAGACTATACCACGCGCGTTCGGCTGTTTTCCCGAAATGGGACTGTTCAAAAGGACTCTTGCAGGTTGCTGCGGATATTACTGGACAACGGGAAGCCTGGCGAAAAAAAATTGATAAGGGTGGGGACAGGGGGATTAGCTGCGTCAAGAATCGGGGCTGATAGTAACTATGCCGTTATCAGACCTCATGAATAAAGTTTAGGTTTTGACAACTATTGGGATGGTCCTCGCTGTGCTACTTGACGACAAGGGCGAAAATTTTGCTGTTCGTCGTACCGTAAGCATCCTGTCCCTTTATCGTCAAGATATAGGTTCCCGGGGGAGTTCCGCTGCCACCCCCAGTGCCGCCGCCACCGCCACCTCCAGGTCCTCCAGTTCCTCCATTGCCTCCAGTAGTTCCGCCCCCGGATCCCGAGCCTCCACCGCAGGAGCACAAAATGAGAATCGACGACAGGATAATGAGCCGGGTGCGGCCCTTAAAAGAAATGCGAGCGCAGACACAGATCAAGGCCGGCAGCGCCAGTGATGCGAAAAATAATGTGTAGCGAGCCGCGCCAAAGCGTTGGGTCGGCGGTGGCTGCAGCCTGCTCGAAGAATTCGCCTTGGTGGTAATGCTGACTGCGAATTTAGCGAATTGGCCGCCTGCTGTGACCTGAGGCGGATCGACTGTGCACTGAGATTCTGCAGGCTCTCCGCTGCAGGTCAGCTTCACCACTCCGGTGAATCCATTCACACTATTGACGAAACCCTGAAGGTGGCCGGTTTCGCCGGCATTTATCGTATCGTTGCACGGGGTTATGCAGTTTACCCCGAAGTCGCCTACCGTTCCAGTCAGGCTGACGGCCAAGATCAAGGCGCCATTCTGATATAAGTCGATGGTTGCGTTTGACGTGGAAGGTTCGGTTGGTGTGAAGACGACCTTAACGTGACAGTTTCCGCCAGGTGGCAAGGGAGTGCCGCAGTTATTGGTCTGGGCGAAGCCGAACACCTGTGGGTGGGGACTTCCCACCTCGATGGTTACGGGCGTTGGGGTTTGGTTAGCGACGGTGACGACTTGAGCGGGGCTGGTCGTGCCAAGTGTTTGCCGGAATGACAGACAGCATGGGTAGAGCTGCACACTCGATCCGAACGCCTGCAAATCGACGCCTTGAACAAGGCCATACTGGTTATCCCAGACCCCCATCTCTCCAAATGTTAGAAATGGTTTCTCAGTGATAGCGACCTGGAAGCTGCATGAACCGCCGGCAGGGACCTGAGTGCCACAGTCGTTAGTCTGGTTGAAGTAAGGGGCGATGGTCACCGAGCTGATTGGAAGCGGAGCGCTGCCCAGATTCTTGAGAGTCACGGTTTGCGGAGCGCTGGCGACACCTGCCGTGCCCTGAAACAGGAGGGCGGTCGGCTCCAATTCGATGTACGGCTCAGGCGGGCCAGACGCAAAGTTGTATGCAGTGGCCGTTGCGGTGCCTATTTGAGCTTCGATTGAAAAGACATTGCGGGGGTTGAAATGACTCCCGACGGTAAAGGAAAAATCCTGACTGGTGACGCCGGCCGGGATGGTAACGGCCGGAACAGAGATGTTGGGGTCGCTGGCAGTGAAAGAAACCGTGGTGGGCGCCGAGGTGGCTTCGTTCGTGACGACAACGCCATAGCCAGTGGGGCCGGTAACTGGTTCGGTCCGAAAATACAACTGCAACGGGTTGGCCGTGGGAGTCGACGGTACGACATTGAAAGAAGCCGTGTAGCTGTCGAGCTCGATCAAATCTGCAAGCCCGTCGCCGTTGACGTCGGCGGCGGCCTGGGGAACAAAAAATTTGTTCAGCGTGGCATAGTCGTAGGTTGGTGTGAATGTGCCATCCCCATTGCCGTACATGATTTGCAGAAAGGCAGCCTGGTCGGTTGGCCTGGAGGTAAACTGAGGCACCACGATGTCGAGGTTTCCGTCCCCATTAAAGTCTCCGGTCACGCCTGGGAAAGGGTCGGAGGGCGCAAAAGCGCCAAAGAAATCGGGACTCTGCAGGGTATCGAGATAAGGGGTATAGGTTTCGGCGTACTTGAAAGTCCCGTCCGGCCGCCCCAGAAAAACAGAAATGTAGGGCACAAACGTCTGGGGGTTCCCGAATTCGTCCGTCAAAGCGATGATGTCAGGCAGGCCGTCGTGGTTCAGATCGGCTACGACGAGGTTGCTGAATTCCGGAAAAAGCAACCGACCGGTAAAGGTACCGTTACCATTGCCTAAGAATTCATAGAGGCCATTGCCGTCCCAATACAGAATGTCCAGCTTGCCATCGGCATTGAAGTCGCCTGCGTAAACGATCGACCTCGCATTGATTGCGGAAGAATCCCCGTTAGGAAAGGTCGTAGTGGGACCAGCTACGAATGTGCCCTTGCCATTACCGAAGTAGACCTGCACTTGCACCTGGTTGTTGTCGTGGGATGCCTCGGTCACAGACACGAAATCCAGCTTGCCGTCCCCGTTGAAATCGCCTGTAGCTATGGCGCCAGGGTTCTCAATAGGGCTGGTGAGCCCGGGTCCAAACTTGCCGTTGCCGATGTTGGGAGCAAAATAAATGAAGCTGGCGCCAAAGGTGACGGCGAGAACGTCGAGCCTTCCGGTATTGCGAAAATCCCCAAGAGCAAAGCCGGACACATCGGTAACGTTGCCCTCCTGGAATGCCGGTGACTGGATGGGAGCCGAAAAGTTTCCACTGCCATCGTTCAACATGGCCGTGATTTGCATGGCGCCAGGGGAGTATTGCGCCCACTCCAGCACTACCAGATCGGGGCTTCCGTCACCATTCACATCGCCAATGAGAAACGGGCTGGTAGGCGCGTTAGAGGTTCCAAAGTTGTATCCGATAGGTTCGCCCTGAGGATTGCCGAAGGCCCCGGTGCCATCATTTATATAGACCGATGCCGATCCGCTGCCTTCGTTTGCCGTGACGATATCCGGGTAGCCTGTGCCGTTCAGATCGGCAACGGCGAAGCTGATCATGGTTGGTTCACCCCGGTAAGTGCGGGCTGGGGCGAAGTGACCACCGCTCTCGCCGAGCAACACGCAGACCAGGTTCCCGCCGTCTTCCCCGAGGCCGGTGAACTGGTCGACAGGCCCCGGCACGGGCAGCCCCGAAATCACGATGTCAAGCATTCCGTCGTGGTTCACGTCGGCAAGTGCAACGGCAGCGCCGGCATCTCCGGCGGCGTAGGTAGCGCTTGCAGTGGTGGGAAATGTGCCCTGGCAATTGCCGACGTACACGTCGGCAAAAGCATAACTATCCGCCAGCACGGCATCAGGACAGCCGTCGCCATTAACGTCAGCCAGTGCCACGCCAAAGTATTCAAGGGACGGGATGCCGGGTGAGGCGAGATTCAACGCAAACTGCTGTCCTTCGGTGAAAACACCATTGCCGTTGTTAAGAAAGACTTGGGCACCGCCAGAGAAAGACTGCGACAGATATCCGAAATCGAGGACCACCAGATCGGGCTTGCCGTCGCCGTTGAGGTCGGCGGCGGCGAGAACGTTGCCTGCCCACTGCTGGCTGGTCGGCGTGTAGAGCGGCGTTCCCAACTGGCCTTGGCCGTTGCCCGGGAGCATGGCGAGCGTGTCAGTGGTGTCATTGAGGCCGGCGACGATGTCGAGTTTGCCGTCGCCGTTGAAGTCGGCGGCGACGAGGTAGTCGGGAGAATATGAAAGCTGATATTCGACTTCGGGTTGGAAGGTGCCATCGCCATTGCCGAGCAGCACGCCGACGGTGTTGCTGTCGGCTTCGGCAACGACCAGATCGAGTACGCCGTTGCCGCGCAAGCTGACGGCAACGATCCAGATCGGCGCGCTGCCGGTCAGCGGAATGAGCGTGGGAGGCATGACGGCGGTGCCGTTGCCCTCGCCGAGGTAGAGCCAGATGTTGTTATAAGCGCCGTCGGGGATGACCCAGTCGATGTGGCCGTCACCGTTGAAGTCGCCGGTGGCGACGCTGGTGGGGATGATGCCGGCGGGCAGGGTCGGGCGAAGAGCGAAACTGCTGAGTGTGGTTGGAGGCCCGGAGATCTGAGGGCGAACGAGCTCCTGACTTTGAGCAGTGGTCGGCGTCGAAGGCAGACAGGATTTGCAGCGTGGGAAGAATTCGTGGGCGTTGGGGGTGTGTTTCCATCCCATGAAACGGGGGGGGACGCGGACGTTGGTCAATGGATGTTGCTCTGCGGTCTGCGCGGTTGTGCCGTGGGGCAGGAAGCGAAGCGGGTGTGATTGCTCAACGGCAGATTGGGCAAAGAGAGAATGGGCAAAGAGAATTAGTAAGGAAGTGGTGCATGCACGAATTTGCAGACCCGGTGCAAAAATACAACGAACCATAGGCGTTCCTCGGCTCCTCCCAAACTGCGTGCCGAGTAGCGTAATTGCTGGGTAGGAGCGTGTCAAGCGAAGGGTGAGTCGCAGTGGAAGGGCGCGCGGCAACGGTTCGTTGTTCCCGCCCCTTCGCGCGGAACGCGAAAGGACGGGAACCCTCGTTCCTATGCTGCGAACAATGGCAAGGGCGCATCTCGTTAGATGGTTTCCTGGGATTCGACGGGCGAGGCGGAGAGGACGCGGGCGCGGCCGCGGCGTGCCATCAGGGCAATGATGGGAAAGAGAAGGATCGACAACATGCCGGCGCCGACGAGGGCAGCGGCGTTGTCGGCCTGCATGCGGTTGGTTTGCACGCCGATTTCTGCGATGGCGATCAACAGGGGCAACGACGTGGCGGAGTAAAACGCGAATGGCAGATGGTCTTCCGAGTCGAGATCCTGGCGATACAGGATGAGTGTGGGCACAGCCCGGGCGACGAGCAGCAGGAGCAGGAACAAGGGCAAGCGCAACATGGCCCTGGGGCTGGACAGCAACGCGCCGAGACGAAAATGCATGCCGCTGGTGACGAAAAACATCGGTATCAGGAAGCCGTAGCCGATGGCTTCCAGGCGATGGTGCAACCTCTCGCCGGTGCGCTCGTGGCTGCCGAGGGAAACGATCATGCCAGCGGTGAAGGCGCCGAGGATGAGATCCAGACCGAATTTTTCGGAGATTGAAACCAGCATGGCGAGGATGAGAATGGCGATGCGCACGGGGAGCTGGCTGGTGGCATTCATGGCGTCAGCAACGAAGGTAACAATCTTATGCGGCTTGGGATGCAAGGCCACCCACAAGGCGCCCATGGCGAACACAACGAAGAAAATGGTCAATGCAGTTTGCAGCCAGCGGGTGTGCTCGCGGGTCATGAGGATGGAGAGCAGGACGATGGGACCGAACTCTCCGACGGCGCCGGCGGCTACGACGTAGCTGCCGAAGGTGGTGTCGAGTTCTCCGGTGTCGCGCAGAATGGGAAGCAAGGCGCCCATGCCGGTGGTGGTGGCGGCCACGCCGATAAGAAGAGGCGAAGATACGATGACGTGGAGGCGATAGAAGAGCGCGGCGAATGAGAAAGCGATGACGACGGAGATAAGCCATCCCATGACCGCGAGGGAAAGCGGGCGGCCGCGGACGGCGCGAAAGTTGATCTCCATGCCGGCGAGGAAGAAGAGGAAGATTAACCCCAGGTAGCCGAGCATGCCGATCATGCCGGTGGGCGAGACCCAATTCAACACGTGCGGGCCGACGATGATGCCCAGGCCGACTTCGACCACGACCATGGGAAGACGGAGGCCGATGGGCAACTCGGCGACGAGTGGGGAAAGAACTGCAATGATGGCTGTGATTAGAAGCGCCGGACCGTTGAACTCCACTTATGCCCCTTAAGTTGATTCATAGTACACAAAGTTGCGGCGGTATGTCCTTCGCGTTATGAGCTTACTGCTGGATCGTCTGGATGGCTTGGGGGTGGACCTGTTCGTTCTGGATCTGGGCGGCTTCCCAGCCTCCGCCGAGGGCTTTGACGAGATAGACGGAGGTGACCATCTGCTGGCCGAGAAGCTGAGTCGAGAGACGTTCGTTCGAAAGCAGAGCCGACTGGGCGGTGATGACATCGAGATAGGAAGTGACTCCGCCGACGTAGCGGTTGTTGGCGAGCTGCAGAGCCTGCTGAGCGTGGCGGACGGCGGCATCCTGAGAAGCCGATGCCTGAGAGAGCGTGCTCAGACCTGACAGGCCGTCTTCGACTTGCTGAAACGCTTCGAGCACGGACTGGCGATAGTTGGCAACGGTGGTGTCATAGGCGGCTTTGGCGGCGGCGAGATTGGCGCGGTTGCGTCCACCTTGAAAGATGGGTTGGAGGATATCGGCACCGAGCGCCCAGATGGCGTTGGGCGTGGTGAGGAGGTTGGTGATGTCGGTGCTTTGGAATCCGCCGTAGCCGGAGATGGTGAGATGAGGATAAAAGGCGGCGGTTGCGACTCCGACCTGCGCGTTCTGATAAGCCATTTGACGCTCGGCGCTGGCGACGTCGGGACGACGCTCGAGAAGATCGGAAGGAACACCGAGAGGGATGGGCGGCGGAGAGGTTTTGAGCGGACGAGCGGCGACGGTGAATGTGGAGGCGGCGTTGCCGGTGAGCACGGCGATGGCGTGTTCGAACTGAGCGCGCTGCTGCTGGACGAGATAAAGCTGGGTGATAGTGGAGTCGAGCAAAGTTTGCTGCTGGGCGAGGTCGAGTCCACTGGCGACGCCGCCGTCGTGGCGGCTCTGGACGAGTTGCAATCCTTTTTGCTGAATGTCGACGGACTCCTGGACAACTTGTATTTCGGCGTCGAGTTCGCGGAGGCTGAAGTAGTCGGCGGCGAGCTCGGCGGTGAGAACGAGATCAGCATTGTAGAGATTGGCGGCGGTGGATTGCAGAGTCGCATTCGACGCTTCCATGCTGCGGCGGACGGTACCGAAAAGATCGGGCTCGTAGCTGAGGCCGAAGGGAATTTCGAAGGCGTTTTGCGTGAATGCGCCGGTGTTGGTGGTCTGCTCGGGGCGATTCGCGGGGTAGCGCGTGCGATAGCCGTTGGGATCGGTGGTGAGGGTTGGGAAGTATCCGGCGGAAGTGACGCGCGCGAGGGCGCGGGCCTGATTCAAGTTGTCGCGGGCGGCTTCGAGGCTCTGGTTTGCCTTGAGCAGTTGCTGTTCGTAGCCGTTGAGGTCGTTGTCATTGAAGATGTTCCACCAGGCGTCTTTGGGCAGCGAGTCTTTGGGTGAGGCGGGCTGCCATCCCTGCTCGGTTTTGTAGGCGGGCGGAGCCGGCATATCGGGTCGGTGGTAGTTGGGTCCGACGGCGCAGGCTGCCAGAAAAATTGTGGGCAGCGCGAGAGCCGCGAGCTTCAGCTTCTTCACGACTTCTGGCCTCCAACGGGTGGCGCATTCTCGGGAGCGACGTTGACTTGCTGACCCTGCTGCAACGAGTCGGCGGGATTGATCACGATGCGGTCATCGGGGCCGACGCCACCGAGGACTTCGAGGGTCGATCCGTAATCGCGGCCGATGGTGATGGGACGCAATTCGATTTTGCTGTCACTGCCGACCACGGCAACCTGCGCACCTTCCTGACGGAAGAGCATGGCGTTGACGGGGATGGTGACTTTTTGCGCGTTGATGCCAACCTTGAAGTGAATTTCACCGTAGGAGCCGGTGAGCAAGCGACCGTCTTTGTTGGGGACGTCGACTTCGGTGAGCAAGGTGCGGGTGGTGGTGTCGATGGATTCGGCGGTGCGGGCGACGGTGCCGTGAAATTTCTGGCCGGGAAGTTCGGGCAGGGTTACGTAGGCGTCCATGCCATTTTTTATGGAGGGCGAGTAGCTCTGCGGGACGTTCACGTAGACGCGCAAGGGATCGATGCGCGCGATGTTGAAGAGTTGCTTGCCGGCTGCGCCGTTGACGCCGGCGTTGATCAGCGCGCCGGGATCGACGGTGCGCACGGTCAGAACGCCCGAAAATGGCGCATAGACGCGCTTGAACTTTTCGAGCTCTTCGAGGCGGCGGACGTTGGCTTCGGCGGCGGCGAGGTTGGCCTGGGACTGCTCGAGTCCGCTGGATTGCTGGTCGGCTTCTTCCTGGGAAACGGAATCGGTTTTGCGCAGGTCTTCGTAACGCTTGGCGTTGATTTTGGCGAGATCGAGCTGGGCGACGATCTGCTGACGAGTGGCGCGAGCCTGCAGGAGTTCCTGATCGATTTCGGGGGTGTCGATGTCGGCGAGAAGATCGCCCTGGTTGACGCGGCTGCCGATGTCCTTATACCAGCGGATGAGATAACCGTTGGTGCGAGCGTAGATAGGCGACTCTTCGTAAGCCTGGAGGGTACCGGGCAGGACCAGTTCTTCGTCGGGAGCTTCGGCCGCGGCGTGAATGACGGCGACGGTAGGGATGGCGTCGCGCTGGGTTTCTTCGGCGAGCACGCGGCTACTGTGGGCGCGCATGAGCATGGTGACAATTCCGCCGGCGATCAGAATCAATACGACGACTGCGACCATAAAGAGCGCTGTGCGCGGTGCCGCCGGAGGAAGCTGCGGCGGCGGAGTGATCTGCGCCGCATGATGCTCCGGAGTGGCACCTGCGGCCCGTTCTTCTGTCTGCGATTCCATATCTATGTTTCTCCAGCTACTGCTACGACTGTTTGGCAGCTTGTCTGGCCTGCCGGTGAGTGTGAATCATTGCGAAAACTGACGGCACAAAAAACAATGTGGCAACGGTGGCAAACAGCAATCCGCCGATGACGGCGCGCCCCAGCGGGGCGTTTTGTTCGCCGCCTTCGCCGAGGCCCAATGCCATGGGCACCATGCCGATGATCATAGCCAGCGCGGTCATGAGCACAGGGCGAATACGAGTAAAACCAGCTTCGAGGGCGGCTTGCGCGGCGGGTATGCCATCATCCATGCGATCACGGGCAAAAGAAACCAGCAGGATGGAGTTGGCGGTGGCGACGCCCATGCACATGACGGCGCCGGTGAGCGAAGGGACGTTCAGGGTGGTGCGGGAGAGCAAGAGCATCCAGCAAATGCCAGCGAGCGCGCCGGGCAGTGCAGTGATGATGATGAAAGGATCGAGCCACGACTGGAAATTCACGACGATCAGGAAATAAACGAGCAAGATCGCCAGTGCAAGCCCGATGCCCAAGCCAAGAAACGACGATTGCATGGTTTGCACCTGCCCGCGCACGGTGAGCGTGGTACCGCGAGGCAGATGGCTACGGAACGGCTCGAGAACTTTCATGGTCTGGCGGGCGACGGCGCCGAGATCGCGGTCCTGAACGCTGGCGTAGACATCGATGACGGGCGTGACGTTGTAGTGCGAGACCACGGCGGGGCGCGCTACGGGCGTCAACTGGATCAGATTGCTGAGGACCTGGGGATCCTGCACGCGGGCGTTGTTGACGGGGACGTTCATGAGATCCTGCAGTGATGTGATGCGGTATTGCGGGGACTGCACGGCTACTTGATAGGTCGCGCCGTTCTTGGGATTCAACCAAAAGTTCGGGGTGGTTTGAAAACTGCCGCTCAGGGAAACCAGGACGTTTTGCGCGACATCGCGGGCGTCGAGACCGACCTGCGTGACTTTGCTGCGATCGATGTGAAGATCGAGGGTTGGCAGGCTCATCATCTGCTGCACATGCACGTCGGCGGCGCCGGGGACTTCGCGCAGTTTGTTGGCGATCTGCTGGGCGATGAAGTAATTGTCCTGCATGGCGAAGCCGGTCAGCTGGATATCAATCGGCGCGGGCAGGCCGAAGTTGAGGATTTGAGAGACGATGTCCGCGGGCTGGAAAAAGAATTCGACGCTCGGAAACCGGCGGGGCAGTTCGGCACGAAGCTTGCGGATGTAGTCGTTGGTGGGGTGATGATTCTCAGGGTTCAGGCCGATGAGGATCTCGGCGTCGCTGGTGCCGATAACGCCGGAGTTGCTGTAAGAGAGATTGATGCTGGAGTTGGGCAGGCCGATGTTGTCGAGAATCGTGACCAGTTCGTCGTGAGGAATCTGATCACGCAGGTAGCTTTCGATTTCGTCGCAGAGGCGGGCGGTTTCTTCTACCCGCAGACCGGCGCGGGCGCGGACATGCAGGCGCATGAGGCCGGCATCGACGGAGGGGAAAAAGTCTTCGCCAAGAAAGAAGACTAAGCCGACTGAAAGAACGCAGAAGGTGAGAAAGCAGGCGGCGAAGAGTTTGCGATGCTCGAGGGTGGTTTCGAGCAGTTGATAGTAATGGCCGCGGAAATTTTCAAATCCGCGCTCAAAGGCGCGTTGATAGCGGCCGAAGATGGTCTTGGGTCCGGCGGCTTTGTGCTCGTGCCCGCGCATGATGTACATGACCAGAGTGGGGATGATGGTCCGCGACAGGAAATAAGATGCGAGCATGGCGAAGACGACAGCTTCGGCCAGCGGAACAAACAGGAACTTTGCCACGCCGCTGAGGAAAAACATGGGCACGAAGACGATGCAGATACAAATGGTGGAGACGAATGCGGGCACGGCGATCTGCGAGGCGCCATCGAGGATGGCCTGTTTCATCTCCTTGCCCTGAGCAAGGTTGCGTTCGATGTTTTCGATTTCGACGGTGGCGTCGTCGACCAGGATGCCGACGGCGAGCGCCAGGCCGCCGAGGGTCATGATGTTGATGGTTTCGCCGAGGGCGCTAAGCAAAATTATCGAGACAAAAATCGAAAGTGGGATGGAAATGGAAATGACGATGGTGGGGCGCCAGTCGCCGAGGAAGATCAGGATCATGACTGCGGTTAGAGCGGCGGCGATCAGGGCTTCACGAATGACGCCCTGGATGGAAGCGCGAACGAAGAGCGACTGATCGAAGAGCGGCTTGATGGTGATGCCAGAGGGCAACGATTGCAGCGCGAGCGGGATGACATTTTTTACGGCCTGGACAATGGTGATGGTCGAGCCGCTGCCGATTTTGTACATCGACATCAGGGCGCCGCGATTGCCGTCCTGGCGAACGATGTTGGTTTGCGGGGCGAATCCGTCGCGGACGTGGGCGACGTCGCGCATGTAGATGGTGGAACCGTTCACGGTTTTGACGGGGACGTCGTTCAAGTCGGCGATGGTGCGTGGAGAACTGTTCATCTCCACCTGGTATTCGAGCGGCCCAACCTTTGCGGTGCCGGAAGGGGTGATGACGTTCTCAGCGCTGATGGCGTTGACGATGTCACTGGGCGAAAGGCCGTTGGCCTGCAGGCGGGGAATGTCGAGATCCACCTGCACCTGGCGAATTTTTCCGCCGTAGGGATAAGGCGTAGCCGCACCCTGCACGGTCACAAGTTGACTGCGCAGAAAATTGTTTCCGAGATCGAACAGTTCCTGCTCGGGCATGGTCTTGCTGCTGAGGCCGAGCTGGACGATTGGAGTTGAAGAGGCGGAGTAAGTAATGACTAGTGGTGGCGTGGTTCCAGGTGGCAGAGAGCGAACGGTGGTCTGCACCATGGCGGTGACTTGAGCGAGAGCAGTCTGAATGTTGGCGCGGGGCTGGAAGAAAATTTTGATGACGCCGATGCCGTTTACCGATTGAGACTCGATGTGTTCAATGTCATTGACGGTGATGGTGATGCCACGCTCGGAGTTGGTGATGATGCGGTCGGCCATTTCGGTGGGCGCGAAACCGGTGTAATTCCAGACCACGCTGATGACGGGAATATTGATGTCGGGAAAGATATCGACGGGCGTGCGGACGATGATGAGCGGCATCAGCAGAATGATGACGATCGCCATCACGACGAACGTGTAAGGACGCCTAAGGGCAAGTGCAACTATCCACATAAAGCCGTTACATCTCCAAAGATGCTGTCAGGAATCCGGGTGCCAACGACCGCCATCCCATACAGTAGCGAAAGATTCGATACGGTACGTATTGGATTCAAATATATGCTATGTTTGGGTCATGAAGCAATCGGCTGTGAATGGCCGAAAACAGTTGCACTCGAACAACGGCGCCAATGGCGACCGGCGTTTGCCCGGGCGTCCGCGAAGCGAGCAGGCGCGGCGGGCGATTTTTCGCAGCACGCTGAAATTGCTGCGACGTTCGAGTTTCCCGGACCTGACGATCGAGTCGATTGCCGCCGATGCGAACGTGGGCAAAGCGACAGTGTACCGCTGGTGGCCAAACAAGGGCGCGCTGGTGGTGGATGCGTTTGCATCGAGCGCGGAAGATGAGTTGCACTTCCCCGATACTGGGTCGGTCTATCGCGATCTGACATTGCAGATGGCGCAGTTTCTGGGAATTCTGCGGAGCCAACGGGGCAAGATTGTGGCGGCGCTTTTGGGCGGCGGGCAGTCGGATCCAGAATTACTCGAAGCGTTCCGTGAGCGCTTTCTGCGACCTCGGCGGCAAGAGGCGTACAACACTTTGCGGCGCGCGATTGAACGCGGCGAACTGCCGGCGAGCCTGGATCTGGATGTGCTGCTGGATACGCTTTACGGAGCGATCTATATGCGGTTGGTTATCCAGCACGACGAGTTGAGCGAAGCGTTTACCACGGAAATCTGCCGCCTGGTTCTGGACGGCGCCAAGAACCACGCGAAAAAGTAAAGTCGACGCCGCCGGCTCGCAGGCACTCAGAAGCCGGAGGCGCCCGGCGCTGGTGCCGGTGCCGGGTGTTTCTTCGAGATTTTGCGGCGGATATCAGGCCAGAATTCTTTTATCTCAAAAGTGATGGTGTCAAGGCCGACCTGGGTTCCCCAGGTGCTGGCCACATTCGGGAAAGTTTTTTCCGACGCAATGAATTTGTGGGGATTGCCGGGCACGCTGAGGTAGGTGCTTCCGGGATGATAGGAGTAAGTCGAAATGGCGGCGGCGGTGCCGGCGCCAAAAATTTCCGAAAAGTTAAAGCGCTTGTTGCCGGCGTCTGAGCGGGTGACAAAAATGCGGCTCACTGAATATCCGGTGCGCTTGAAGAAGCTTCCCTGCCCGAGTTGATAGTAGCGGGGGTCTTGCCGCAGCATTGACGCGAACACGCCGCTCACCATGAAGTTTTCAATAATGCTGTCAGCGGCGGTGGTTCCGTAGCGCTTGCCATACCCCTCCCAGCCTTGGCCGTAGGCAGGGTGACCGTCGGTTGCCTGGCTAATGGCGGCCAAAATTCCCCACCAGGGATACTGGACGTAATCGAAGGTACCGAGCGCGACGGCCTTGAATTTCTGGCCGACGGTCATGGGCGGCAACTGCTGCTGAGTTTCCAGGGTGAGAAAGTTGGGCAGCGCGTAGAACAGACGGTCATTCGAGGTTCCGGCAACTTTGCCGCTGGTTTGCGGGGTCGCCTTATCTTTGTCCTGTGGCTGGGGCGCAGGAGGATTGCTCTGCGGTTGGGTGGGGCTCGTCGAAGTTTGGGGCGCGCTCGGAGCGGGCGATTGCGTCGGCGCATTGCCGGCTGAGGATTGCGGGGCGGTCTGAGCCGCCGGGGGCTGCGCGGAATTTTGAGATTGAGTTGGCGCGGGCGAGTTTGGCGCGGCCGGCGCGCTATCTTGCGCAATACAAGCGAGCGGAAGAACCGCTATCAGCACAAGGCAAGATAAGAGCTTCATACGAAATTCGATACGCAAGCATTTTTCCTCTACAACTTGGATGCCTTAATAGGCTTTTCCATTCTATCAACGGTTTGCTGCCAGGAGGCCGGCCGGCAACCAATTGAGATGCCCGCGGCCCGATTCCCGATGTCAAGAATTGTAATGGTGGGCGGTGTGGTCGGGCGTTGAGGCCGGTGTTTTGGCGGTCGGCGGCTTGGTGTCTTATCTTTCATCTTTATCTTTCTGCGCCGATCGCGTTGAGTTCGGCATATGTTTCGGGTGACCATTCCGGTGGAAAAACCATCTCTCAAGGTGTAGCAACATCGGTTTGGGCCGCGGTCGTCGCATCTGCAGATGAAATCGGCGGGCGCGGTTGCGAAGACTGCCACGTTTCCGAGATCGTTCCGGAAGACACGCAAATCACCAACGGCGGCGTACGCGCCTACGCGCTCGATCCGAAAAATGCCGGGCACTGAATTCGCGGTTAAGTAAATTTCCCATCGCGCAGGTGAGATGACAAACTGCGTTTCGCGGCATACCATAGTCAACGGGGGCGAGCAAGCGCCAATAGCCGTCATTCGCTGATTCATCCAGTGGTCGGTTCGAGGGCGGGCGCATAGGGCATGATTGGCACCGTTATATCGCACTACTCCGTCCAGGAGAAGCTGGGCGAGGGCGGGATGGGCGTGGTGTACAGGGCCATCGATACGCATCTTGAGCGCTCCGTCGCGCTAAAGTTCCTGCCTGAAGACTACGTCCAGGATCCTGTCTTGCGCGATCGCTTCCTGCGTGAGGCCCGCGCTGCATCGGCGCTGAACCACCCTAACATCTGCACCATCTACGAGGCGGGGGAAGACAACGGCACGGTCTTCATCGCCATGGAATTTCTCGATGGTGTGACGCTAAAGGAAGTGGTGCGGGAAGGCCCGGCGGAACAGGAGAAGCTATTGGCCATTGCGCTGGATGTGATCGACGCTCTGGCTGCCGCACACGCTGCGGGCGTCGTCCATCGCGACATTAAGCCAGCAAATATCTTCTTGACGAACAGCGGACGCGCAAAGATTTTGGATTTCGGTCTGGCCAAGAGAATGGGGCCGAAACGCATAGGCCGGCGGCTGCCAGACTCGGAGACTTTCGCATCCAGCAGCGACGAATCGCAATTGACGAGCGGACTAGGAGCGTTGGGCACGGCTGCTTACATGTCGCCGGAGCAGGCCCTGGGCACATCCCTCGACCAGCGCACGGACCTGTTTTCCCTGGGGATCGTTCTTTATGAATTAGCGACGGGGCGGGCGCCATTTCGTGGTGACACGACGGGAAAGTTGTTTCTCTCTATTCTGCAGGAAACGCCGGATGAGCCTCGGGCGTTGAACCCCGGTATTCCCGAAGATTTGCAACTGATCATTGCCAAGTGCCTGGAAAAAGACCGCGGGTTGCGCTATCAGCAAGCAGCAGAGGTTAGAGCTGACCTGCACCGGTTGCAGTTAGTTTCAGGCGCGAACGAGTTAGCATCAATTACTGCGGCGGATCGCAACTCGGAAACCGGAGTCAGCGAGGTCCAACGAAGACCGTCGGGCAGTTCCTGGCCGGTTCGTGCTCAGCCCGCCGGCTCAGCGTTCCTACCCGATAAGCCGGCCGCAAAGTCGCAACGCCGGGGGTGGAAAGTAGCGTCGGCTCTAGGCGCACTTGTTATTGTGTTTGCCCTGGCGGCCGCGTTCCGTCTTCACCATCGAGCAGGTGCTCTTCCACCGCAAAGCAGCATTGTGATCGCTGACTTTGCGAATACCACCGGCGATCCGGTCTTCGACAACACATTAAAGACGGCGCTCAGTGTGGCCCTGACCCAGTCGCCATTTGTGAACGTGCTCTCCGACAACCGTGTGGCACAGACGTTGAAGCTGATGACGCTCCCTGCCACTGCCAGGTTGACGCCGGAGGTGGCGCGCGAGCTTTGCCGGCGTGCCAACGCCCAGGCATATATCGCCGGTTCGATCGACAGTCTAGGCAAGGAGTATGTGATCGGGCTAAAGGCGCTGAACTGCCAAACTGATGAGCCGCTGGGTGAAGAGCAGGCAACAGCAAATGTGAAGGAACAAGTGCTGAATACATTAGGGGATGCTGCCGCCAAACTGCGAGGCAAGTTGGGTGAGTCGCTGGCTACGGTGGAGAAGTTCGACGTTCCGATGGCGCAAGCGACCACCTCATCGCTTGAGGCATTGCAAGCATATAGCATCGGCATAAGAACGGGGGTGCCTCGCACCGCGCTGCCCTATCTTGAACGCGCGGTGCAGATCGATCCGAACTTTGCCCAAGCATACGCCAGTATAGGTTCTGTCTATTTCGCTTTGGCAGAGCTGGAGGAGGCGCGAAAGTACGACACCAAAGCTTTTGAGTTACGTGACCACGCAAATGAGCGAGAGAAATTGGCGATCACCGCCACGTACTACAGGAGCGTGACCGGCGAGCTTGACAAGGCAGCACAGATTTACCGGGAATGGATTGCGGACTACTCATGGAATGCTCCAGCTTATGGGAGTCTCGGTATCATTTACGCCTTACAAGGAGACTACCAGGCTGCGGTCGACACAACCAGGCAGCAGTTGCAGATGTTGCCGGATAACAAAGGGCCCTACACCAATCTCGCCTATTACCTCATGGCCCTGCAACGCTCAGAAGAAGCACGCGAGATCATCCGGCAGGCACAGGCGCGCAGGCTCGATTCCTTTATCCAACATAACGCGTTGTATAACATGGCTTTCCTCGCTGGGGATTCGCGAGGCATGGCGGAACAGCAAGAATGGTTCGCCACGAATCCAGCCGTAGAGAATGCAGGGCTTTCTCTTGCCTCCGATGCTGAGGCGTATGGCGGACGGTTGCAGGCAGCCCGTGACCTCACCAAGCGCGCGGCGGATTCAGCCGTTCGAGCCGATAGCAAAGAGAATGCCGCAATCTGGTGGGAAAATGCATCTCTGCGCGAGGCTGCGTTCGGCAACTTCAAGCGCGCGCGGGACGATGCCGAGGCGGGTGTAAAGTTGTATCCAGAAAGCCAGGGCGTACAGTTAGAAGCCGCACTCGCATATGCGATGGCCGGCAATGCACAGCGGGCCGAGGAAATGGCAGAGAATCTGAATGACCGCCACCCTCTGGACACACAGGTGCAATCCCTATGGCTGCCCGCCATCCGTGCGCAACTGGCGCTGAACCGCGGGAATTCCGGGGAAGGCATCGACCAGCTGTCAGGCGCGCTGCCGCCAATTGAATACGGAGAGGCACTGTTCATTCACCAGATAACGTGCCTGTATCCCACGTACATTCGCGGTCAGGCATACCTCGCGGCAGGAAAGGGCGAGGACGCTGCCGCCGAGTTCCAGAAGATTCTCGATCACAACGGCATGGTCTCCACCTGCTGGACAGGCGCGCTGGCGCGGCTCGGAGTTGCGCGCGCGAATGCGTTGGAAGCGAGAAGTGCGCAGGGTACCGACGCCGATGCCGCACGAGTGAGATCGT
>DASVWZ010000316.1:0-1961 GCA_036392935.1 Terriglobales bacterium | reverse complement strand
AGCGTGCGATCTTCTTCATGGGCTCGATGCGGGATCGCATGGTCTGGCGGCACCATTCGTCGAGGAACTTGCCGGCCTATCATCACCTGAGCGGTCGGCGCTTCCGTTGACAGCCACCGTCGGTTATGACTCCAAAATGTCCGTCTCCAAGCGATTAATTCAAAGGCACCTGTGCCTTCGCGGGACTTTTCGTTCCCGACCATCCCGAGACCCCAATTCAAAATTTTGACTCGTCAGAAGAAATCGTGGGTACATTCCGGCTCGGGCAGCTTTCCAAGTGAGTGATAGAGCGCGAGTTCGAGAACCCGGTAGGTTCGAAACCCGTACGATTTTCTCATGGTGACTTTGGCCTTGTTATTCAGGCCCTCCACGACCCCGCTGGAGAGCAGCTTTTGAGCTCGGAAATAGTTGAGGATGAGCTCACGGTGCTGACGCAGCGAGCGTGCGATCTTCTTCATGGGCTCGATGCGGGATCGCATGGTCTGGCGGCACCATTCGTCGAGGAACTTGCCGGCCCAGGTGGGTGAGTTGTAATCCCAGAGTTGCTGGAAGGCTTCCTTAAGAAGGTAGGCCCGAACGGTTTTCAGGTTGTAGCGCAGGAGATCACGGAGCCGGAAGTGTTGCTCATCTTTGAGATTCTCACTGCGTTTGAGCAGCAGCCAACGGGACTTCTTCAGGATCGGGTCGCGCCCCTCGCGTTTCATACGGCCGGTTTCCTCGGCGCGGACCTGATCGAGAGCTTTGTTCATATTGGCTACGATGTGGAAGCGGTCGAGGATATGCAGGGCCTCGCAGCATTTCTCGCGGATGAGCTTCAAATAAGGTTCCCACATGTCCGAGCAGATAAACGAGATCTTGGAAATGACTTCCTGTCCCATGGTGGTGAAAAATCCCTGAAAGGATTCGACAGTTCGTTCCTTGCCCACCCAAAGCAAACGGGTGATGCCGATATCGATTTGGTAGACCAGCGTCAGGTACTTGTGGCCTTTGGCGTACTGGATTTCGTCGACGCCGATGGCGTCGATCTGGCCCAGCACTCGGTGTTCCAGGCCCCAGGTGACGACATGCTCGACCGCATCGAAAACCTTCTCCCAGGAGGTGCGAAATGCTTCCGCCGTTTCTTTCCAGGAAAGGCGGCGCGCCCAACGGGCTAGGAAGAGCATATAGGCTTTCGTGAGCGTGCGTTTTCCATCAACCCAGGGAACCTCTTCGACGACGACGGCGGCGCAGCGTCGGCAGTCCACGCGTCGCATGGCATACACGAGAAAGACGAAGAATCCCCACAGTGGGATGAACTCAAAACGCCGCGCGGGAAGTTGGTCGTAGCCGGGCGCCGGCCGATGGCAGCGCGAACAGACCGCGGCCGAGCCTTTGCGCGGCCGCACGGAGACCTCGATACTCTTCTTGTCCGTAGTGAATCGGGCGTGATGATAGACGAATCCGCGGAAGCGGTGGCAGCGGTTTAGAATCGTGATGAGTTCCATGGCGCGAAAGCGAGTGACGGCGAAGACCTCTACGATAAACCGCCCCACCTCGCTCTCGTCTTCCTTGCTGGAACGTTATTGCCGTGGACTGGACACTTGGCCGCGATCGTGGATGGGGTGGGAAAAAGATCTGCCACCAGGCGAGGAATTGGTGAAGTGCTTCCGGCCATTTCTGGAGGACCTGGTCCGTTCTGACCTGTCGTCCAAAACCATTCAGAAGCACGTCGATAATCTGTGGGCATTGGGCGGGGAGATCATCCGCGACCTGAATGAAAACCCTTCTCTGAGAAGGAAAAGCATTCAGCAGCTTCTCGACGACAGAATCGACGACGAGGGTGGGCCGCTAATCTACGCCCTGGAATCGGAAGAGCCGCTACAACGCGCCTTCGATTCCACCTGCCGAAAACTTTACCGTTTCCTCAGCCAATCGCCCGGCTGAACTCGGCCAATTCACCCACAAATTCCGCCGACGAGCTA
>DASVWZ010000315.1:0-8013 GCA_036392935.1 Terriglobales bacterium | reverse complement strand
TCGCTAGGGTATGCGATATTCGCAGCGCTGAAGCGCTGCGCCACCCATAGGCTTTTAAGCGCAAGGTCCCTCCACTTCGCTCGCTGGCGCTACGCTTCGGTCGGGATGACAGGGATCAGAGTAGGTGGGTGCGGCTGAAGCTGTGCCCTTCCGCAGTATTTACAAGCTCAGCGACACGCCGTGGACGGTTGCTGCAGCTGTGTTAGCTGCCGACGCAAACATCGACACGCTGGCTGTCGGTACCGATGGGGTCTCGAAGTGAAGGTGCGGCATGTCGAAATCATCTATCCGCTGAAACAGGCACAAACCTGCCATAATCAGCACAGTGCATGCCGCAATCCTCTGCTCTCTCGTCCCGAGCCAAATCTTCATCCACGACCTCTAATTAGCTGCAGCCGCTGGTGGAGCCGCAGGACATGCAGCGGTAGCAACTGCCGTTGCGGGTCATGATGGAGCCGCAGAAGCTGCAAGTGGGGGCGTCGCCGAGGTCGACGATGCCGGCCAGGTTGTCGGCGGCGTGGGCGCTTCCAGTCGGCGGTCGGCGGTCGTCGGTCGCCGGGAAACCCGAAGAGTTCGGCTCGCCAATCTCTGGCGCTTGCGCCACCCAGGACTTCGGGCGGAGGTTCTCGAAGAGCAACTGCTGCTGTCCGGTGAGGAATCGCATCTGCAGCCAGCGGAAGATGTAATCCACGATCGACTTGGCCATGCCGATGTCGGGGTTGCCGCTCCAGCCGCTGGGTTCGAAGCGGGTGTGAGCGAACTTCTCGCAGAGCATTTTCAAGGGTACGCCGTGCTGCAGGGCGAGCGAGATGGCGCAAGAGAAGCTGTCCATGAGGCCGCTGACGGTCGAGCCTTCTTTGGCCATGGTGATGAAAATCTCGCCGGGATCGCCGCTGGGATAGAGGCCAACGGTGATGTAGCCTTCGTGGCCTCCGACGTTGAATTTGTGGGTGACCGACATGCGTTCGTCTTTTAGTTTGTGACGGACGGCGCGCGGCGGAGCGTTGAGATCGTCTTGTTCGATCGGCGCGGCTGAGGGTTGATTTCCGGCTTGCGCTGTTTTTGTGCCGGCGGCGCTTAGGGGTTGGGACTTCTTGCATCCGTCGCGGTAGATGGCGACGGCTTTCAGGCCGAGCTTCCAAGCCTGAAGATAGGCTTCCATGATGTCTTCGACGGTGGCGTTCTCGGGAAGATTGACGGTCTTCGAAATGGCGCCGGAGATGAAGGGCTGCGCGGCCGCCATCATGCGGAGATGTCCCATGTAATGGATAGAGCGCGTGCCTTTGGCGGGCTTGAAAGAGCAATCGAAGACGGCGAGATGGTCGTCTTTGACGTGGGGCGCGCCTTCGATGGTGCCGGTAGCGTCGATGTAGCTGACGATGGCGTCGGCCTGGTCGTGGTTGTATCCGAGCTTGAAGAGTGCCGTAGGCACTGTGTTGTTGACGATTTTGATCATGCCGCCGCCGACCAGTTTCTTGAACTTGACGAGGGCGAGATCGGGCTCGATGCCGGTGGTGTCGCAGTCCATCATGAAGCCGATGGTACCGGTGGGTGCGAGCACGGTGACCTGCGAGTTGCGATAGCCGAATTTTTCGCCGTGGGCGAGGGCTTCGTCCCAACTGGCTTTGGAGGCTTCGTAGAGAGAAGTTGGAACGTTGGTCTTATTAATGTTGTTGACCGAGGCGCGATGCATGCGGACGACATCGAGGAACGGCTCGCGGTTGAGATACCAGCCGGGGCAAGCGCCGCCAGCCATGACATTCGAACCAAGATTCGTCTCGGCCAGCGTCTTCTGCGTGGCTTCGGTTGCGGGCACGAGCGGCGGGCAGAGTTCAGCAATCTTCGAAGACTGCAGATAGGCCTGGCCGCACATGATGGCGGTGACGCAGGCTGCGTAGTCGCGTCCGGCGTCGGAGTCGTAGGGCAAGCCGGCAGCCATGAGGAGGGCGCCGAGGTTGGCATAGCCGAGGCCGAGCGGACGATAGTCGTGGGAATTCTTGGCGATCATCTCAGTCGGGTAGCCGGCGTTGTCGACGAGGATTTCCTGCGCGGTGATGACGACGTCGACGGCGTGACGATAGGCTTCCACGTCAAAGGTGCCGTTGGGCGCGAACTTCAAGAGATTCAAGCTGGCGAGGTTGCAGGCCGAGTCGTCGAGGAACATGTACTCGGAGCAGGGATTCGAAGCGTTGATGCGAGCGGTGTTCTTCGAAGTGTGCCACCGGTTGACGGTGGAATCGAATTGCATGCCGGGATCGCCGCACATCCAGGTGGCGTCGGAGATTTTGCGGAGCAGATCTTTGGCTTTGTAAGTGTTGATGACGCGGCCGTCGCGGATGGCTTTGGTGGAGAAATCGATGTCGCGCATGACGGCGTACATAAAGTCGTCGGTGACGCGAACGGAGTTGTTGGCGTTCTGGAAGAAGATGGAGCTGTAGGCGTCGGAGTCGGGATGGGATCCGTCGTAGCCCATGGCGACGAGGGCGTGAGCTTTGGCTTCTTCGCGCGACTTGCACTCGATGAATTCGACGATATCGGGGTGGTCGATGTTGAGGATGACCATCTTGGCGGCGCGACGAGTTTTGCCGCCGGATTTGATGACGCCGGCGAAGGCGTCAAAACCTTTCATGAAGCTGAGCGGGCCGCTGGCGGTGCCTCCGCCGCTGAGGCCTTCGGTGGAGGATCGCAGCGAGGAGAGATTGGTACCGGTGCCCGATCCCCATTTGAAGAGCATGCCTTCGGTTTTGGCGAGGGTGAGGATGGAGTCGAGTGAATCTTTGACTGAGTTGATGAAGCAGGCGGAGCACTGCGGCGTTTTGTATCCGGTGACGCCGAACTCGACGCGCCCGAGGGCGAAGTTCCAGTGCCAGTTGGTAGCGTCGGAGGTGGGCTCGATGCGGTCGCATCCGACGTTGAACCAGACGGGCGAGTTGAAGGCCACGTACTGGTGAAGCAGGATGTGGGAGAGTTCGTCGTGGAAGACGGCGCCGTCTTCGGGAGTTTTGAAGTAGCCCTGGGCTAGGCCCCAGTCGCGGATGGTCTCGGCGACGCGGGTGACGAGCTGGCGGACGCCGGTTTCACGCTCGGGCGTGCCGAGAGTGCCGTGCAGGTACTTCGAGGCGACGATGTTGGTCGCGGTCATCGACCAGTCTTTGGGGACTTCGACGTCTTTCTGCTCGAAGATCACTCCTCCTTTCGAGTCGGTGATCTGCGCGGTGCGGCGTTCCCATTCGATTTCGTCGTAGGGATTGACGCCGGGCTTGGTGAACAAGCGGCGGAAGCTAAGGCCAGGGGCTTTTTTTGACACGGCGGCTGCAACCGGGGCAGCAGCTTCGGTGGTTTGGGGGGCTCGGGTTTCGGTGACTTCCGACATTTGTTCTCTCTCCTGGAGTTGGAAGACGTAGCAAGCTACGTCTCTACAGAATTGTTTTCGTGTCTTAATTATTCTGGGAGACGCAGCAAGCTGCGTCTCTACAAAGATCTTAGGAACCGGTCAAAAATGCTTCTGGCGGCCCGTTTTGGGTCTCTTTATTAGATGATCCGTGGCTAAGTCCAGACGCGGGGGAAGCGTCTGAAGTGAACTGGTTTGGACCGCTGCGCGCGAGCCCGGAACCTGCTTCTTTCTGCGTGGCCACCCAGCGGCGAAACGCCAGATAGGCTGAAAGGCGCTGGCGGTCGTCTTCGATGACCGCATAGCGGGTGAAATATTTTTTCCCGACCAGACGCGGGCCGGGGCTAAGGAAACGGCGTCCGAGGGTCAAGCCAAGATCTTCGGCTTCAGAGATTTCAAAGAGCGCGAGAACACGTTTATTGGCGATGCCTTCGGCAGCGGGTGCGGATAGTTCTTCGGCCAAGGCGTAGAGGCCAGCCTTGCCGGGAACCTGGAGCAGCGCGAGATGATCCTCTACCGCGACCCAAGCGGACCACTGAACCCGGCTGGGATCGAAGGGGGCTTCAATGCCGTAGCGTGCGAGGGAGCGATCAACGAGTTCTGCCAGATCCAGCATTTTTACCTCTTTTTGGCTCCTCTTTAACCCCGCCAGCAAAGCTCTCTGGGATAGCAACAGTAGTCCAGCCGCTAGTGGGTGTCAAGAGGAATCATCTATATATTGTATCCCTTTGTAATTAACGGCGTTGATTCAGCCCACCGCCGGAATATCCACAAGCGGGCTTGATTTTGCTTCTATGCTGTTGCCGGAGGCCGAGTTAGGGGCCGCCGAGTGAAATCCGGCAAGGGCCGGCGAGCGGCAGTTTGCCAGTCGGGGACGGCTGGTCCCATGGGAACGTAGACGTCCTCGAAGATTTCCCGGGGCGCAACGCGACGGCTGCCGTCGGACCATTCTACGAGGTAGTCACCGGGGTGGCCGTTATGCTCGCGGCCGAGCGCGTCAATAAAACAGAGCGGGTGAGTAAGCTGTTTGGCCTTAACCAAAAAGCGCGTGCGGTAAATATTCCAGTCGTTATTCACGGGGGCATCCATCCTTTTTGGGGGGAGGGGAGGACGAAAAATTTTTTATTGCACCGAATTCAATTCGCTTACGTTGTCTCGCTCCGCTGGCTGGGACGGGCGAAACTTTTTTTATCAATTTTTTGTTGTTGAGGGTGAAGAGAATGTAATTCGCCGCGTGCAGAAGGTCAATTCCACATTAATGGTGCAAATGGAAAAAGTTGAACGATTGGTTTGTGGGGCGCACGGAAATCGATGAGCGTTGAACTTATTGATTGGCGGTGAGTTTGATGGAACACCGATTCGTCCATAGTGACGGATGAAAATTGTTACCCGCGACCGGCGATATTTCCACATCGGGGCACAGGAGAATTTTCAGCGAAGTCAGTGTGCGCGGGCGAGTGCGCCCGCGCCACACGACAAGAATTCTTACTTAAACCCCTGGAGACGCTTGTTGATCTCGTCCCAGTTGACGACGTTCCACCAGGCGGCGAGATACTCCGGGCGGCGATTGTTGTACTTCAGATAGTAGGCGTGTTCCCAGACGTCGTTGCCGAAGATGGGGTAAAGGCCTTGCGATAGCGGGCTGTCCTGATTGGGGGTGCTGAGAATCTGAACTTCGCCGCCCTTCTTGCCGACGAGCCAGACCCATCCGCTGCCGAATTGCTTTACGCCAGCGTCGTTGAACTTGGCCTGAAAATCTTTGAAGCTGCCGAAGGCTTTCTTGATGAGATCGCCGATGGCGCCTGTAGGATCGCCGCCGCCCCCTGGCTTCATGATCTTCCAGAACATCGAGTGGTTGACGTGGCCTCCGCCATTGTTGCGCACAGCGGTGCGAATGTCTTCGGGGACGGCGTTCAAATCCTTAATCAGATCTTCTGCGCTCTTGGACTGCAGATTGGGATGCTTTTCGAGCGCTGCATTCAGGTTCTTCACATATGCGCCGTGGTGCATATCGTGGTGGAGCTTCATGGTCTGCGCATCGATGGTTGGCTCGAGCGCCGCGTAGTCATACGGCAAAGGGGGTAGTTCAAACGCCATTGGTCATTCTCCTTTGAGGGTTCAGATGATTTTTCCCAGTGAAAGATTCAGCGTGGAGGGCCCGCCCACTGAAGCCTCCGGGATTATAGAACCGCCAGGCGGTGCGTTTTCTATTCTGCACAAAATGGAGGGAGTTTGCACGCGGGGGCTCGAGACGTAGCAAGCTACGTCTCTACTATGTACTATGTACGCCGAAGGTACGTTGATCTTGTGCGATATTGAGCATTGGGCTGGGTTCGGTGAGAATGGGTCGAGTACACAGAGAGAACGACCGGTGAAAACTTCGGCTACGAGTACAGTGTCAAAAATCGCGCGCAAGTTTCCTCGCTACACCATGGACGCACGTTTATCCATACAGGTGCTTCGACAAGGCGAGATGATTTCCCTATGGGGGCGGTCGAATGAGATTGGAGAAGATGGCATAGGGGGCACGGTGACCACGGCACTGGAGATGGATGAAGTGGTTTCGATGGAGTTCACGCCGCCGACGGCAGCCGAACCACTGAAGCTTCGCGCCATCGTGAGGTACAGATCCGGCCTGCGCCATGGTTTCGAATTTCTTGCCTTGAAGGCCAAGCAGCGCGACATGCTAAGACGAGCGTGCGAGACATTGTCGCAGCGCGCATAGTCACAATCCGCGTCTTCAGCGAAAAAGGAAAAAAGGGACACCTAGTTGAGTGTCCCTTTTGCTTTGCCGCCCTCAGTTGTGCTGCGGCTTGCTTAGTTGATGGTCACCGTAATCGCTTGCGAGTGACTGAGCGATCCCGATTGACCGGTCACCATTACTTGGACGGTTTGCGCCTGTGGTTGCGAGCCGGAACTGTTCGATCCGTTGCCTCCGCCACAACCCATAGCGAAGATCAGGCAAATAAAGAGCACGAGGATTCCAGCGGCGATCGCGGCATACTTCGCTTTACGCGACATCTTGCGGCGAGGAAGGATCATACCGACGAGGCCGAGTGCGGAGAGCGGCAACCAAGCCATGGCTCCGGATGAGTATCCGGTAGGCGGCGGGGCTGCGGCAGCCGACAAGGTAAGCGTGGACTTGGACGCGCTTGATCCCGGCGTAATCGATGAAGGAGACAGCGTGCAACTCAGCCCGCCGGGGCTCGAGCAACTAAGAGAGATCGACCCCGCAAAACCATTGACGGCGCTGGCGCTGACGGAGACAGTTGTGGACTGCCCCGAGGCAACGGTGGCGCTCTGCGATGAAACCGACAACTGGAAGTTTGCATTCGCATTGGTTGAGGTGGGCGCCAGCGTGAAGAACAGTCCGCTGGTCTGACTGGAGCCACCGGCGGTCAGGTACAGAGTATCGGGATCGCCGGTTCCACCTGCACCGTATACCATGTCCCACAAGCCGGCGTTGATGATCGGCTTGTTGCTGGTGTCAGAAATCTGGCCGAGGAATTTGCCGGTCGAGTCGAAGGCGTTGATCGCGCCATCGCCGAAGTCGCCGACGAGAATTGCCTTCGAGAAGGTTCCCCAGGATGCCGGAGTTTCGACAACCCCCCAGGGCGCGTTGAGGTGGCCGCCGGAGGCGAAGGTCTTCACGAAGTTGCCATCGAGATCGAAGATGTCGACGACTCCGCTGCCAGCGCCGGGGGTGGGATCGTGCTTGGCGGAATCCTGCATGGCGTAGGCAACATAGATCTGGCCTGCGATTACGTGAATGCCGTGCGGAGCGAAGCCGGCGGGAAGATTGGGATCCTTGAAGGAGCCGGTCAGAGTCGCAGGGATGAAATTGCGATCGAAAACATCGATGTTTCCGCTGCGGAAGTTGGCGGCGAGCAGAAAAGTGCCGGAACCGTTCGATATCAGGGCGAGTCCCTTGTAGACGGCGCCCTCGGCCGAGTTATCGACGACCTTTAGCGCGCTGGTGCCACCGGTCCAACTGGCGAGAATGCCATCTTCGCTGTCGAAGATAAAAGATCCGCCGCTGAAGTAGGCGCTGTTATTGGCCACGGTGCCGGTCGGACATCCCGGACTGCAGGGATTGACCGAGGCGCTGGGAATGGTCACGCTTATCGGCGACTGCGCATTGCCTTCGGCATCGTAGACGGTGGACGTGCCACCGTTGTTGTTGGCGATCCAGAAGGGCTGACCCGGAATGTAGGAAATGCCCCAGGGATTGGAGAGCTTGGAGTCGGTGTGAGGAGCCAAGCCGGAGACGTTGCCGACCAGATTGGTCTGAACGTATCCGGTGGACTGCGCGAATAGAACCGGAGTGCTGGCCATGACGAAGGTCAGGCCCAACAGCAATAATGGAATGCTTTTCTTCATGGTAATTCCCCCTTTTTGCGCGGATGGTTTAAACGGGGCCGGAACAATTGGTCCGGATGGCCTCGATACGCTTAATTGGCGTCGATTCGATCCGCGTTACATTTTCGAGACTAAGTAAACGGGCGAGGCGAGGTGTCATGGGCGGGTCTGGGGGAAGTAAAAAATTGAAGGCAAATTATTGACAATTAAGACAAGGCGGCGGGGTTTGGCGGGCAACCTGGCCTACAGGAAATTTGTAAGGG